>JAJKHX010000415.1 GCA_021154785.1 Nocardiopsis sp.
CGGGGCTGGGGGTCATGTCCCCTCCGCGAACAGGTGCAGCTCGGCCGCGAAGCGCTGGGCCATCTCCAGGGCGGGGCCGAGATCGGGGTGGCGGACGATCACCATGCCGTCGGCGATCAGGGTGGCCCGCCAGTCCCGCCGGGGCGCGCCCACCGGGAGCAGGTCGATCGCGGCGACGTGCTCGCCGTAGGCGGCCAGCAGGTGGTCCAGGCCCTCGTAGCGGGTGATCCGGCCGGCCCCCTGGGCGCGCTTGAAGATGCTGGCGGCGTTGTAGCGGCGCTCGACACCGAACGGGATGCTGCCCTGGGTGATGGCATAGGCCCAGGCGGTAAACAGGTCGGCGTCGGTGGCGTAGTTCATCACGTCGACGGTGCGGGCGCCGGGCGGGCGGGCGCCGATCTCGCCGAAGACCACCTCGCCGTCGGCCTTGCGGTACCACTCCATGTGGGTGAACCCGTCGGCGAAGCCGAGGGCGCGCAGCACCGACCGGCCCAGCTCGCGGCCGCCCGCCAGGCCGGGCTCGTCCAGGTCGCGCAGCGCCAGCGTGACCGGGCTGATCCACTCGTGGAGTTTGGTTTGCAGGGGGCGCGGGTGGTACTGGCAGATGTTCTCGACCAGCACCTGGCCGCCGGCGCAGATGGTGTCGTAGGTGAACTCCTCGCCGTCGATGAACTCCTCGACGCTGACCCGGGGCACGTGCCGCAGGGCGGGCAGGATCGTGTCGAGCTCGGCGGCCGAGCCGGCCCGGTAGGTGTCGGCCGAGCCGGCCCCGTCGATGGGCTTGACGATGAGCGGGTAGCCGACCTGCTCGGCGGCCGCCCATACCCCGGCCACCGTCTCGGTGGCGCGGTGCCGCGGGGTGCGCAGGCCGGCCGCGTCGAGCAGCTGCTTCATCCGCTCCTTGTCCCGGAACGGAACCGTCTGGGCCACCGTCAGGCCGGGCAGGCCGAGCTGCTCGCGCAGCTGCGCGGCCAGCACCATGTACGGCTCCCACAGGCACTCGACCTGGTCGATCCGCGCGTGCCGGGCCACCTCGCGGACGGCCGGGGCCACCTCGCCCAGGTTGGTCAGCGAGCCCACCTGGACGTAGTGGTCCAGGGCCTCCCGCGCGATCGGCGGCAGCGCGTCCTGGTGCTGGTCGCCCAGGCCGATGACGGTGGCGCCAGCCTGGCCGAGCCCGCGGGTGAAGAACCCCATCTCCGCCGGGTAGCCCGGCGAGATCATCAGTACGGTCGTCATCCCAGCTCCACCCGGACGGTGCTGACGATCTGCTTCAGCGCGGCGGTGACCACCTCGGTCTCCGGCGCCCTGATGGTGATCCAGCCGTCGCCCTCGTAGCTGCCCGAGGACGGCTGCCCGGGCGGGGGCAGCCGCGAGTCGACCACCAGCGACGTCACCGCGGGCGGCAGCGCGTCCAGGCCGTGCACGCCGCGGACCTGGCCGGCGCCCTGGCCGCGCAGGTAGACGGTGCCGGCCGCCCACTTCCGGCCGGGCGGGTCGAAGACGCCGTCGATCATGAGGCGGGCCCAGGCCGAGTACAGGTCGAAGTCGTGCGCGAAGCACAGCATCGAGGTGATCTGGGCGCCGGGCGGGCGGGCGCCGACCTCGGACACGGCCACCGAGCCGTCCGGGCGGCGGAACCATTCCATGTGGGTCAGGCCGGTGACCAGGCCGAGCGCGCGCAGCGCGGCCGGGGCGACCTCCCGGATGCCGGCGTACTGCGGGCCGATCTCGCGCGGCAGGCGTACCACCCACTGCATCCACGGGTGCCGCAGCACCTCCAGCGGGGTCGGCAGGTAGTCCGAGACCGAATCCCAGACGACCTGCCCGTCGATCATCACGCTGTCGTAGGAGCCCTCGTCGCCGGTGAGGAACTCCTCCAGCTGCGCGGGCAGGTCCGCGGTGGGCGGCGCCATCTCCAGCCACGCGTTCAGGTCACCGGGATCGTCGAGGCGGAACGTGCTCTTCGCACCCGCGCCGGCCGGGGGCTTGACGACGACGGGGAAACCCACTCGTTCGGTGAATTGGAGGGCGTCAGCGGCGCGGACGGCCAGCTGGTGGCGGGCGCAGGGGACGCCGGCCTGCTCGAACACCGTTTTCATCTGGTCTTTGTCCCGGAAGTTGGCGGCCGTGACCGGATCCATGCCGCCGATGCCCAGGTGCTCGCGGACCTGGGCCAGCGGGACCTGCAGCTGCTCCAGGACGGCCAGCAGCCGGCTGACCGGGCCGAGCTGGCCGGACAGGCCCTGGACGGCGGCGGCGATCTGGCCCGGGTCGAGCGCGTCGTCGATCCGCCAGTGCCCGGCCAGGTGCTCCCTGAGGGCCGGGGGCAGCCGGCCGGCCGGCTCGCAGGTGATCAGCGCCGTCCGCACCCCCGGCAGCCGGGCGGCGGCCTCGACGAACCGCGTCGTGGTATCCAGCAGGTAAGGCGCGACGAACCCGGCGGTCACCATGGCAGCTACCTACCCTCCGGTTACCATGCCAGACATGAACGTGATATTCGTCGAGCCGTTCTTCCCGTCCAGTCAGCGGCAGTTCGCCCGCGCCCTGGCCGAGGCCGGCGCCACCGTGATCGGCATCGGCGAGTACGGGGCCGAGTCGTTCGACGACGACCTGAAGGGCTGGCTGCACCACTACGAGCGGGTGTCCTCGGTCACCGACACCGACGCGATGACCCGGGCGGTGCGCTGGGTGCAGGACAAGCTCTGGGTGGACCGGCTCGAGGCCACCATCGAGGCCCACACCATGGCGGCCGCGCAGGTCAGGGAGGCCTGCACGATCCCGGGGACTTCGGTCCGCACGGCCTGGTTGTGCCGGGACAAGCCGTCGATGAAGGAGGTCCTGCGCGAGGCGGGGGTGCCGACCGCGGCCTCGGCGGGGGTCTCGACTTCGGCTGAGGCCTTCGAATTCGCCGAACGAGTGGGGTTCCCGCTGATCCTCAAGCCGCGGAGCGGCGCCGGGGCGTCGGGGACGGTTCGCGTCGACTCTGGTGACGAGCTCGCGCGGGCCCTGGAGGGGTTCGGCGGGGCCGATTCGGTCGCGGTAGAGGAGTTCGTGGAAGGGCACGAGGGGTTCTACGACACGATCACTGTCGACGGCCACGTGGCGGTGGATTTCGTGTCGCACTACTTTCCGAACGTCCTGGAGGCGATGCGGACGCGGTGGATCTCGCCGCAGTTCGTCTCGACCAACCGGGTGGATTCGGTGGCGGACTACGGCGAGCTGCGGGAGATGGGCGCCCGCGTGATCGCGGCGCTCGGCATCGGCACCTCGGCTACGCACATGGAGTGGTTCTTCGGGCCGAAGGGGCTGCGGTTCTCCGAGATCGGCTGCCGGCCGCCCGGGGTGGGCGCCTGGGACCTGTACTCGGCGGGCAACGACCTGGACCTGTACCGGGCCTGGGCCGACGCGATCGTGCACGGCGGGACGTCCGCGGTGGCGTCGCGGCGGTACGCCAGCGGGATCGTGGCCCTGCGGCCGTCGCAGGACGGCGTGATCTCGGGTTACGAGGGGGTGGACGAGCTCCAGGGGCGGCTCGGCGAGTGGGTCATCGACGCGCACCTACCGCCGCCGGGCACCCCGACCCAGGGGGTCGAGGCCGGGTACATGGCCAACGCGTACGTGCGGATGCGCCACCCGGACTACGACGCGCTGCGCGGCATGCTCGACGAGGTGGGGCGGACGTTGCACGTCTACGCTTCGTGAGGGTCGTCCTGCTCGGGCCGCAGCGGCGGCCCACGCTGGACTCGGCGGTGCGGTCGCTGGGCTTGCCCGGGCCCTTCGCCACGGTGACGGCGGGGTGGCGGGAGCGCGAGCCAGACGACGGGGAGCTTGCGGCCTTGCTCGGCGGTTCCGTGGTGAACCTGGGGCTGTACCGGCGCGGGCTGGACGTGGCCGGGCGGGACCCGGAGTGGGCGGCGGCCGAGCGGGAGGTGCGGCGGGTGCTGGCCGCGATGCAGGAGGTGTACCTGCTGCGGCTGGACTACGCGCTGCGGGCGGTGTACGCGGTGCAGCGTCGTTCTCTTGGCGGCGCCGGCGTTGACGTGGAGGCCTTCGAGGAGGCGGTGGCCGGGGTGCGGCAGCTGGACGAGACGCACCGGCGGCGGGTGAACGGGGTGCGCGGGGAGTTCTACGCACGGTTCCCACCGCACGAGCGGGCGGTGATCGCCGGGCACCGGGAAGAGGTGGCCGCGGGGCTGCGGGATTCCTCCGCGCTGGTGGTGGCGGGCGGGCACGTGGGGGTGCTGGCGGATGTGCTGCACCTGTTCAACGTGGCCGCTGCTCTGCCGTCTTCATCGGGCGGGTCCACGGTCATCGCGTGGTCGGCGGGGGCGATGGCGCTGACGGACCGGATCGTGCTGTTCCACGACCGGGCGCCGCAGGGTCCGGGGCAGCCCGAGGTGTACGGCAGCGGGCTGAGCCTGGTCCGGGACGTGGTGCTGCTGCCGCACGCCAAGGCCCGGCTGCTGCTCGACGACGGCCCGCGGATGGCGGTGCTGGCGCGGCGGTTCGGGCCGGCCCGGTGCGTGCCGCTCGAGGCGGGGACGCGGATCGACGTCGTGGATGGCGCTTGGCCGGACGGTGTCCGGGTAATCGGGGCGGCGTGAGGACCCAGCTTTGAAGACCCCGCCCAAGCTCGCCGTCAACCGGCTGCGGGAGCGGCGGCCGCTCGACGCGGCGGCCGTGGACCGGTTCCTGGCCCGGCATGAGGTGCCCGTGGTGGAGGGTTCCCGGTGCACGTTCCTGTACCGGGGCGAGGCCGACGAGGTGTTCATGGTGCACCGGACGTTCGGCCTGCCCGACCACTTGCCACTGCGCCGGCTGCGCGGCACCGACCTGTGGTCCGGCGTGCTCGAGCTACCCGAGGGCTCCCGGGTCGAGTACCAGCTGGAGGTGGTGCGCGGCGGGCACCGCGAGCGGATCAACGACCCGCTCAACCCCAAGCTGGCGCACAGCCCGGTGGGCAGTTCGTCGGTCTGCTACGCGCACGGGCACGTCGTGCCGGACTGGACCCAGTTCGATCCCGACGCCCGGCCCGGGACGCTGACGGACCTGGTGGTGCCGAGCCCGGCGCTGCGCCGGGACTGCCCGGTCACGCTGTACCTGCCCGCCCGGTTCCGGCCTTCTGGCCAGTATCCCCTCCTGATCGTGCACGACGGCGGGGACTACCTCGGGTATGCCGCGGCCAAGACGGTACTGGACAACCTGATCCACCGGCTCGATGTGGCCGAGCTGGTGGCCGCGTTCGTCTACCCGGGTGACCGGCTGGCCGAGTACGCCAACTCGGCGGCGCACGCCCGGTTCCTGACCGCCGAGCTGGTGCCGCGGCTGGAGGCCGAGCTGCCGCTGGCCGGGACGCCGTCGGCGCGGTGCCTGATGGGGGCGAGCTTCGGCGCGGTGGCGTCGCTGGCGACCGCGTACCGGTATCCGTCCGTGTACGGGTCGCTGCTGCTGCAGTCGGGGTCTTTCGTGTTCACGGACATTGGCAGCGATCACGGGGGCGGCCCGCCGTTCGAGCCGGTGGTCCGGTTCATGAACCGGTACCGGGCCGCGCCGCGGCGGGTGGCGGATCGTCTCTTCGTCAGCTGCGGCATGTACGAGCCGCTGATCGCGCCGAACCGGTCCATGGCCCCGGTCTTCGAGGCGGCCGGGATGACCGTGCGCTACACCGAGGCGCGCGACGGCCACAGCTGGGAGAACTGGCGGGACCGGCTGCGGGACGGGCTGTCCTGGATTTTCCCGGGTCCCCAGAAGTTCTTTTATGAGTAATGATCTGTACGTGATCATTTTGCGCGCGGGTTGCCATGAGTGACGCCTTGCGGGTCAGGGAGCGGTGGTATTCCAGCCGCTTGCAGCTGGACATCACCGTGGTGCGCTGGGGGGTGATGGGCGTGCCGGTGCTGGTGTTCCCGTCGGCGGGCGGCGACGCCGAGGAGATCGAGCGGCAGGGCCTCGTCAACGCGTGCGGGCCGCTGCTGGCCGAGGGCCGGATCAAGCTCTACTCGGTGGACAGCGTGGCCGGTCACGCCATGGTGGCCAAGATCGGCTCCGCCGAGCACCGGCTGTGGCTGCTCAACCAGTTCCACGAGTGCGTGCGCTGGGAGGTCGTGCCGGCCATCCACGCCGACCTGGGCGGCCACGCCATGGACGTGATCGCCGCCGGGCCCTCGATCGGCGCGTTCAACGCGGTGGCGGTGCTCTGCCGGTACCCCGACGTGTTCCGCGCGGCCGTGGGGATGAGCGGCACCTACCAGGTCGACCGCTTCTACGGCGGCGCCTGGTCGCAGGACCTGTACTACGCCGCCCCGCTGCAGTTCCTGCCCGGCCTGGACGGCGAGCACCTCGGCCGGCTGCGCCAGCGGCGGGTCATCCTCGCCTCCGGTGAGGGCGACTGGGAGGACGTCGGCTCGTCCTGGCGGATGGCCGAGGCACTGGGCGGCAAGGGCATCCCCAACCGGGTGGACAACTGGGGCCCGCAGTGGCCGCACGAGTGGCACACCTGGCGCGAAATGCTCCCTCGGTACCTCTACGAGCTCACCTAGGTTTCGCGGGCTCACCGGTCCATTCCCGGAGGTCCCGTCCGCCTCTTGCACCCCACACAAGAGTCAGTGGTTGTGGCACCCTACCCTCCTTATTCGGTAGAACGCCACAACCACTGAATTTAGGTTGGGGTTCTTGGGACGGCGGGGGCTTGGTTACGGGGGTTCGCCCTCGACCAGGTCTTCAGCGATGATCTCGGCGCAGAGGTCGAGGCACCCGGTGCAGACGGTGGCGCGCGGGAGCAGGCCGCGCTTGCCCGCGCCCGGGGCGGGCGGGACGGTCGCGGCCAGGCCGGCGACCTAGTGGGGGTGCTTGCCGCAGAAACTGCACGCCAGCCTGGCCTTCGGCTCGAATTCGGGCTGGCCGCGCTCGGGCATCATGGTCACCCGGACGAGCGGGCCGCCGGGCGCGGGGCCGGAGCTGATAACGTCCGTGGCCAGGGCGACGCAGGCATCGCAGATAAACGCGCGGGGGCCGGCGATCAGCTTCTGGACCTGAGTCTGGTCCTGGCCGCAGAACGTGCACGTCAGCCGCGCTCCCGGGCTGCCCGGCTCGCGCTGGCCCGGCTCGCGCTGGCGCAGCCAGCGGCGGGAGCCGCCGGCCGACTCGACGATCTGGTGGACCCGCTGGTGGCTGAGGCCGAGCGCGCCGGCCAGCTCGCGGAGCGAGGCGCCGCTCAGGTGCAGGCGGCGGACAGCGTGGTGGAATTCGGCAAACCCGAGGGAAGGCATCGGGAAGGTCAGGCCAGCCGGGTGACCTCCACAGTCACTTCCTGCGGACTGGCCGGGGCGCCGTGGTAGATGCCCTTGAGCGGAGCGACGTCGGCGTAGTCGCGGCCCCGGGCCACCACCACGTGCCGCTCCCGGACCGGGGCGCCGCTGGTCGGGTCGAGCGGCCGCCAGGAGCCGGCCCAGTACTCCACCCAGGCGTGGCTCTCGCCCACCGCGGTCTGGCCGGGCTCGGCCGACGGGTCGGCGTGCAGGTAGCCGGAGACGTACCGGGCCGGCAGCCCGGCCGCGCGCAGCAGCGCCACCGTGACGTGGGCCATGTCCTGGCATACGCCCTGGCCCTGGTCCCAGGCCTCCTGAGCGTCGGTCCGCACCCCGGTGGCGCCGGCCATGTACCTGACCTGGGCCCTGACCCGGGCGGAGATCTCCTCCGCGGTCCGCGCCGGGTCCGCGCTGGGCCCGGTGCCGCCGGCCGCCGTGTCCGGCGTCACCGTGGTCAGCGGGGTGGGCAGCAGGAACTCCAGCAGCCGGCCGGCCGTCGCCTGGGCTCGCAGCTCCGGCCAGGGCAGCGCCGGCGGCGCGGGGGCGGGCGCCGCGTCGGTCTCCACCGTGGCCTGGGCCCGGATGGTGAGGCTCTCGTGCGGCTGGCCGATGTCGAAGACGCTGACGAAGGTGCCCCAGTAGTCGCAGTAGGTCCAGACCGGCACGCCGGTGCCAGCGGAGACCCGGCTCTCCAGCGTGACCTGCGACGGCAGCGTCAGCGGGGTCATCCGCACCTCGTTGAACGAGGCCCGGGCCGGGCCGGTGTAGCGGACCTCGGTGGTGTGCGTGACCCGCAGCCGCCAGCCCATGCTCAGCCGTCCCGTTCCCAGGCCACCGGCGCCTCGTACTGGAAGTACCGCCCGGTGATCCCCTCGCAGGCCGCCGCGCAGGCCCGCTGCAGGGTGCCGAGCAATTCGGGGAGCTGTTCGGTGAGCTGGCCGGTGTCGGCGTACTCGAGCCGGGTGCGCTGCTGGCCGACCGGGCGGCGGGCCGGGTCGTCCATGCCCATCCGGACCGGGCCCGGGTTCAGCGCGGCCAGGCAGTCTTCGGCGGTCACCAGCGAGTGCAGCACCGACCGCGGGAACAGCCGGTCGCGCAGCAGGAACTCGGCGATCAGGGACGGCTCGGTGGCGCCGCCGTGGGTCCTGATAAAGCTTTCGTAGGCGCCGCACGCGCGCAGCAGCAGCGGCCAGCTCTGCTCGGGCGGCCCTGGCATCCGGGCCAGCAGCAGCCGGGCCGTCATGTCGGCTCGCTCGAGCGAGCGGCCCAGCACCAGGAACCGCCAGGCGTCGTCGTGGCTCATGGTCGAGTCGGCCAGGCCGAAGAACAGGGCCGCCCGCTCCCGGATGAACCGCAGGAACACGTGCGGCCCGAGCCGGTCCGCGGCGCGGCGCTGGCCGGTCAGGCCGTGGCCCGCCACGTTCAGGCACTCCCACATCTCGCTGGAGATCACCTCGCGGATGCCGCGGGCGCCGGCCCGCGCCGCGAGCACTGCCCCGGCGATGGCGCTCGGGCTCTTGGTGTCGTAGGCCAGCCGGAACAGCGCGGCGCCGACGTCAAGCCCGTTTTCCTCCGGCTCTACCCCGAGCAGGCCGAACAGCGGGCCGCAGTCCGCGCCGGATCCAGCCCGCTGGACCCCGGGATCGCCGAGCAGCCGGTGCACGTAGACGTCGAGCAGCCGGGCGGTGTCGTCGGCGCGCTCGATGTAACGGCCGGTCCAGAACAAGGTCTCGGCCATCCGGCTGAGCAGGTCGCTGGTCATGGCCGGGCGCTGCTCCTTGATCGGGGGTTCATTGATCGGGGCCGCTCTGCCGGGCGATGGCGGGTCCGGTGGCCGGCCCCGCGGCCATCAGCGGGAGCGCGGGCGCGGGCTCTTCGGTGGCGGCTTCGGTGGCGCCCGCGTGGGGGCCGGCCAGCACCCAGGTGTCCTTCGACCCGCCGCCCTGGCTGGAGTTGACCACCAGCTCGCCTTCCGGGAGCGCCACCCGGGTCAGGCCGCCGGGCAGCAGCCACACGTCGTCGCCGTCGTTGACGGCGAACGGCCGCAGGTCGATGTGCCGCGGCGCGAGGGCCTCGCCGATGAGCACCGGCGAGGTGGACAGGGCCACCGGCCGCTGCGCAATCCAGCCGCGCGGGTCGGCCCGCAGCCGCTCGCGCAGCGCGCCGAGCTCGGCCGGGGTGGCCCGCGGGCCGATGACGATGCCCGCGCCGCCCGCGCCGTCGACCGGCTTGACGACTAGCTGGTCGAGGTGGCCGAGGACCCAGTCGAGGACATCCGGCTCGTCCAGGCGGTGCGACTCCACGTTGTCCAGGAGCGGTTCCTCGCTCAGGTAGTACCGGATCAGGTCGGGGATGTAGGTGTAGACGAGCTTGTCATCGGCCACCCCGTTGCCGACCGCGTTCGCGATCGTGACGTTGCCCGCCCGGGCCGCGTTGATCAGGCCCGCGCAGCCGATCACCGAGTCGGGCCGGAACTGCAGCGGGTCCAGCCAGTCGTCGTCGACCCGGCGGTAGATGACGTCGACCGGGCGCTGGCCCCGGGTGGTGTGCAGGTAGACCCGGTTGCGGGCGCAGAACAGGTCGCGCCCCTCCACCAGCTCCACGCCCATCAGCCGGGCCAGCAGGGTGTGCTCGAAGTAGGCGGCGTTGTACACGCCGGGGGTGAGCACGACCACGCACGGATCCTGGGTGCCGCGCGGGGCCGCCGCGCGCAGCGCGGCCAGCAGCCGGGACGGGTACTCGTCGACCCGGTGCACGCTCTGCTCGGCGAACAGCGCGGGGAACGTCCGGCTCATGGCCAGGCGGTTCTCGATCACGTAGCTGACCCCGGACGGCACCCGGACGTTGTCTTCCAGGACGCGGAACTTGCCTTGCTCGTCCCGGATGAGGTCGATGCCGGCCACGTGCACGCGGACGCCGTTCGGCGGCGAGAAGTCGGCGACCTCCCGCCCGAACCGGGGCGAGGTGTAGATGAGCCGCCAGGGCATCACCCCGTCCGTGAAGACGCGCCCGGCGCCGTAGACGTCGGCCAGGAAGGCCTCGAGCGCCTTGACCCGCTGGCGGACGCCCCGCGTGACCAGGTCCCACTCCACCGCGTCGATGACCCGCGGGATCAGGTCGAGCGGGAACGGCCGTTCCTCCCCGGCGAAGTCGTAGGTGACGCCGCGGTCGGTGAACACCCGGGCCAGCTGATCGGAGCGGAACCGCAGCTCGGCCGGGTCCATCGGCTGCAGCACCGAGACCAGCGCGTCGTAGGGCGGCCGGGGCTCCCCGGGGGCCGCGAACATTTCGTCCCAGGCTTCGGCAAGCCGGTAGCCATCGAAAATGTCCGCCACAACCCCAGCGTACGCAGGGCATGTGTACTGCGGATCACGGACATGTTTCCGATTGTTTCCCCGGTGATCCGATAGATTCATCCGGTGGATTGTGAAGACCTGGCGCACCTGCGCCGTGCGCGGGACCTGCTGGACCGCGAGTACGCGCGGCCGCTGGACGTGCCGGCCATGGCCAGGGCGGCGCTGATGTCCCCCTCGCACTTCGCCCGGCAATTCCGGGCGGCGTTCGGCGAGACGCCGTACGCGTACCTGCAAAGCCGCCGCCTGGAGCGGGCGATGGCGCTGCTCCGCCGCGGCGACCTGTCGGTGACCGACATCTGCCTGGCGGTGGGCTTCACCTCGCTCGGTTCGTTCAGCTCGACGTTCACCCGGCTGGTGGGCGAGCCGCCCAGCGCCTACCGGGAGCGCGACCACAACGCGATGGCGCCGGTGCCCGCGTGCGTGGCGCGGACGTGGACGCGGCCCGGCTGGCTAGCTTCGAGCAGGATCGGAGAAGCGCGTCCGGCCGCCGGGCGCATAGCGTGAGCGGCATGCCTCTGACGATTACTCACACCCCCGTGTACTGCCTGGACCTCGACCAGGCGCTGGACTTCTATACCAAGCAGCTCGGCTTCGAGGTCCGCCAGGACGTCCCGATGGGGCCGGAGATGCGCTGGCTGACCCTGGCCGCGCCCGGCTCGTCCCACGAACTGCTGCTGGCTGCCGTCGACCATCACATCCCCCCGGTCGACCAGGCCACCATGCGCGAGATGGTCAGCAAGGGCAACCTGGCGGTGTTCCTCCAGGTCGAGGACATCAACACGGTCTTCGAGACGCTGCGCGCGGCCGGGACCGAGATCTTGCAGGAGCCGATCGACCAGCCCTACGGCGTGCGGGACTGCGGCGTGCGCGACCCGAGCGGGAACCACCTGCGCCTCAGCCAGCCGCTGGCCGGCTGATTCCTCCGGCTCAGGCGAAGCGGGCGATCTGGCGCATCTTGTTCATCGCGTCCAGCGCGGCGACCTTGTACGCCTCGGCCAGGGTCGGGTAGTTGAAGACCGCGTCGACCAGGTAGTCGATCGTGCCACCGCAGCCCATCACGGCCTGGCCGATGTGGACCAGCTCGGTGGCGCCGGTGCCGAACACGTGCACGCCGAGCAGCGTGTGGGTGTCCAGCGAGACCAGCAGCTTCAGTACGCCGTAGGAGTCACCGATGATCTGGCCGCGGGCCAGCTCGCGGTACCGGGAGACGCCCACCTCGAAGGGCACGTTGTCGTGGGTGAGCTGCTCCTCGGTCCGCCCGACGTAACTGATCTCGGGAATGCTGTAGATGCCGATCGGCTGGATCTGCCCGAGCGCGTGCAGCGGCTCGCCGCAGGCGTGCAGAGCCGCGAGCCTGCCCTGTTCCATGGACGTGGCCGCCAGGGCGGGGAAGCCGATCACGTCGCCCACCGCGTAGATGTGCGGCACCTCGGTCCGGAAGAACTCGTCGACCACGATCCGGCCGCGCTTGTCGGCGGCCAGCCCGGCCGCGCCGAGGTCGAGGTGGTCGCTGGCGCCCTGCCGGCCGGCCGAGTACATGACCGTGTCGGCGGGGATCTTCTTCCCGCTCAGCAGGGTGGCGATGGCCCCTTCGGGCCGCGCCTCGACCGAGGCCACCGTCTCGCCGAACCGGAACGTGACGGCGAGGTCGCGCAGGTGGTACTTGAGCGCCTCGACCACCTCGACGTCGCAGAACTCGAGCATCCGCTCGCGCTGCTCGACCACGGTGACCTTGGTGCCGAGGGCGGCGAACATGGACGCGTACTCGATGCCGATCACCCCGGCGCCGGCCACCACCATCGAGCGGGGCACCGTCTCCAGGTGGACGATCCCGTCGGAGTCGATGATGGTGCGCTCGTCGAACTCCACGCTGGCCGGCCGGGCCGGCCGGGTACCGGTGGCGATCACGATCTTGTCCGCGGTGGCCGTCCGGATCCGGCCCGCGCCGTCGTCCACCTGCACCGTGTGCGGGTCGGTGAAGGAGCCGGTGCCGCTCAGGATCGTGACCCGGTTCCTGGACAGCTGGCTGCGCACCACGTCCATCTCGCGGCTGACCACGTGGCTGGTCCGGGCGGCCAGGTCGGCCACGGTGATCTCGTCCTTGACCCGGTAGCTCTGCCCGTACATCTCCCGCTGGTCCAGGCCGGTCAGGTACAAGATCGCCTCGCGCAGCGTCTTGGACGGGATGGTCCCGGTGTTCAGGCAGACGCCGCCGATCATGTCCTTGCGCTCGACGATCCCCACCCGCCGGTCGAGCTTGGCCGCGGCGATGGCCGCCTTCTGGCCGCCCGGTCCCGAGCCGATTATCAGCACGTCGTAGTCGTACACACGATCAAGTGTGACTACCTCAGGCCGCCTTGGTAACCCCCTGGGGCCCGCGTTCTCAGGCAGGGCGGCCCAGGTACCAGTCCGAGGCGACGGTCCAGCCGGGGCGGCTGGCCAGACGTTCCGACCGGCTGGAACCGGGTGCGGCGGGCACGATCAGCAGCACGGCGCCCATCGTGGCCGCCTCTCGTTCGACGTCGGCCAGATCGGCGTCACCGGTCAGGTCGCTGACGAGCAAGACCGGGCCGCCAGGGTCGTAGACCGGCGGGGCGGGCCCGAGCAGCCCCGCGAATCCGGTCCCGGTGACCTGTCCTGCGGGTCTTTCCCCCGCGGGTAGCAGCGCGCGGACCCACCATTGCCCGGTCAGCTCGAGGTTGAGCGCGGCCAGCATGGCGCACTTGTCCTCGTCGGCATGAGCGGTCACCACCCGTACCGCGTCGAGGCCGTCCGCCGTCCAGCTGCGCCACGCGGACAGCAGCAGGGTGGCGCCGTCGGCATCCCAGCGGGCCGTCTCGTCGACCGCGAAATCGTCGACGAACGCCTCCTGGTCGCGGCGCTGGCCGATGAGGAAGCCGTGCTCGGTGCGCAGGGCGAGGTAACCGGGCGAGGAGAGCTGCCGGCCGAGGAAGCGCGCGTGCGGGCCGGTGACGCCTGGCCGCGGCCGCCAGAACACCGGCGAGTACCCTGCGTACAGCTGGCGGCGCCGCTCCATCAGCCCGGCCGCCCAGGCCGCGTCGTCCGCGGTCAGCGCGCGGACCGCGATCACGCTCACGAGGGCGGGGACAGCCTGGCCTCGGGCCGCATCGGCTCGAACAGCTCCACCGGGTTGCCCGACGGGTCCTCGAGCAGGATCTGCTTGCCGCCCACCCCGGTGACGATCTCGTTGCGGAACCGGGCACCGCCCTGGCGCAGCTCCTCGACCGTGGCGGCGAGGTCGGGGACCTCGATCGAGAACCGGTTCCAGCCGCCCGGCTCGGGCACCCGCCCGTCCGGCATGGCCTGGCCGCCGCCCGGACCGCCGCCCGCCGCGCTGAGCACGAGGCGCAGGTCGCCCCGGGCCAGCATCGCGAAGGAGGGGGCGGGGTGCATCACCTCGGTGAAGCCCAGGTTCCGGCAGTAGAACCCGATGGCCTCATCCACGTCGTGCACGATGTAGCGGACGCTCACGGTAGCCACCCTCCCAACCTACGCCCCAGCAGGCGAAGTCGGTGATTTCAGGGAGTGATGCTAAAGCGGCGTATGGCCGGGAAGGTGAGGCCGGCTAATTAGCTGGCAGCAAAGGAGCGCCTCATGGCACAGATCACCGGGATCAACGTGCCGCTGTACTACGGGCCGCACCTGCTCGGGCCGATCTTCTCCGGGTCACACGCCTCCTTGGTGCGGACCACCGTGGCCGGCGTGGAGGTCACCGCGATCATGACGGCGGTCAACGTCGCGTCTACCTACCTCGTCTTCGCGCTGGTCGCCGCGCTCGGCCTGGTCGTCGTCCCGGCCGGCAACTGGCGGCTGGCGGTCATCATGATCGGGCTGGACTTCTTCATCGCCAGCAGGAGAAGTCCCTTATAGGGGCGGGCCCTGGGTGAGGATCATGCTCGCGGTCTTGTGCTGGCCGGACGGGGTGACCCAGGTGAGGGACACCGAGTCGCCCGGGCGGGACTTGGCCAGGGCGTTGTGCACGGTCGGCGGCGCGCCGATCGCGGTGCCGTTCACGCTGGTGATGACCGATCCGGCGGTCAGCCCCGCGGCCGCGGCCGGGCTGCCGCAGATCGTGCCGACGACCAGGGTGCCCGAGTTCACCGGGGCGATCGAGGCCGGGATGGGCAGGTTGGCGTTGTCGTTGTAGCAGCTCTGGCTGCCGTTGCCGTTGCCGTTGCCGCCGAACCCGCCGAAGCCGCCGTTCTGCTGCTGCTGGTCCTCGGCCTGCTGCCGGGGGTCGCTGCTGGTGCCCGCGCCGACGTAGATCCCGATGAACGGCGGGTAGCCGATCGTGATCGTGGAACTGGCGTGCCCCGCGGCGATCTCCCGGGCGACCGACAGGGCGGTGTTGATCGGGATAGCGAACCCGCTGGCCGTCTGCTGATCGGGGAAGCGCACGTTGTTGCCGGCCGTGTCCATGCCGATGACCTGGCCGGACGCGTTGACCAGCGGGCCGCCGGAGTCACCGGAGACGATGGCCGCGTTCGTCGCGAGCATCCCGTGCAGGGTCTCCGAGGTCACCGCGCCGCCCTGGTCGCTGGCCACGATGGTCCGGTTGACGGCGGTGATCCGGCCGGCCGCGGTGACGATCCGGCTCTGCCCTTCGGCGTTGCCCAGGGCGGTGACCGGATCGCCGGTCTTGACCTTGCCGGAGTCGCCCAGCGGAACCGCGTTCAGGCCGGAGAAATCCTGCAGCCGGATCAGCGCGATGTCGCCGGTCACGTCGTAGCCGACCACGGTCGCCTTGAAGGTCTTCCCGCTGGCGGCCGTCGCGGTGATCTTGGTGGCGTTCTCGATCACGTGGTTGTTGGTCAGCACCAGGCCCTCGGCGGCGTTGATTACCATGCCGGTGCCGGCCGCCCGCTCGCTGCTGTACTGCAGCGTGGTGTTGATGATCATGATGCCCTGGCCGACCTTGGCCAGGCTGCCGGCCGCCGTCCCGCCGCCGCTGCTCGGGGCGGGCACCGCGGTGCTGGGCAGCGCCACGGGCGGGTTCGTGGCCCGCGGTCGCACGGTGACCGAGCTCGCCGCCGGATGGTACAGCGCTACCACCGTGCCCGCGCCGAGGGCGCCCGCTACCAGCGCGACGGCCACGTAGCTCAGCAGCCCGACGCGGCGCCGGGGCGGCTGGGGCGGCATCGGGGGCAACGGCGAGGTCGAGCCGTAGTCCGCGCCGTAGCCGTAGCCGCTGTAATCCTGCATGTGAATCACGCCTCCGCTGTGGGCGTCCAGGTTGCACACGGGTGCGGGCGGGGCCCGGCACGGCCCTGCCTGCTTCCAGTGAGCACCATGAACCTGATAATCAGCTGAAGGCGTCCTGCAGATTCACGCTATCCGCAGGGCGTTCCCCGGCACCGCCAGCCGGGCCAGGAGAACCTTGCGGCCCAGGTCGGCGGCCGACCGGGCCGGCAGGGCGGTGCGCAGCCGCGGCCAGAGCTGCTGTTCCTCGAAGTCGAAGTGCTCCCGGCATGCCTCGGTGAACTGGCTGAGCAGCCGCTCGAAGGACGGCTGGCTGACGTCGAGCTTGTCGAGCTCGGCGAGCAGGGTCACGAGCTCGAGCTCGGCGCAGATAGCCCGGTCGGCGAGCCGCTCCCCGCCCGGGACGTGCTCGCGCAGGGCCGGCCACAGGCAGGTGAGCTCGATCTCCTCGTGCTTGGATTGCTCGATGATGAGCTCTTCGGTCATGATCTGGCGCAGCATCAGCTGATCCTCGGTGGCGCCGGTGGCGGCGATCGGACCCTTCTCGAGCTCGGCCAGTACTTGTCTTATCTCCTCGTGGTCCTCGGCCAGGACATCGAACACGTCCTCCATCGGTTCCTCTCCTCCTTGCGCGTCACCTCACCGGGGATTGCCCAAGCGCACTGGGACGGCTGGTTCTACCGGGAAAGACGAGGTCACAGTGGGCGTGGGCACGCATATTGCGGCGTCAATTGTGCTGCGCCCGCAGACAATGTATCTCGCGTCAGGCGTCCGGCAGTGATGCTTCGCGCCGAATCCTCGGGACGGCGCTTACCAGCGAGTCTCAGCAGGTAGATCAGGTTCCGCCGGGTCACGCAGGCAGCCGGGAGACGCCGGGACATCAAACGGTGACATTGTTATCAGAGGTCGCACGAAAGCTCGTTAGGTATCAAAGGTCTTTTAATGGCCGGCCGCGGCGGCGAGCTCGGGGACGAACAACGCGGCGTTCACCGTGCCGACGCCCGAGGCCAGGTCATAGCCGCGCCGGGCGGCGAAGCCGCGGACCGTGCGGATCCGTCCGCCCTGGCTGAACGACACCGTGGTATTGCCCTTGGTGACGTCCACGATGCCGGGCGCGTGCGCCGCCGCCAGCCGGTACAGGGCCGGGTTGACCGGTCCGAGGCGGTGGCCGGCCACCTGATCGGCCAGCGCGATGATGCCGGCGAACAGCGGCGTGGCCTCACTGGTGCCGCAGGACGGCGTCCAGCCGGGCGGCGCGCCGCCGAACGAGGCGTAGGTCACCACCGCCCCGTCACAGGCCGCGCTCATCGAGATGTCGGGCACGCCGCGGTCGCGGCCCACGACGTTCCGCGCCCCGTTCTGGAACGTCGGGCGGCTGAACAGGACCGACCGGCCGCCGCCGCCCGCCAGCGGGCTCGGGCCGGGGCCGCCGCCTGCGAAGGACGCGGCAGCCGGGTCGTAGGTGTCGTTCCACACCGTCGCGGCGGCGCCCCCCTGTCCCCGGGAAAGGTGGAGCTGGGTGCCGCCGACCCCGGTCACCAGCGGGTCGCTGTCCGGCCACGAGGTCTGCGGGGACAGATAGTAGGTGCTCGCGTCGAGCTTGACGTCGGCGGCGCCCGAGTCCCCCGACGCGGCCAGCACCGTAACCCGGTCCCTGGCCGCCAGCTGGTAGGTACCGCGCAGCGCCTGGACCGCGGCCTCGCTGGGGAAGGTCCGCTCGGTGGCGCTGAAGCTCTGGCTGATCACGTCGCCGAGGTGGTGCGTGATCACGTACTTCTCGGCCGCGACGATCTGCGGGAAGCCGTGCATGCCCTCGGTCTCCGGTACCGGGGTCCGGACCAGCAGCAGGTTCGCCCCCGGGGCGACCGCGTGCGCGTACTCCACGTCCAGGGTCGTCTCGCCCGCCCAGCCGACCATGTCGGTGTTGTCCGGGTTATAGGCGGGCACCCGGCCGGCCGGCGAGATGATCCGGAAGGACGGCGGCGCGGGCAGGCCGAAGGCCTGGTCGAACGTGCTCAGGTCGGATTTGATCGTCGGCGAGCCGAACGAGTCCACGATGACGATCGTGGCGCCCCGGCCGGTCACCCCGCGGGCGTAGAGCGCGGGCAGGTCATAAGCCTGCTGGATTTGGCCCGGCTGGTAGCACGCGACCTTGTAGTCTCTTCGGCAGGACGCAGTAGTCGGCGGGCTCTGCCGCACGCGGCCGACGTGCTGCACGCCGGGCTGGACGGCAACGTCCGCTATCCCGGCCCCTGCGTACTGAGCTCCCGAATGTCCGACTCCCGACCCGGCCGCGGCAGCGGCTACGGCGGCGATCCCGGCCGTCACCGCCAACAGCCTGGAAATGCGCATGAAAACGTATCCCTCCCCCGATGAACGTAACACGCTCGCGCAGAATACCGGTTATACGCTTAGCGCACGTCAGGTGCGGGGCGTCAGGTCGAACGGAGGGGAGCAGCATGCGCTTCCGGGGTAGCGTGGCGATCGATCTCGGCACGGTGAACACCCTGGTCTGGGTCACGGGCCGCGGCATCGTGCTCGAGGAGCCGACTGCGATCGCCATCGACACGGCGGTCGGCAAGGTCGCCGCGGTCGGCGCGGAGGCGGACGCCCTGGCCGACAAGGAGCCGCAGGACATCCAGGTGATCCACCCGCTGCGGGACGGGGTCATCGCGGACCTGGACGCGACCGCCGCGATGCTGCACGCCTTCCTGCGCCGGACCCGCCGGTTCTCACTTATGCGACGGGACGCGCTGGTCTGCGTGCCGAGCGGGGCCACCCCGGTCGAGCGCCGGTCGATCATCGCCGCGCTCGGCGTCCGGCGCCCCCGGTACAACGTGCGGCTGATCGACGAGCCGGTGGCCGCGGCAGCCGGGGCCGGGTTCGACCTCAGCGGCGGCGCGGGCGGCTTCGTGGTCGACATCGGCGGCGGCACCACCGAGGTCGCGGCGGTGGCCGGCTGGCGGGTGGTCAGGTCTCACTCGCTGCGCAAGGCCGGCAACGCCATGGACGACGCGATCGTGCAGGCGGTCAGGAACGAGCTCGGGCTGATCATCAGCCAGCGGGCGGCCCGGGGCCTGAAGATGACCCTCGGGGTCACCGGCGGGGCCGAGGGCTACGCCGAGGCGGTCGGCCTGGACGTGGCGCAGCGGACACCGCGTTCGGAGTTCGTGCCGGGCGGGCTGGTGGCCAGCGCGCTCGAGCCCATCGTCGCGGCCATCGCGGGCACGGTGCACGAGATGCTCTCGGAGATCCCGGCCGGGCTGGCCGAGGACGTGGTGCGCGGCAAGGTCCGGCTATCCGGCGGCGGCGCGCTGCTGCCCGGCCTGGCCGGCCGGATCGAGAGCGCGGCGGGCATCGGGACGGTCGTGGTCGAGGACCCGCTGCGGTGCGTGGTCCGCGGCGCGGCGGAGATCCTGGAACGCAAGGACGCCAAGCAGCAGCCTGACGTCCCCGGATTGCGTTCCTTACCGCGGGCCCCTACTCCAGCGGCTGCCTCCCGATCCCGCCCGGCTCCCGGCCGGCCATCAGCCAGCCGACCACCGCTGCCACGGTCGGCATGCCGGCCACGATGAGCAGCAGGTTCCAGACCGGCACGCTGGACAGCCCGGAGAGGCCGTCGAGCGGGTTGGCCCAGGCGTAGCCGATGGCGGCGACATAGGCCGCTACCGTGCCGAGCACGGCCCCGCCCAGGGCCAGCGCGAAGGCGGTGGCCGCGGTCAGCTCCCGGCGGGTCAGGCTGCTCGCCCCGGTAGCGGTCAGGGTACGCAGGTCACCGGCGGTCTCGCTGCGGATGAGGCCGATGGACATGGCCAGGATGCCCAGCGCCAGGACGATCCCGAACACCGTGGCGTAGTCGAGGATCTGCGCCGAGGTGGGCGCGCTCGACTTGGTCTCGATCGTCATGCCCGCCGCCGCGGCGGTGAGCCGGGCGCCGGTGATCTGCGCGGCGGTCGGGTTGTGCGGGGCCTGGATCAGCCAGCCGGATGCGCTGGCCGGCAGGCCGAGCGCGTGGATGGCGTGCTCGGTGATCACGGTGTTGGGCCCCGAAGTGCCGGACGGCAGCGCGCCGACCTGCTGGATCACCGGGTTGGCCAGGCACGCGCCCTTCGGGCACGGGTAGCTGTTCGACCCGACGTCCTGCGGGCCGTGGCCGCCGCCGCCTTGGTCGTTGCCGTAGACGAGCTGCATCTGCGAGAGGCCGGACAGCCCGGGCCGC
>JAJKHX010000416.1 GCA_021154785.1 Nocardiopsis sp.
CAGCGCCAGCGGGTACAGCCAGCCGATCTCCGGGCCGAACCGGCTGCCGATCAGCTTCGTCCACCCGCCCGACAGGCCCAGGAACCCGCCCGCGTTGTACTGGGTGCCGCCCGGCGCCATGGCCGCGGGACCGGTGCGGCCGCCGCCTCCGCCGCCGAAGGCCTGGACCGAGCCGGGGAACGATATCCCGAAGCGCTCCGCGCCGTTGTACCCGAACACCATCGCGACCGCGCTGTTGTTCGTCGACCCGTCCACGTAGGGCCGGTCGGCGGCCGGGGTGAACGTGTAGAGCGCGATCCAGGACAGCGAGACGGCCAGCATCACCAGGCCGGCCACGCCGAGGTGCCATAGCCGCCGGCCCAGGCCGGCCGGCGCGGCCAGCAGGTAGCCGATCACCAGCGCCGGCACGATCATCCAGGCCTGCAGCATCTTGGCCTGGAAGCCGAGGCCGACCCAGACCCCGGCCCAGCATAGCGAGCGCAGCCGGCCCTCCATCACGGCCCGCTGCCAGCTATCGGCCGCCAGCACCAGGCACATGGTCAGCGCGCCGTCCTCCATGCTGTGCCCGAACATGGACGCCGCGATGGGGGTGGCCGCGAAGATCCCGGCCGCCAGCAGCCCCGGGACCGGCCCGGCCCAGCGGCGCACCACGCGGTACATGACCAGTACGGAGACGACGCCCTCGATCACCTGCGGCAGGGCCAGGGACCAGGGATGGAAGCCGAAGATGCGCGCGGACAGGGCCTGCGGCAGGAACGACCCGGCGAGCTTGTCGATGGTGATCGTCGCGCCGGGGTCGAAAGCCCCGTAGAAGAACGCCTTCCAGCTCACCGACATGCTCTTGACCGCGACCGAGTAGAACGGGGCCAGCCCGGCCCCGGCGATGTTCCGCGCGTACAGCAGCGCCGCGACCGCCGCGATGCCCAGCAGGGCCGGCCGGGCCCACAGCGGCTGGCCCGCCGGGGACCGCCAGAGGGCCCACCGCGGGCGATCCGGCTCCGGGGCGGGATCGTCCGCCGACCGCGGCAGAGGAATAGCAGATGACAAGGACACCTCAGGCCTCCGGAGCAGTCGTGGCGGGCGGCATGACACTGTCAGGCCCTGATCCTGGGAGGTTGAGGAGTTGCTCAGGAAATGCTCTCAGCCCAGGACGGATCCGGGGAACCCGGTGGCCGTCGCGCCGCGTCGAAGGGCACGTGAAGATCCCCCTGACCGGCCTGCCGCTCGCCGCCGCCTGCCTGGCCGGGCTCGTCGCCTCGTGCTCCGGCCCGCCTCCCGCTGGGGGACACCCCGCCGCGGCCCCGCCCGCCACGGGCAGGGCCACCAGTCAAGCGGGTGCGCTGACGGATCAGGCGGGCACGCTGACGGGTCACCTGTACGGCGTGGGCGGCCCGGCCCCGGGGGCGCCGCGCCCGTGGCCCGGGACCGTTACCCTGACCGGTCCCGGCGTTCGCCGTGACATCCAGGTCAGCGCCGACGGCCACTTCTCGGTCTTGGTCCCCGCCGGGACCTACACCGTGGCCGGCCGCAGCCCGCGCTACGGCAGCGGCGCGGGCGTGTGCCGGGCCACCGGGCCGGCCACGGTGACCGCCGGCCACCGCACCAGGGCCGACGTCCGGTGCCAGCTGAAGTAGCTCACGTGGTCCCGGACGACGCGGCCGGGGGGCGGAACGCGGCGAACGGATGGGTGACAACCAGGGCCCGGGCCGCGTACCGGTACAGCGCGGCCGGCCTGCCGCCCGCGTGCGTCGGCCGGGCCGTCGTCTCGGTCGCCTCGATGACGCCGTGCCTGGTCAGCACCCGCTGCAGGTTGGTGGCCGAGACCGGGTAGCCGAGCGAGGCGGCGTAGATGTCCCGCAGCTGGGCGATCGTGAACATCTCCGGGGCCAGGGCGAAGCCGATATTGGTATAGGACAGCTTGGCCCGCAGCCGGCCGCGCCCGGACTCGGTAATCGACCCGTGGTCGAACGCGGTGGCCGGCAGGCTGGCGACGGGATGCCAGGCGGTGTCCTGCGGGACGCGCGGTTCGAGGCCGGCCGTGACCAGGGCCAGGTAGGCGGTGGCCAGCACCCGGCCGCGCGGGTCGCGCCGGGGGTCGCTGCGCGTCTCCAGTTGCTCGAGGTAGGCGATGTCGGTCAGGTCCACCTTGGCGGCCAGGTGACGGCTGGCCGAGGTACCGAGGCGCTCGGCCGCCCCGAGCGGCCCCCCCGGCAGCGCCCACAGCCCGCGGAACGGGTCCTCGGCCCGCTGCCACAACAGCACGCACAGCCGGTCCTCGCGCACCTGCAGGACCACGGCCAGCGCCTCGTGCGCGAACCACTCACCCGCCGCCGGCTCGCCCTCGTCCGCCCGCAGCCCGTCTCCTGACACGCTCGCATCGTACTGACCCGGGTCTTCCTTCCCGTCCGGATCAGTTTTAGACTTTCAGGCAAAAAGTGTTTTATACTCCAAGTCGAAAACCTCGGCTGGAGGATCCGCGGTGCTGGCGGCCGAAGCTGGCGGCTCCGCGGGAGATTGGGGCAGATCATGACAGGTGCGGAAACGCTGACCGCGACGGCGCGCGTCGACCAGGAGTGGGCGGGGGAAGTGCGGCGGCTGGCGGCGGAGCGGGATGCGGTGATCCTGGCGCACAACTACCAGGTGCCCGAGATCCAGGATGTGGCGGATCATGTAGGGGACTCGCTCGCGCTGTCGCGGCTGGCGGCGGCGAGCACGGCGAGCGTGATCGTGTTCGCCGGGGTCTACTTCATGGCCGAGACCGCCAAGATCCTTGCCCCGGACCGGACCGTGCTGATCCCGGAAGTCCGGGCTGGCTGCTCGCTGGCCGACAGCATCACCGCGGAGCAGGTCCGGGAGTGGAAGGCGGAACATCCCGGGGCCGCGGTCGTCGCGTACGTGAACACCAGCGCCGAGGTCAAGGCGGAATCCGACCTGTGCTGCACCTCGGCCAACGCGGCGCAGGTGGTGGCGTCCGTCCCGGCGGACCGGGAGGTGCTGTTCCTGCCCGACCAGTTCCTCGGGGCGTACGTGCGGCGCGTCACCGGGCGCGCCAACCTGCGCGTCTGGGCCGGAGAGTGCCACGTGCACGCCGGGATCAGCCCGGCCGACCTGCGCCGCAAGGCCAACGCCGACCCGCGGGCCGAGCTTTTCATCCACCCCGAGTGCGGGTGCTCGACGGCGGCGCTGTGGCAGTCGGGCGAGGGTGACCTCCCGGCCGGGCGGACCCGGGTGCTGTCCACCGGGGGCATGCTCGAAGCGGCCCGGACCACCAAGGCGCCCGCCGTGCTGGTGGCGACCGAGACCGGCATGCTGCACCAGCTGCGTAAGGCTAACCCGGCGGTGCGCTGGGAGGCGGCCAACCCGGACGCAGTGTGCCGGTACATGAAGATGACGACGCCGGCCGCCCTGCTGCGCTGCCTGCGCGAGGGCGTGACCGAGGTGACCGTGGACCCCGGAGTGGCCAGCCGGGCCCGCCGGGCGGTACAGGCGATGCTCACGGCCGGTGCCCGGTGAGCGGCCCCGCCGTGCGGTACCTGCCCGGGACGCGGCCGGCCTGGGAGCGGGACGCGGACGTCGTGGTGGTGGGCTCGGGCGCGGCGGGCATGGCCGCGGCGCTGGCGGCGGCCGCCGCCGGCCGCCGGGTCTTGCTGCTCACCAAGGAGGACGTCGGCGGGGGCGCGACGCCGCTGGCCCAAGGCGGCCTGGCCGCCGCGATCGGGCCGGGGGACGACCTGGCGCTGCACCGGCGGGACACGCTCACGGCGGGCGCGGGCCTGTGCGACCCGGCCGCGGTGGCGGCGCTGGTCGCCTCGGCTCCCGCCGAGATCGACGGGCTGGTCCGGCGCGGGGCCCGGCTGGAGCGGACCGCGCTGCACCTGGAGGGCGGGCACAGCCGCAAGCGGATCGTGAACGCGGGCGGCGACGCAATCGGTGCCGAGCTGCACCGGGTCCTGACAGCGGCGCTGGCCGGTAAGACGACGGCCGCCGGCCCGGTCGAGATCCTGGCCCGCTGCGTGGCCCTGGACGCGCTGACCGACGACCGGGGCTCGGTCGGCGGGGTTCTCGCCGGACTGGTAGGCGAGGACGGAGGGCTGTGGACGGGCACCATCCGGGCCCGCGCGGTGGTGCTCGCCACCGGCGGGTTCGGCCAGGCCTACGCGACCACGACCAGCCCGGCCGGGGTGACCGGCGACGGGCTGGCGCTGGCCGCCCGGGCCGGAGCCGAGCTGCGGGACCTTGAGTTCGTGCAGTTCCACCCGACCGTGCTGTGGCAGGAGTCGGCTGCGGGCCAGTGCCCGCTGCTCACCGAGGCGCTGCGCGGGGCGGGGGCGGTGCTGGTCGACGCGGCCGGGCGGCCGGTCATGGCCGGGCGGCACCCGCTGGGCGACCTGGCCCCCCGGGACGTGGTGTCCGCGGCCATGCAGCAGCGGATGGCCCGCGGGGACGGCCCCGCCGACCACCTGTGGCTGGACGCCACCGGGCTGGGCCGGGCCGTCCTGGAACGGGACTTCCCCACGGTGACCGCCTTGTGCCGGGACCGGGGAATCGACCCGGTGGCCGAGCCGGTGCCGGTGGCGCCCGGCGCGCACTACGCGTGCGGCGGCATCCAGGCCGACATGGACGGGCGCACCTCGGTCCCGGGGCTTTACGCCGTGGGGGAGGCCGCGTCGACCGGCGTGCACGGCGCCAACCGGCTGGCGTCCAACTCGCTGACCGAGGCCCTCATCACCGGACGCCGGGCCGGGGAACGGCTCGGCCGGGAGCTCACCGGGCCGCGGGCAGGCAAGCCCGGGCCGCGCCCCGGCGCGCCCCGGCCGCTCACCGGCTGGCGACTGCCGCCGGAGGGCCCGGGCGTCGACCCGGCTTCGCGTCCCGTCCTGGCCGCGGCCATGTCCCGGGACGCCGGGGTCTTGCGTACCCGAGCGGGCCTGGAACGGCTCAGCCAGCTGCTCGGCCAGGTGCGGCCGGCGGGCGGCGGCCTGGAGCTGGCCACGGTGGAGGCGACCAACCTGCATACCGTCTCGGTTCTGGTCGTGGCGTCGGCGCTGGCTCGCGCCGAGAGCCGCGGCTGCCACCGGTGGCGGGACACGCCGCCGGCCAGCACGGGCCAGCCGGGGCGCCATACCGTGCTGCGGGTGGAAGAGGGCCGGGTGCGGGATAGCCACTCCGTTCGGCATATGGACAGGCAGGAGGTCAGCGCGTGAGCCTGGATACGACGGTGACCCGCCACCTGCGGGCGGCCGGGCTGGACCCGCAGGACACCGAGCGGGTGATCCGCGGCGCACTGGCGGAGGACCTGCGCTACGGGCCCGACGTCACGTCGGCCGCGACGGCCGGGCCGGACATGCGGGCCACGGCGGCCGTCGTGGCCCGGGAGCCCGGCGTGCTGGCTGGCCTGCCGGTCGCCCGGGCCGTACTGGACGCGGCCGGGCTCCCGGCGCTGGCCCCGGCGGGGAGTCCAGCCGGGGGCGCCGGGGCGGCCGAGGCGCTGGCTGCGGACGGGGACCGGATCGGGGCGGGGACCGCGGTGCTGCGGATCACGGCGCCGCTACGGGAACTGCTCGGCGCCGAGCGGACCCTGCTCAACTTCCTCACCCACCTGTCCGGCATCGCCACCGCCACCCGGGCCTGGGCCGACGCGCTGGCCGGCACCGGATGCGCGGTGCGCGACACCAGGAAGACGATCCCGGGGCTGCGCCAGCTCGAGAAGTACGCGGTGCGCTGCGGCGGCGGGCTGAACCACCGGATGGGCCTCGGCGACGCCGCGCTGATCAAGGACAACCACGTGGCCGCGGCGGGCGGGGTGGCACCAGCGATCAAGGCCGTGCGCGCGGCCGCCCCCGGCCTGCCCCTGGAGGTGGAGTGCGACGACCTGGATCAGGTCCGGGAGGCCCTCGAGGCGGGGGCCGGGCTCATCCTGCTGGACAATATGGGGCTGGCCGCGCTGCGCGCCGCCGTGGGCCTGGCCCGCGGTTACCCGTCGGTCAGGCTGGAAGCGAGTGGCGGCCTGCACCTGGACCAGGCCAGGGCGGTGGCGGAGACCGGAGTGGATTTCGTCGCGGTCGGGGCGCTGACCCATTCCAGTCCGGCGCTGGACCTCGGGCTCGACCTGCTATGACTTCCCGTGCGGGTCGGAGGCGTTGAGGGTGGCGACGACCTGGTCGTAGTCGCCGCGGGCCTCGCCGTAGCGGAGGAACTTCACCCGTTCGACCTGGATCTCCTTCGCGTCGGGCTGGGCCGCGAGCAGGCCGGTGGCCTCGGTGACGAAGTCCTCGAGCGGCATCGCGACCTCGCTGTCCTCCTGCCCGGGGAGCAGCCCGGTGCGCACCGACGGCGGCACCAGCTCGATGACCTGCACGCTGGTTCCGGCCAGCTGCAGCCGGATCGACTCGCTGAGCATGTGGATGGCGGCCTTGGACGCGTTGTAGCTGGGCGTAGCGGCCAGCGGCGTGAAGCCCAGGCCGGAGGAGACGGTGATGATGGTGGCGGCCGGCTGGGCCCGCAGGTGCTCGATGAACGCGGCGATGAGGCGAATCGGGCCGAGCAGGTTGGTGGTCACCACTTCCTCGGCCGAGGCGAGGAACGACCCGGGCTGGCGCCAGTCCTCGACCCGCATGATGCCCGCCATCGGGATCAGGACGTTGAGGTCCGGGTGCTTGGCCAGTACCTCCTTGGCGGCCGAGGCGATGCTGGCCGGGTCGGTGGTGTCGATCTCGGCAGTGTCCAGGCCGGGGTGCTCCGCGGCGATCCGCTCGAGCTCGGCCGCCCGCCGGCCGCCGACGATGACCGTATTGCCCCTGGCCTGGAGCTTGAGCGCGAGGGCGAGGCCGATGCCGCTGGTGGACCCGGGGATGAAGACGGTGTTTCCGGAGATGTTCATGGTCCCAGTCTTGGCCGTCCGGCGCGGCGGGGGCAGAGAGCGGTTATCGGGGGATCCGCGATCCCTGGTTCGCGCCGGAGGCGGCGGATAGCGTGGCAGCATGGATCGTCCGGCACTGGCAGGCTTCTTGCGGCATCGCCGGGAGGAGCTGCGGCCCGAGGACGTCGGGCTGCCCGCCGGGGCGCGGCGGCGGACCCGGGGCCTGCGCCGCGAGGAGGTCGCCGCGCTGGCGTCGATGTCCACGGACTACTACACCCGGCTGGAGCAGCAGCGCGGGCCGCAGCCGAGCGAGCAGCTGCTGACCGCGCTGGCCCGGGCGCTGCGGCTGACCGGCGACCAGCGGGACTACCTGTTCCGGGTGGCCGGGCGGGGTGCCCCGGCCCGGGGGGCGGCCGCGGCGCACGTCGCCCCGGCACTGCTGCGGGTGCTCGACCGGCTCAGCGACACCCCGGCGCTCATCCTGTCCAGCCTGGGCGAGACGCTGGTGCAGAACCGGATGGCCGAAGCGCTG
>JAJKHX010000417.1 GCA_021154785.1 Nocardiopsis sp.
ATCTGCTGGATGGCTTGCTCTTCCTCAGGGCTCACGCTCTGCCCGTGCTCCCTGTGGGCGGCGGCGATCTTGCTGGCGAGGGTGCGTACGAAACGCCGGTAGTCATCGCGTTCCCCGGCGGTCGCCTTGCTCTCGAGCAGCGCCATGGCGTCGCGAAGGTGCCGGAGCCCGTTCCTGATACCAGCCGGATGGCCATCTACCTCAGCCAGTCGCCGCCCCGGCTAGCCGGTCGGCAACGTTGCCCCGGCAATCAGGCGGACGGCTGGTCAGTATTCAGGGCCGCGTCCGCGGCATGGACGAGTCCGAGCTGAACCGCCTGCCGGGGCAGGATAGCCTCGGTGATCCAGTCCGCAGTGGTCCGTCCCCGGTTGCCCGGCAGCGACAGCAGGTGGTAGCCCCGCGTCACCGTCTTTGCCGCGAGCCCGGACAGCGGGACGTGCAGCGGATTCGCGGCCGCCTGCCAGCCACCCAGATCGACGACGAAGCCGAGGTCGTGGTGTTTGTACGGCCGCCGGGTGCCGTGCCCGAACGTCGCGGCGATGTTGCCGGCGGCGCGTTTGCCCTGCCGCTGGGCGTGCTGCGCTGTCATCGGGGTGATCTCGCTGGGCCGGGTCAGGTCCGGCACCGCCGCGACGTCGCCGCATGCCCAGACATCTGGCTGGCCCGGGACAGAGAGGTACTCATCCACGACGAGCCGGCCCTGCCGGATGTCGAGGCCCATGCTCTGCACGAGCGGTTCCGGTCGCACTCCCACGCACCAGATCAGTGATCTGGTGCCGATGTGGCTGCCGTCGCTGAGCCGGATGCTCTCGGCCATCGCCTCGGCCACTGACGCACCGGTGCGCACCTCGACGCCGCGGCGGCGCAGCACCCGGGCGGCGGTCGTCGCCAGGTTCGCGCCGAGCCCGGGCAGCACGCGGTCGGCCGTATCGACCAGCAGCCACCTCGGCCGGCGGCCTGCCAGCCGCGGATGCTTACCGGCCAGGCCGGTGGTCATCAGGACGCCCTGCGCGGCCACCTCGGTGCCGGTGTATCCCGCGCCGACGACGACGAAGGTGAGCCGGGCGTCTCGCTCGGCCGGGTCGTCCGCGCTGTCGGCTAGTTCGATCTGGCGGATCATGTGGTCGCGCAGGTACAACGCCTCGGCGATGCTGCGGAAACCCCGCGCATGTTCGGCGACGCCCGGGATAGGCAGGAGCTTGTTCACACTGCCGGTCGTGATCAGCAGCCGGTCATAGGCCAGGCTAGCTCGCCGCCCGTCCGCGTCGCGGTAGGACACCCGGTGCTCGTCCATGTCCACGCCGCTCGCCGAGCCGAGCACCAGATCCACCCGGGGCGCCGTGCCCGGGATTGAGACCGTCACCCGGCGGGGATCGAGTACCCCAGCCGCCACCTCCGGCAACAGCGGCAGGTACAGGAAGTAGTCGGTGGGGTTGAGGATCACGACCTCGGCCTTATCCCGCACGGTGCTGCACAACGACCGCGCCGCGTAATACCCCGCGAAGCCGCCGCCGATGATGACGATCCTGGGCCGAGTCACGTGATCACAGGCTGCCAGGTCCTCGACTGTCGATCTGCTCTGATAGCCCGGTCCTCTCGATCGGCTCAGTCAGCTTCACCGTATCAATCGTGTCCATCGGGCCGTGGGCTGCGGTACTGCCGAGGCTGGTGCGCCGGTCCGGGCCGGTTTACGATCTTCAGACCGCAGTGGTCTCCAGCCGCTAGGCAGGCGATCCCTGCGCCTGTTCCCCGCTGGAGGGAAGCTCGATGACGCTTTACATGTACCAGGCCTCCTACACCGCGAAGTCGATGGCGGCTCAGCTCACCGAGCCGCACGACCCCATGGAGGCGATCGGGCCGGTCCTGGCAGACCTGGGCGCCAAGGTCGTGGTGGCCGGCTTCCCGTTCGGCGAGTACGACCTGCTCCTGGTGTACGAGGCACCCGATGACGTGACCGCGGCCAGCGTCGCGATGGCGGTGGCCGCCGCGGGCGAGGTCAAGTCGGCCAAGACCACGCGGCTGCTCAGCGGGCAGGAATGGCTCGAGTCCCTGCGCAAGCGCCGGATCATCGACACCCGGAAAGAACGCCACCAGCACTAACCGCCGGAATCCCGGTACGCGGCGGCCGAGAAGGGACGGCCGCGTACCGGGGCACGGTCCTCAGTTCCGGGCCGGCTCCGGCGCCGCGGCCGGCCGCCGCATGCCCTGGCGGACAGCGAGCAGGTAGTACAGCGGCACGGTGATGACCAGGCCGACGATCCACGCCAGGTCGGTGCCGTTCATCGCCGAGGCCGCCGGGCCGGTGTACAAGGTGGTCGACATGAACGGGATCTCGACCGCGATGCCGATGACGTAGGCCACGATGCCGATCGTGCCGATCCGCCCGTACGGGCCGCCGCTGGGGTCGAAGAAGGCCTCCACGTCGTACTCGCCGTGCCGGATCAGGTAGTAGTCCACCAGGTTGATCGCGGTCCACGGGATGAGGGCGTACAGCAGCAGCAGGATGAAGTTCGTGTAGTTCTCCAGGAAGTTCGCCTGCAGCCCGATCGCCAGGATCAGGGACAGGCCCACGATGGCGACCGAGAGGATGGCCCGCACTGGGGCGCCGGGGATCCATTTACGTGCGAAGGTCTGCCCGGTCGTGATCGAGCAGAGCACCCCGCCGTACAGGTTGATCGAGTTGGTGTCCATGATCCCGAGCGCGAACACGATCATCACCAGCCAGCCCACGCCGCCGCTGAGGGTGTGCAGCTCGGCGATCTGGTCCGGATTGCTGGAGGCCACGCCCACCACGGCGCCGAGCAGCATCGGCAGCACGCTGCCGAGCACGGTGCCCCAGTAGGACATCCAGAACGTGGAGCCTGCCTCGTTGTCCGGCGGCATGTAGCGGGAGTAGTCCGAGACGTACGGCGCGTACGCGATCTGCCACAGCACGCCGAGCGAGACCGCGGACAGGAAGCCGCCGCCGGTGAATTTTCCGGTGATGAGGAAGTTCGCCGGCAGCCCGTGCACGGCCACGATGAAGATCAGGCTGAGGATCATCACGCCGCCGAACAAGACGACGGCCCACCGGTTCACCGCGTGGATCAGGTCGTAGCCGAAGATGGTGATCACCAGGCTGACCACCGCGCAGATGACGATGCCGGTGTCGACGCTGATGCCGCTGGCCAGCTGGTTCAGCGACTGGCCGCCGAGGACCAGGTTGGACGCGAAGAACCCGACGTACATCGCCACCGCGACCAGCACCACGACCAGCGCGCCGTAGTACCCGAACTGGGCCCGGCTCTGGATCATCTGGGGCACGCCCAGCCGCGGTCCCTGCGCCGAGTGCAGCGCCATGAACAGGGCGCCGACGGCGTTGCCGAGGACGATGGCGATCAGGCTCCACCAGAAGCTGAGGCCGAAGACCGCTGGCGCCAGGGCGCCGGTCACGAAGGTCAGCGGCATGATGTTGGAGCTGAACCAGATCGTGAACAGGTCCCGCGGCTTCCCGTGCCGTTCGTCCAGCGGGATGATGTCGATGGTCCGGCGCTCCAGCGCCGCGGGCTCGGTGCTCGATCTCTGGCTCATGTGGTTGCTGCCTCCGTTCCTCGGTGAGGGGTGGACCACAGCACGCGGTTCGTCGCGGCTGCGGCGGTGAGCTCGTCACCGACGGCGAGGTCGGTCACGAGGAGTTCGGGGGCGGACACGAGCTCGCGGTGGCGGGGCGCGGCGGCGACCGTCCGGCCGTCCGGGGCGATGATCCGGCTGCCCCCGAGCATGCGGTCGGCGCCGGACCCGCCGTGCTGGTTGGCCGAGATCCACCACTGGCCGTTGCACAGCGCCTGAGCGGGGTAGATAGTGTCCCACCAGTTCTCGGCGGCGCTCTCGTAGGCCGACGGGTGCAGCACGATATCCGCGCCCGCGGCGCGCAGCGAGCGCGCCGTCTCGGGGAAGTCGCCGTCGAAGCAGACGCACAGCCCGACCCGGCCGATCCCGGCGATGTCACCGGCGGTGACCGCGTTCCCGGGCCGGAAGACTTCCGGCTCGGTTCCGTACAGGAACGCCTTGCGGTGCCGCAGCAGCGGTTCGCCGTCCGGCCCGTAGACGACCGCGGTGTTGTAGAGCTGCCCGCCGTCCAGCTCGGGGAAGGACCCGGCGCAGACGATCATCGCGGTGGCCCGGGCCGCCGCCGCCAGCCGCTGCTGCACCGGGCCGTCGGCCGGCTCGGCCACCGCCCGCGCGTCAGCGCCCAAGGTGGCGGTGCGGTAGCCGCACAGCCACAGCTCGGGCAGGACCGCGAGCTGGCAGCCGCGCCGGGCCAGCTCCCGCAGGGCCGCCTCGGCCTTGCGCAGGTTGACGTCCGGATCACGCCCGGGCGTCCACTGGGCGAGGCCGGCCCGGAAGTCGCCGGTCATGTCGCGGACGGGTGCAGGGCCCGCTGGACGTAGCCGTCCGCCTGCGGCTGCCAGCGCCGCCACAGCCCGGCGAGCTCGCCGACCGGATCGTCGTGCCAGTCCACCCGCAGATCCGTGACCGGCCACGGCGCCGATTCCGCCACCAGCAAACCAGCGGACCGAACGGGTGAGATTTCACCGCCTGCGGCCAGCCCCGCCTCGAGTGCGGCGATAAGCCGGTCGCCCAGGCTCGCGCCCACCCGTTCGGTAAATATGGCCAGCATCGCGGCCGGCACGTCCCGGCCGGCCAGCAGGTTTCCCGCCGCCGCGGCCTCCGCGGCGCGGACGCCGGCCGCCTCGCCCAGCGCCAGCCCGCCCGAGTAGACGGCCGAACCCCCGGCCGCGTCGACCACCGCCAGCTGCCGGTACGCGATATCCGGGGCCTGCCCGGTGACCGCCGCCACCGCGTCAGCCGCGGCCAGGCCGCCGGCCATCGCCTCGAGCAGGACTTCGCGCAGTCGCGGGTCGGTGGTGCTCTGGCTGCACACCGCGCCTACGCCGGCCCGGACCGCCACGCACCGCGCCGCCACCGCCATGCTGGCCGAGGCGATCACGGCGCCGACCGCGCCGGTGCGCGCGCAGCGGCCCGCCAGCGAGAACGTCATGGCCGGACCGCCACCACGGTCACCTCGACTAGCCACTCGGGCCGGGCGAGAGCCGACACGACCAGGCCGGTGAACACCGGGTAGACGCCCTTCAGGTGGCGGCCGAGCACCCGGTAGACCGGCTCGCGGTGGCGGATGTCGGTGAGGTAGACGGTGCAGGACACCACGTGCTCGGCGGACGCGCCCGCCTCGGCCAGCAGCGTCGCGACGTTCGTCATCACCTGCTCGGCCTGCGCCTCCGCGTCGCCGACGCCTACGTTCTCGCCCGTGTCGAGGTCCTGCGGCACCTGGCCGCGCAGGTAGACGGTGTCGCCGGCCACCACCGCCTGGCACAGGTCGTTGTCCAGCCGCTGCTCCGGATAGCTCTCGGCGGTGTTGAACGGCCGGATCCGCAGGTGGCCGCCGACGGTGATCGGGTCCCTCATTTCCTCACCTCGTCCGCGACGCCGGAGTACCTGGCCACCAGGTCGAGCGGGCCGCTGAAGTCGTAGTTGTTGTAGACGGCGAGCAGGTGCGAGAACGGCGGCGACTGCGCGAACAGCTGGAACGTCAGCCGGTGCCCGGCGTAGTCGGAGTTGAGCAGGTCCCGGGCCAGCACGAACAGCTTGCGGCGTTCCTCGGCCGGGATCTCCCCGATGGTGAAATACTTCCGCAGCCAGTCGCCGGCTCCGGGGGAGTCGAACATGGCCTTGCTCGGCATCAGGCTGGCCTGGCAGCCGAGCAGGTCGCGGACCGTGTGCATGACGGCGGGCAGCTGGGTGGAGGCGAAGACCCGGCCGGTGTACATCATCGACGGGCTCGGCATCAGCAGCCCGGCCGGGCTGGGCTCGGCCAGTTCGATCGCCGCGGTCAGGTGCGCGTTGATGCCCTCCCGGTAGCAGGCGATCTGGGCGATCTTCTCCCGCACTCCCTGGTGCATGGTCACCCCGGTCGACCGGGTGCTGGCGTAGGCGACGCCCAGCAGGAAGTCGGCGAACCGCAGGTAGCGCTGCACGTAAGGGAAAATGCTGTACCGGTGCAGGGTCGCCCGGATGAACGCGGCCGCCTTGGTGTGCCGGTAGAAGAACACGTTCTCCCAGGGGATCTCCACGTCGTCGAACACGATCATCGTGTCGATCTCGTCGTACCGGCTGGTCAGCGGGTAGTCCTCCGGGTCGCGGCCGCCGCCGAAGGCGGACCGGCAGATGTGCTTGATGCCGGGCGCGCCCATGTCGGCCAGGAAGCCGACCGCGTAGTCGGACAGGACCTCGTTGTTCCACTCGCCGATGGTCGGCTTGACGAACGCCTGGTTGGCGTAGGCCGCCGCCGTCTCGAACTTGGCGCCGCGCACGATGATGCCGTTGTCGGTCTCCCCGGCCACGTGCAGCAGGACGTCGGGGTCCTGGTCCTGCGGCCACTTCGCCCGGTTCCCCTTCGGGTCGGTGTTGGCCGAGACGTGGAACGGGTCGAGCATCTGCGCGCGGCGGACGTGGCTGGTGATGTTCGCGGAGAACGCCGGGTTGATCTCGTTGAGCACGTCCTGCCCGTCGAACAGCGACCACATCTCGCCCACGGTCTCGTCGCCCACCCGGGTGACCACGCCGCCGGCGTCGTCGAGGATGACGTCGACCGAAGCCCGTTTGGCCTTCCAGTCCTCGCGGGTGCGCGGCGGCCGCGAGGTGGTGGCGCAGCGCTCGCCGCTCTCCTCGTCGGCGTAGGTCAGCAGGTCCCTGGTCCCGGCCTCGTGGCCGAGGTCGTAGATCCGCGCGCGCACGTTCACGATCGGCGCGAACGCCGGGTGCGTCGTCACGTCCTCGACCCGCTCGCCGTCGATCCATACTTCCCGGCCGTCGTGCAGGGACTGGATGTAGTCCTTGCCGGTTCGCAGCACTATGGATTCCTTTCCATGATCTCCGCCAAGACCGCGCGAAGCTGCCCGGCGCCGGTGCCGATGCTGTCCGCGCGGATCCGTTCGTTCGGGGCGTGCATGTTCTCGCCCTCGCAGCAGCCCAGGGCGACGGCCGGGATGCCGGCCGCCAGCGCCGCGTTGGCGTCGGTCGAGCCGTCCCCGGTGACCTCCGGCAGGCCGACCTTCCGGCGGGCGCGCAGGACCGCCGCCACCAGCGGGTGGCTGACTGGTACCGAGCCGGCCGGGCGGCGGTCCAGGCGCTCGGCGCGCAGCTCCAGGCCGGGGGAGACCGTCAGGTCCGCCAGCGCCGCCTCCTGCCGGTCGAGGGCGGTCTGATCGGTCGCGCGCCACTCGACGGCCGCGCTGGCCTGGCCGGCGATCGCGTTGACCCCGGTCCCGCCGTCGATCAGGCCGACGTTGACCGACAGCGGCGCGGGTGCCGTCGCCGTCATGGCGTGCAGCAGGCTCACCAGCGCGTGAACGGCGCTGGGCCGGCCGCGGTCCCACCACGAGTGGCCGCCCGGGCCGGTCACCGTGAACCGCACCCGCAGCGAGCCGACGGCGTCGGTGAAGACGCGGTCCGACCCGTGCCCCTCCAGGGCCAGCACGGCCTCGGGAGCCAGCTCCCGGCAGGCGTGATGAGCCCCGCGCAGCCCGCCCAGCCCTTCCTCGCCGACGGTGAAGACCACGGCCAGCGGCCCCGGCCGGGCGTGCTCGCACACCGCCACAGCGGTCGCCACCGCGATCGCGTTGTCCCCGATGCCCGGGCCGCACAGCCAGCCGTCGCGCTCCGTGACGCCCCGCTCGGTAGCCTCGCCGAAGACGTCGTCCACGTGCGCCAGCACGGCGAGCCGGTACGGCGCCGGCCCGAACGTCCACACCAGGTTGCCGGCGTCGTCGACGTGCCGGCTGCCGGCCGCGTCCGCCAGGCGCCGCCCCAGCCAGTCGATGCGCACCTGCTCGTGGCCGGTGCCGCCGTTCAGCTCCGCCAGCGCGATCGCATCGGCGGCGATGGCTTCCGGATCGAGAGACACGATGGAGCGTACCATTTCATTAGCCCATTGGTATAGTTGACTAGCATGGCCGATGAAGCTCCGGAACAAGCCTTCGCCGACGTCGGGGACGTGATCGCGGCGAACCTGCGCCGGCTCCGCACCGCCCGGCGGATGTCCCTGGCCACCCTGGCCAGCCGGGCGGATGTCGCCAAGGCCACGCTGACGAACCTGGAGCAGGGCCGGGGCAACCCGACCATCGAGACGCTGTGGTCGCTGGCCCTGGGGCTCGGCGTGGCCTTCAGCGACCTGCTCGAGGACCGGCGCGAGAGAACCACGGTGGTCGTCCGGGCCCAGCAGGGCGCGCGGGTGCGCGGATCCACTCCCGGCCGCCAGCTCGACTTGCGGCTGGTGGACCGGATCGAGCGCGGCGGCCTGGTCGAGGTCTTCGACTTGTTCCTGCCCGCCCGGACCGAGCACCTCGGCTCGCCGCATGGCACCGGCGTCGTCGAGCGGGTGCTCGTGCACGCCGGGACGATCACGGTCGGCCCGGCCGGCGACCCGATCACGCTCGGCCCGGGTGACTACGCCCGCTACAGCGGCGACGGCCCCCACCTGTACCGCTCCGCCGCCGAGGACTGCCACGGAGTCCTGCTGGTCGGCTACCCGCCCGCCTGACCCCGCCCTGCCAAGGAGCACCGTTGACCGAGTTCGACTACCTCGTGATCGGGGGCGGCACGGCCGGCTGCATCGTCGCGGCCCGGCTGGCCGAGGACCCCGCCGTCTCGGTCGGCCTGGTCGAATGGGGCCCCAGCGACGAGCACGAGCCGCGGGCCCGCTCGATCCGCCGCTGGGCGGAGATGCTGGAAGGCGAGTACGACCTCGACTACCGCTCGGTCCCGCAGGAGCGCGGCAACTCCGGCATCCGGCAGGCCCGGCTGCGGATCCTCGGCGGCTGCTCGACCGCGAACACCATGATCGCGTGGCGGCCCCGCGTGGCCGACCTGCGGGAATGGGCCGACCTCGGGGCCCGCGGCTGGAACGCCGCCGCCGTGCACCCGTATTACGACCGGCTGCGGGCTCCGGTCACGCCGGTACCGCCGCAGGACCAGAACCCGTTCGTCGCCGGAGTGGTCAGCGCCGCGCACTCCGCCCTGAACCTGCCGGTGCGCTCCACGTGGAACGACGAGGACGTCATCGAGGGAACCGGCTTCTTCGAGATCGGCTACCGCCCGGAGACCAACACGCGGTCCTCGTCCTCCATCTGCTACCTGCACCCGGCCCAGCGCACGCGGCCCAACCTGCACGTCCTGCTGCGGACGCGGGCCCTGCGGCTGCTGCTGGACGGCGGCAACCGGGCGGCCGGCGTCCTCGTCCGCGCCGACGGGGGAGCGGTCACCGAAGCCACGGCCCGCCGGGAGGTCGTGGTCTGCGCCGGGGCCATCGACTCCCCGCGCCTGCTGCAGCTCTCGGGCGTCGGCCCGGCCGCCGTGCTCGGGGAAGCCGGCGTGGACGTCCGCGCCGACCTGCCCGGCGTCGGCGAGAACCTGATGGACCACGCCGAGGGCATCGTTGTGTGGGAGGTCGCCGAGCCGCCGCCGCCGGCCTGCGCCACCGGCTGGGACGCCGGCGCGCTGCTGCGGCTGACACCGGACGCGGTGCGGCCCGACGTCACCATGCACTTCCCGGTGGAGGCGTGGGTGGATCACGTGGTCGCGCACGGTACCGAGATGCCGCCGCACTACATGGCGATCGCGCCGAACGTGTCCAAGCCCCGCAGCCGCGGCCGGGTCTGGATCACCAGCGCCGACCCCGACGACCGTCCGTCCATCGACTACCGCTACTTCACCGACCCGGACGGGGCGGACGAGACCGTCCTGGTAGCCGCCGTGCGCGCCGCCCGCCGGATCGGCGAATCCGAGCCGATGGCCTCACAACTGCGGCGCGAGGTGTTCCCGGGCCCGCGGGCCACCTCGGACGCCGGCATCTCGGCCCTGGCGCGGGCGACCCACCAGACCGTCTACCACGTCAGCGGAACCTGCCGCATGGGCGCCGCGGACGACCCGCTCGCCGTCCTCGACCCGGAACTGAGGGTACGCGGCGTGCCCGGGCTGCGGGTCGCCGACGCGTCGGTGTTCCCCACCATCCCGTCGGTCAACCCCGTGATCACGGTGATGCTGGTGGCCGAACGCGCCGCCGACCTGATCCGCCAGGACCACTGAACGGTACCTGGACGATGCGCCGCAGCGGTGCGGTGGCTGGCCGGGCCATAATGAGATTGTCGCTGATGACAGCGGCGCTCGGGCCGCTGGTAGTAGTCATGTTCGATGCTGCTCGCGCCGGAGTCCCGGATCGATCGTGACGCCACCCGGGTTCTGGTACGGCTAGCACGACCATTTTCGGGACGAGTCGGAAGGGAAGGCAGTCGTGGCGATTCTCGACGGGCGGACCGCGGTCATCACCGGCGGCGCGCAGGGTATCGGCTTCGCTATAGCGGAGGTGTTCGTCCGCGAAGGGGCCCGGGTCGTGCTCGGCGACCTCAACCTCGAGGCGACACAGGAAGCGGCGGCCAAGCTCGGCGGCCCGGACGTCGCGGCCGTGGCGCGCTGCGACGTGACCAGCGCGGCCGAGATGGAGGCGCTGGTGACGGGGGCCGTGGACACGTTCGGGTCGCTGGACATCATGGTCAACAACGCCGGGATCACCCGGGACGCCACCATGCGCACCATGACCGAGGACCAGTTCGACCAGGTGATCCGCGCGCACCTCAAGGGCACCTGGAACGGCACCCGGCTGGCCGCCGCCATCATGCGCGAGCGCAAGTCCGGCGCGATCGTCAACATCTCCTCGCTATCCGGCAAGGTCGGCATGGTCGGCCAGACCAACTACTCGGCCGCCAAGGCCGGGATCGTCGGCCTGACCAAGGCCGCCGCCAAGGAGATGGCCCACCACGGCGTCCGCGTCAACGCGATCCAGCCCGGCCTCATCCGCTCGGCCATGACCGAGGCCATGCCGCAGAAGGCCTGGGACCAGAAGATGGCCGAGATTCCGATGGGCCGCCCGGGCGAGATCGCCGAAGTCGCCACTGTCGCCCTGTTCCTCGCCTCCGACATGTCCTCCTACATGACCGGCACCGTCCTCGAAGTCACTGGCGGCCGCTTCATGTAACGCCGGGCCCTCAGCTGACCCCAAAGGCCGGGGCAGCCCGTGAATATGGCTGTCCGGCCGACCTGCTACCTGCGCAACAGGAGATGGTGTGGCCACGGCGGAACCGCTAGCCTCCGCTGGCTGGCTGAGCGCGCCGTCGAGGAAGGCGTCGCGGCGCCCGAGCATAACCTCGCGGGTCCGGTCGGGACGGCCCTGAAGGGCAATCGATACCGGGAACCAGCCCATGTCCGGCGGGGAGGCGAGCGCTGCGACGGCGTCCCAGTAGGGGACGTCGCTCGCGGGCCTGCCCGCCTCGGCCTCCCATCCGCGCAGGATGTGCCCGGCGGCTTGGACGCCGTGGCACCAGGCCGCGTCGCAGCGCAGCGAGCCGAGGTCGATGCCGGCCGGCCCGACGCCGGCGCAGTCCCAGTCGAGCACCGCGGTCAGCCTGCCGTCGTCCCACAGCGTGTTGCCATGCCACAGGTCGCCGTGCACCAGGCCGAGCCTGCTGTCGCCTGGCCGTGTCGCGGCCACCGCCGCCTCGGCTGCGTGGAGCAGATCCGGCGCGCCCTGCTTGCGGCGCATCTCGGCGAAGTCCTCGGGCTCGATCGGCCGGGTCCGGGCCGGGAGCGCCGGTGCCGAGGTGACCTTGATCGAGTGGATCCGCGCCGCGGCCGCGCCCAGCGCCTGCAGCCGTTCCGGGTCGGGCTCAGGCGGGATCACACTTGTCCCCGGCATGCAGGCGGTGAGCACGAGCCCGTACCCGGTCTGTTCCGCGAGGTCGTAGCCGATCAGCTCCGCGACTGGGAGGATGGCACCGGCCACCCGCGCCGCGCAGGTCATCGCCGCGACCTCGGTCGCGGTCTCCGACGCCTGCTCGGCGCGCGCGACCCGGAGAACGACCTTGCGGTCCCCGGCTTGCAGCAGCCACGGTGACCCGCCGTGGCGCAGGCCGCGCAGGACCGTGACCTCGGTGTCCAAGGCCGCCGACGCCCCAGTCAAGTACCGCTGCATCCGGATAAGCCACGACGCCGAGCCTAGCGACGTTACTGGTGTGCGGCCTGGCGCTGACACTCGTCGGCGAACCGCCCTGCCATGCCGACGTCCACTTCGACAGTCCGCACGCTCATGCGGACACCGAGAACGGCGGCAAGATGCGCCGCCGTGAGTTCTAACGTCTTTAATCGTGAGGGTGACGGCGGGTGCCGGCTGTGAGCGCGGGTGCTCAGCGGCGCACCGGGTGCGGAAGAGCGGTCTTGCCCGGATCCGGCATGGTTCGGTGCGGCGCAGCCAGCCGGCTCTATGCTCCATCGAGCCGCCGGGAACCGGCACGATGCTCCATCGAGCCGGCGGGAGAGTCCCG
>JAJKHX010000418.1 GCA_021154785.1 Nocardiopsis sp.
GGACCACGAACGCGACGGCCGGCCGGTCAGGGCGGGCGACCGGATCTTCCTGGTCCAGCAGTCGGCCAACCGCGACGGCGGCACGTTCACCGACCCTGACCGCTTCGACATCACCCGCCCGACCCAGCCGCTGCACGTCGGCTTCGGCCGCGGCATCCACGCCTGCCTGGGCGCGCAGCTGGCCCGCATCGAGGCCCGCGTCGCCCTGCCGAAGGTCCTCGGCCGGCTCGCGGGATTCCGCGTCACCGGCGACGTGACCTGGCGGCCGAACATCGCGTCGCGCGCGGTCTCGGGACTGAAGGTCGGCCATGGCTAAGGTGACCTACGTCCGGGACGACGGCGAGCGCCGGACGCTGGACGTGCCCGACGGGACCAGCCTGATGGCCGCCGCGGTCAGCCGCCAGCTCGACGGCATCGTCGGCGAGTGCGGCGGCCAGATGATGTGCGCCACCTGCCACGTCTACGTCGAGCCGGAGTTCCTTCCCCGGCTGGCCGCGCCCAGCGAGGACGAAGACGCCATGCTGGACACCACGGCCTGCGAGCGCCGGCCCGGCAGCCGGCTGTCCTGCCAGCTCGTCGCGTCGGCCGCGCTCGACGGCATCGTCGTGCATACACCGCAGACGCAGCTGTGACCTCGGCACACGAACGGAAGGAAGGGCCCATGCGGCAACCACCAGGGCGGGCGCAGCGGCGGGGCGGCGGCGAGCGCAAGCCCCGCGAGGAGCGCTGGTCCGAGCTCATCGAGGTCGCCACCGACGTGTTCTACGCCAAGGGGTACGACGCGGCCTCGCTCCAGGACATCGCCGACCGGCTGGGGATGCTCAAGGGCAGCCTGTACTACTACATCCAGTCCAAGGAAGACCTGCTCTACGACGTGATCAAGACCGTCCACGAGGAGGGCCTGGCCAATATCGAGTCGCTGGCCGCGGGGGAGGGCGACGCCCTGGAGCGGCTGCGGAGCGTCATCATCGGCCACATCGACCACGAGTGCCGGAACATGACCAAGACCGCCGTGTTCCTGCACGAGCTCCAGGCGCTGTCCCCAGAACGGCAGGCCGAGATCATCGGTGACGAGCACGCCTACCGGCGCGTGTTCGTCGCCCTGATCGAGACGGGCCAGCAGGCCGGGGTGATCCGGCCCGAAGTGAACTCCAAGCTGGCCGCGCTGAGCATCCTGGGCTCGGTCAACTGGGTCTACCGCTGGTTCCGCCCGGGCGGCGAGTTCACCGCGCGCCAGCTCGGCGAGCAGTTCGCCGATCTGGCCCTGCGCGGCATCGCCACCCCCGAGGCGCTCGCCCGGCTGCAGCCCCCGCCCGTCACCAAGCACCGGGCCAGGACCGCGTGAGCGGGCTGGACGGCCGGGTCGCGCTGGTCACCGGCGGGTCCCGGGGCGTCGGCCGCGCCATCGCCCTGCGGCTGGCCGCCGACGGTGCCGCCGTGGCCGTCAACTACCGCCGCGACGACGCGGCCGCCCGCGCGGCGGTTACCGCGATCGAGGCGGCCGGCGGCCGGGCCGCCGCCTACCAGGCAGCCATCGGCGACGACCAGGCCGTGGCCGCGATGACCGAAGCGGTCCGGGCCGGGCTGGGCGAGGTCGACATCGTGGTCAGCAACGCCGGGACCGCCAGCCGGGGCCGCACCGTGGCCGACACCGAGCCGGACGAGTACCTGCGCCTGATGACCGTGCACGCCCTCGGCCCGCTGGCGCTGATCCGCTCGCTGCTGCCGGCCATGCGGGCCCGGCCCCGCGCGGACATCGTCATGGTCTCCAGCGCAATCACCGGCCACGCGCCGCCCAACTCCGCGCCCTACACGATGGCCAAGGCCGCGCTGGAAGCGGCCGCGCGCACGCTGGCGCGGGAGGAACGGCCGCACGGCATCCGCGTCAACATCGTCGCGCCCGGCCTGGTGGCCACCGACATGGGAGAGCGCCTGGTCCGCGCGGTGGACGGACGCGCCCTGCACGACCTGGACGAGCATTTCCCGTTCGGCCGGGTCTGCCTGCCCGACGACGTCGCCGGGGTGGTCGCCTTCCTGGTCTCCGCCGACTCCGGCTACGTCACCGGCCAGCGCCTGGTCGTCGACGGCGGCGGCCCCGACCTCGGCATCGTCTGAGCCGCCCGCGGTCCGGACCTAATCGGCCAGCCGAAACGCTAGCTGGATCCGCCCCGCAGCCCTTCTCCCGTCACCGGCACTGTCCCCCGTCTTCGCGGTCGGTGTGCCCCGCGGTACCAAAGTACGTACCCGGTGGCACACCCACCACGTCCAGCAGCCCCGCCGCCGGCCTCGTGACCAGCGCCCCGGCACCTCACCGGCCCCCCGGGCAGCACCGAACCACGGCACGGAGCGCACACCGGAAAGATCCGCACCCATGTGGCATCCGCGCGCAGCCCTGGAAGGTGCCAGGTCATGGAGTGCGGCAAGGCCTGAGCCTGGCTCCGGCCGGGACGGCCGGAGCATGCGCGGAACCCGCTGGGAATCCTGGACGGCGGGCGAGAAGATTCCCGGGTTCTCCGGCTGAATCGGCACTCGCCGCTCATGTCGCCTATCTAAGCTGCATGCTGATGGAGAAGTTATTGACGGCGAATTTCTCGCGCTTGCCGTTCGTGGATACGAGCTCGACGCCGTTGCAGATCTGGTCGAGCTTCGATGAGGCCGGGATCCAGCCTTTCGCGATGGCGTACCTGAAGAAATGGAGCAGGTTGACGTGGCCTGACAGGCTGCCGTTCAGGGCGACGAAGGCAATGTACTTAGCCGGTGGCGGCGACCGGTACACGACATAGGTCTGGCTCGCGTCGGTAAACGATCCGACTGGTGAACCGGTCGGCGCCTGGCCGTTGTTGAAGGTCCAGATCATGATCTCGGTCGACTTGCTGTCGGCGAGGCCGTTGAGCCAGATGTCGTACTCGTACTCCCAGGTACCGTACTTCGGCCCCGTGCCTGGCGGTACGTCAGAGAAGCGGCTGGTGATGGACTTCCAGCTGCTCAGCTTGGTAGGCGTGGGGTACCAGGTTTCCTGGACGTTCGGCGACGTCTTGACGGCGCCGTCGCCGGTATCGTCGGTCATGGCGGCAACGGCGTACCAGCTGTTGTAGTCGCAGACGAAAAGCGTCTGCGCCAGGCCGCTGTAACCGCGGGCGTTCCAGCTGTCGTTAGTAACATAATACTTGCCCTTGGTGACGCCGCTCTGAGCGTTCCCCGGATCCACCGGGACAGCTGTCGGGTTGGCGCACTTGTTACCCGCCGGCGCTGCTGCCGGTATTCCGCCCTCGGCTCCGGTGCCGGAATAGAGCGACGCGGAATGGGAGCCGGACAGGAAATAGGCGCCCAGGCCGAGAAAAGCCAGCGTGATGGCAACCGCAATGACGTCCCGGTACCGATCCCGGCGGGCATACCGTCGGCGGAGTTTCTTGACGCCGCCCTTCGGGTGACTCATGGATGACCCCCCCGGTCATCGAAGACACGATATGACTCACTGTAGTGCGTGCCTGCCTGACGACGGACCTGCCCGGGATGCTCCGCGGAGACGCCCCGGCCGCGGTCCCCGGCCGGAAAGCGTCGTGCCCGGTCAGCGCCTTGACTGCGGCCAGCGGCGAGTGAGATTATAACGTTCGTTTGGTAGATTGCCTGACTACGGGAGCGCGATGGATTTCCGGTTCAGCGAGGAGCAGGAGCTCTTCCGCAAGAGCGTCCGTGACTTCGTCAACCGGGAGCTGCCCAAGTCGTGGGCGCGGGAGCTGGAGAAGGACGAGCACGCGTTCCCGCACGAGCTGTTCCGCAAGCTCGCCGACGCCGGCTTCCACGCCATCGGCATCGACGAGGAGTACGGCGGCCAGGGCGGCGACATCATGACCCAGATGATCCTGGCCCGCGAGCTGGCCCGCTCGCTGGCCGGCCTGACCTGGGTGTGGGGGATCACCTCGTTCGCCGGCGGTAAGTCGGTGGGCATCTACGGCACGCCCGAGCAGAAGCAGCAGCACCTGCCCGCCATCGCGGCCGGGCGGGAGAAGTGGGCCATCGGGTTCACCGAGCCGGGCGGCGGCACCGACGTGCTGGGCGCGCTGCGCACGACCGCGACCCGCGCCGACGGCGGCTGGATCCTCAACGGCCAGAAGACGTGGAGCTCCATGGCCCACGTCGCCGACTACATCCTGCTGCTGGTCCGCACGACCAAGGAGGTGGAGAAGCAGTACCAGGGCGTGTCCCTGTTCATGCTGCCCACCGCCTCGGAGGGCGTGACGATCCGGGAGATCCCCAAGCTGGGCATGCGCGCCCTCGGCTCGTGCGACGTCTTCCTCGACGACGTGTTCGTCGCCGACGGCAACCTGCTGGGGGAGCCGGACCGCGCCTGGAAGATGCTCCTCCCCACCCTGAACAACGAGCGGATCATGCTCGCCTCGTTCTGCACCGGGATTCTGGACGGTGTGCTGGAGGACGCCCTGAAGTACGTCCAGGAGCGGGAGGCGTTCGGGCACAAGATCGGCGAGTTCCAGGCCCTGCAGCATCACATCGCCAACATCGCGATGTGGAAGGAGCAGGCCGACCTGATCGTGACCAAGGCGGCCTGGATGCAGGCGCGCGGCCTGCCCTGCCAGCGCGAGGCCACCATGGCCAAGGTGATCGCCTCCGAGCTGGCCAACCAGGCGGCCGACCTGGGCATCCAGATCCTGGGCGGGATGGGCTACTCGGCCGAGACCGACATGCAGCGCTACTGGCGGGATTCGCGGCTGTTCCGGATCGGCCCGATCACCAACGAGATGGCCCGGAACTCCATCGCCGAGGGCCTGGGCCTGCCCAGGTCCTTCTGATGGACCTCGCCGGGCACCAGCTCCCGTCCGGCTCGGTCCGGCTCGAGCCTTACCAGAACTGGCTGCTGCACGACGCGTTCTACGCCGAGCCCCGGTCCGAGCCGCATCCGGTGGCTGCCTTCGTGCTGGCCAACCGCGGTATCGGCATCTCGCTGAAGGACCTGTTCGCGCTGTTCGGCTCGGACATCGACGACGGCCCGCTGCTGGCCGAGTCGGCCATCGAACTGCACCGCCCGCTGGCCGAGGACGCCGACTACGAGGTCCGCGGCACGATCGAGTCGGTGGAGTCCCGCCGGTCGCGCCGGATCGGCCCCTTCGACCGGATCACCTGCCGCTTCGACCTGTTCGAGGCCGGCGACCTGGCGGCCACGGTGACCAACGTCTTCGCCGTGCCCCGCCCGGAGGCCGGGCCGTGACCGGGCTCCCCGCCTGGAAGCTCGACCGGGTCGACCCAGGCCACATGAAAGTCCTGGCCCTGCTGCTGGCCGATCCCAACCCGATTCACCTGGACGCGGCCGCGGCTCAGCGCCTCGGCGTGGCGGATCGCCCGGTGAACCAGGGCCCCTCGACGATGGCCCTGGCCGCGAACATGGTGCTGGCCGCGTTCCCCGGCGCCCGCCTGACAAGCCTGCGCACCCGGCTGCTCGGCCTGGTGCTGGCCGAAGACAGGATTGAGGGGGGCGGAGACGTAACCGGTCGTGAGATCGTGGACGGGCAGGAACGGATCCGGTGCCAGGTATACCTGGAGGCCCCCGGCCGCGGCCGGGTCCTCGACGGCGAGGCCGTGCTCGTCTTGCCCGCGGCGGACCGTAACACGTAAGGGAGCGCTTGCCATGGTCGCCGAACCAGGGATTCACCGGATCGAGGTCACCACGCTCGGGGATCTGCTCGATCTTCGCGCCGCCGAGCTGGGCGAGCACCTGGCCCTGGTGTTCCCCGACCACCAGGTCACCTACGCCGGCCTGGCCGAGCGCGCCGACTTCTTCGCGCGCGGGCTGCTGGCGGCCGGGCTCAAGCCGGGCCAGACGGTCGGGATCCTCCTGCCGAACTGCGTCGACGCCATCGCGACCCTGTTCGGCGCGGCCAAGGCCGGGCTGTATCCCGTCCCGGTCAACGCCCGCTACAAGAGCCTGGAACTGGCCGACCTGATCCGCCACTCCCGGATGCCCGCCCTGTTCATCAGCCCGCCCGACCCGGACAGCCCGGGGGCGCCGGACTTGCCGGCCCTGCTGGCCGAGGCGTTCCCGGCCCTGGCCACCCAGGACCGCACCGCGCTGGCCCTGGACGACGCGCCGGACCTGCGCCAGATCGTGGTCCTGGGCGACAGCGCCCCGCCCGGTTTCGCCACCGAGGCCGATTTCGCCGCCGCCGGAGCCGGCCTGCCCGACGGCGACCTGCTGCGCCGCCGCCAGCTGGTCAAGGTCCGCGACCCCGCCGTCGTCATGTACACCTCGGGGACCGCGGCCGAGCCGAAGGGCGCGCTGCTCAGCCACGAGGCCCTGATCCGCTTCGCGGACGGCACCAAGCAGACTCGCTTCTTCCTCATCCCCGAGGACCGGATCTGGACCGCGCTGCCCATGTTCCACATCGGCGGCATCGCCTTCTCCGTGGCCACCATCTACGCCGGCGCGACCCTGGTGCACACCGGGTTCTACCGGCCCGAGCTGGCGCTGGAGCAGATCTCCTCGATGCGCTGCACCATCGTGCTGGCCGCCTTCGAGACCATCTGGCTGCCCGTGGTCAACCAGCCGGACTTCAAGGACCGGGACCTGTCCAGCATCCGGATCGTGATGACGGTCGGCGTCGCCGAGCGGCTGCGGGACATGGCCAGCCGGCTGCCGGATGCCATCCAGGTGTCGTGCTTCGGGATGACCGAGGCGTCCTCGTTCCTGTCGCTGAGCTACCTGACCGACACGCTGGAACAGCGGGTCACCACCGGCGGCCACCCCATGCCCGGGATGGAATGCCGGGTCGTGGACCCGGTCACCGGCGCCGACCTGCCGCCGGGCACCGAGGGCGAGCTGCTTTTCCGCGGCTCGAACTGCTTCTCCGGCTACCTGAACGATCCCGAGCTGACGGCCCAGGTCTTCGACGACGAGGGCTGGTTCCACACCATGGACGTCGCGACCATCGACGCGGACGGGCGCGTCACGTTCGTCAGCCGCCTCAAGGACATGCTCAAGGTCGGCGGCGAGAACGTGTCGGCCGCCGAGGTGGAGAGCTACTTGCTCCGCCACCCCGCGATCGGCATCGTCCAGGTCGTCTCCGCCCCGGACGACTACTACGTCGAGGTACCCGCCGCCTTTATCCAGCTCAAGTCCGGTGCCACGGCCACCGAGGAAGAGATCATCGCCTTCTGCGCGGGGAAGATCGCGACCTTCCGGGTACCGCGCTACGTCCGGTTCATCACCGAATGGCCGATGTCCGGCACCAAGATCAAGAAGGCCATCCTGCGCGACATGATCGCCGCCGACCTGAAGGACAGGGGCATCACCCGCGCCCCCAAGATCGAGATGAGTCCGCCGGCCCGTTAGCCCGGCCTGATTTCGCCCCGCACCGGTACTTTCTCGAACTGGCCATGCTCCGGTACCCGTGACGTCGAGACCGCTTCAGCCTCGCTTCAGCGATGCTTCAACGCGGTGCCCGACAGTGGAAGTATCCCGCACGGACGGCGGAAAGGTATCCGATGAGCATGCGACGGGCGACTGCGATCCTCCTGGTGCTCGCGGTAGCGGCAGGCCTCAGCATCGGCGCGGGCCGACGTACCCAGCGTTTCCTGTCCGACCTCCCGATCGCCGACCACGACGACGCAGCGGATGGTCCCAGCCTGTCACTGATCAGTCAGCATGACCTTGCGCCAGCGTCGGCCACGGGCGATCGGTCGTTCCCGGGGGCTGAAATCTGGGATTACTCCGTGCCGAGAATGCGCAGACCGTGATGCTGCTTGAAGTCCCCGTAATCCTGAGGATTCAGCGTTGCGAGTGGTACTTCGCGGGTGAGGCAGCAGGCTGCCGGGCTAGGGTCCTGACGGGTATTCACCCCCGTCCCCGGCCAGGGCACCCAGGTCGGACCCGCGTCTGGTAAGCGCGGAGAGCGCCGCCAGGTGGCCCTCGAACGCGGCCCGCCCGGCCGCGGTGAGCGACAGCCTCCGCGCCGCCGCCACCACAGCGCCAGCGATACCCATAGTGCCGCGAACCCGGCCAGCAGGACGGCGCCAGTCAGCCCGAGCACCCACGACCAGGCCTCGTCCCGTCAGCAGCGTCCGCATCCCCATCATGGTCCCCTTCGCCCGCCCGCCTAAGAAGCTCACCGTTGCAGGCGAATGGCTGGCGGCGTAATTACCGGACCGCGACAACCTCGCTAGCCTGGTGGATCGCCCGGTACGCCTCGACGGTCCGCAGCTTGTGCCAGCGGGCGTAGCTCTCGACCTCCTCCCTGGTGCCGGACTCGAGCAACTCGATCAGGCGGAGGTGCTCGGCCAGAGCCTCCTCGGAACGATGCGGCAGGTAGGCGAACATGGTCGAGCGCACCCGGTCAAGACGGGTGTTCGTCTGCTCGATCAGCTCGGTCAGGTAGGTGTTGGGGCACCGGGCCGCGATAGCCGCGTGCAGCAGCCGGTTGAGCTTGCCGAACCGCACGGGATCCGCGCGGCCGACGGCCTCCTCCATCCCCGTCGTGATCTTGCGCAGTCGGGTCAGGTCAGACCGGCGCAAGTGCTGCTGGGCCTCGGCGCTGGCGGCACCTTCGAGGACCGCGAGCGCGATCATGGCCTGTTCCCAGAACGTGGAGTCCACCGGCGCTACGACCGCTCCCACGTTGGGGGTGAAACGCACCCAGCCTTCGGCCTCCAGGCGGCGCAGGGCCTCGCGGACCGGTATCGGGCTCACACCTAGCTCACGAGCCAGCGCGTCGATGTTGAGCCGTTCCATCGGCGCGAAGCTGCCGCTGTGAATCCGGTCCCGGAGGATCGTATAGGTGCGTTCCTGCTTGTTCACAGGTATCAAGCGTAGCCGCAGGGGTCCGTCATCCGGCGGTTACGTTTCGCGGAAGCTATACGATGCCCGGCCCGTGCGAAAGCCTGAAATAAACAGCAGGCCACCCGCGACAACGATCGCGGGCGGCCTGCGGCTGGTACGGGGTGATGCCTAGGCGGCCGTACGGCGGAGCCGGTTGCGCCGCCAGACGCCGCCCGTCAGGACGAGCAGCAGGCCGGCGCCGATGGCCGCGAGCCACGGCAGCGGTGAGCCCGGGCCGTGCGGCGCGGTGCCGCCGAATCCCGTGCTGGCGCCGCCGGTGGGCGGCTGGCCAGCCCCGGCGGCGTCCACCAGGTTGAGGATCTCCAGGCCGTTGGAGCCGTCGAGAACGACCTCGGTGTGGACGGTGTTCCCGGTGAGCGTGACGGGCAGGCTGGTCTGCGCGCTGGGCCCGGTCGCGGACATGGTCCAGGTGCCGGCCGGGATCGTCGCGTAGGAACTGACCGAGCCGGGTGCGGCCTTGGTCGTGATGTTCCCCGGCGCGCCCGGCGCGCAGCTGCAGTGGAATTTGACGGCGTCTTGCTTGTCAGAGGCCTGGATTACCCGCACCAGGGATTTACCTGAGGGCGGATTCAGCTCGTCGTTGAGGACCTTCAGCTGCGTCTGGCCACTCACGTTGAGAGCTGTCGCCGTGTATGACTTATCACCCTGTACCGTGACACTGCCGGTCAGGACGGGCTGGCTCGACGCGGCTGACCCGGCCTTGCGCATCTTGACGCTATAGTCTCCGGCGCTCACCGGGTTATAGGACGATACCGCCCCGTAGCCGACATCGTGGATCATGAGCTTAGGGCTGGAACTACCGGACGCATATACGTACACGTCCACGGCGGACGTAGTCGCCGACAGGTTGCCGAGCCTGATCCAGCCGCCACTCGCGACGGCATAAGACGCCGAAGCGGTAGCGGGAATGCCAATCAGCAGGGCCAAAAAGGCGAGCAGCACTGCCGCCCGCCGATGTCTTATCCGCAATTTCACCATTTCTCCCTCTGTGACCTGCAGGACTATTCGCCCGCCTCCCAGCCCCATCGACGCAGGCCATGCGGGATGAAGAGACCTTGTGGCCACAGTAGAGGTGAACCTAGGCAGGAGCAACTCTAGTCACTTAGAATTCGCCCGTGTCTCCGGGCGTTCCGGCCCCGGGTGACACGCAGGTGCTGAAGACCGTCACCCGGGGCTCGCGGGGAGGTCAGGTACCCGGCGCCGCGGCTCGCAGGGTCGCCTCGATGACGGGCCAGGGCAGGCCCGGGGGCAGGACGACCGTGACGATGTCGGCGGCGTCATCCCAGCACTCGAGCTGCTCCCGGACCTGGCCGGGGGTCCCGCAGGCGGCGAGCTGGCCGAGGACGGCCTGGGCGTCGGCGGGTACGATCCCGCGCTGCGGATTGGGCCGCGGGTTCGCGGCGATGATCTCCTTGACCTCGGTGGCGTAGCCCTGGCTGGAGACGGACCGGGCGTAGACGTCGCCCATGGCGGTCAGGTACCAGGCGGCGCAGCTGGCCGCGATGTCCCGGGCCTGCTGCGCGTCGTCGCCGGCGGCGGTGATGGGACCGGTGGCGATCGTGAGGGGCTGCGCACCGGGCGCGGTGACTTCGCGCAGCCGGTTCAGCTCATCCCGCCAGGCGGGGAGGCTGTCGCGCGCGACCAGGAAGGGGATCCAGCCGTCGCCGAGTTCCGCCGCCACCCGGGTCGTATGCTCGCCCAGCGCGGCAACATGAATGGGCACCTGGGGGGCGGGCGGCTGGCCCAGGCGCAGCGGCCGCGCGGACGAGGCGTGGCCGAGCTGAGCCGGCTGGCCGCCGAGCAGGGCGCGCACCTTGGTGACGGCATCACGCAGCCGGGCGGCCGGGTGCTCGAACGGGACGTCGTGGAACCCCTCGGCCAGCGCGCTGGTGCTCGCGCCCAGGCCGAGGATAAAGCGGCCCGTGCTGACCTGGTGGAGGGTGGCGGCGGTCATCGCGAGGGTGGCCGGGGTGCGTCCCCAGACCGACAAGATGCCCGAGGCGACCTGGATCAGGGAGGTGCGCAGCGCGATCTCGGTCAGTACCGGGACCGAATCCAGGCCCCAGCCCTCGGGCACCGAGAACATCTCGTAGCCCAGCTCGTCGGCGAGCACGGCGGCCCGGACGATGACATCGCGCCGGGTCTCCATCGGCGTCAGCGCCACGCCGCGGCGGCGCGCGGTCACGACGCCGCCCCGGCGGCCGCCACCGGAACCTGGCGGGGAACGGTCAGCCACAAGGTGCTGGCCGCGGCCAGCACCTTGCCGTCCGGTCCGAGCACCGCCGACCCGGCGGTGAGCTTGCGCCCATCGCGCCCGGCCGGCCAGGCGATCACCAGGCAGGGATCGCCGGCCGCGGGCGGCACCACCGGGCCTGCTGTCATCTGGCCGAGCAGGATGGCCGTGTCATGATCCAGGCTGGCGGCCTCGGCGGCGGCGATCCCGCTGGGGCAGTCGAGTGCCGCCCAGATCGCCTCCGGCCACACCATTCCATGCGCGTCGCTGACCGAGGCGTCCGGCGTCCACGGCGCCGCCCACAAGCCCGGGCTGGTCACCGCGCCGGGAAAGATCCGCAGCCCGTCGCCGGGAGCGCGGCTCATCCCGCAGCCGAAACAGCCAGGGTAGACCGGATCCTCGAAGTAACGCCCGCGGCCGGCCACGGCGCGAGCTTCCGCTAGCGAGACGGGCCCCGGCATCCGGGTCGCGGGAAAGCCAGGCGACGGGGCTGCCTCGGCGATCAGCGTGCGGCCATGGCGGACGCGGAGTGAGCCGTCGTCGTCCTGCTCGACGGCCATCGGCGTGGCCAGCGGCGGCGGCCGCCGCAGCGTGACCGTTACCGGGCCGTCGATGTACCCGGCGATGGCGCCGCTGACGTAGCCGCCGTGGCCGCTGTCCGGCGGCCCGCAGAAGCGGGACGAGATGAGGAGATCGGGAGTCTTGTCTGACATGTCTTCGAGGTTAGGGTTGGCCAGCCGGGCCCGCTATCGGGTGAATCACCGACGGATCACCCGCCTGCCCGGGCGGCGGCGCTCGTCCCCGGCTCGCGCCTCGGGTGAACTACCGAGCCGCCTCAGCCGCGCAGCCGGTGCTCGGTCACCCACGCCGCGATCTGGGCGCGGGAGCGCACCTCCAGCTTGCGCCGGATGTTCTCCACGTGGGCCTCGGCGGTCCGCGGCGCGACGGCCAGCTGCCGGGCGATGGCCTGGTTGGTCAGCCCCTCGGCGACCAGGCCGGCCACCTCGAGCTCGCGGTTCGTGAGCTGCGGTCCGGTGCTCGCCGGCTCGCACAGGAAACCGAGCATCGCCTCCAGCACGGCCGTCCAGTCGCCGTGGTAGTACAGGTGGCTGGAACCCGGCAGCGGGATCAGCGTCGCCCCGGGGATGAGCGAGGCGACCTCCCGGCCCAGCTCGAACCGGGTGCCCTTGTCCGCCTCGCGGTGCAGGACGGCAGTCGGCGCGGCGACGACGGGAAGCAGCGCCCTGATGTCGGTGTCGTAGTAGACCTCCAGCAGCCGGGCGGCCGCCGCGGGCGACGCGCTGGCCTGCTGGAACCGGGTGAGCGCGGCCAGGTCCTCGGCCGTGGGATCGGTGATGAAGGCGCCCGCCAGCGCCCTCAGCCCCAGACCCCAGTGAGCGCGCACCAGCGCCACGACCGATTCCCTGACCTCGGCGGGCGCCAGGTCCCGGCCGCTGGCGCACACCCCGTACAGCGCGAGCGCCTCGACCCGGTCCGGGTATCTCGCCGCGATCGTCGCCGCCAGCTGCCCGCCTTGCGAGGCCCCGAACAGCCGGAAGCGGTCGGCGCCGACGGCGTCGGCGACGGCCAGGGCTGCGGCCACCTGCCCGTCGAAGGACAGGTCGATCCCGTCCCGGTCCGACAGGCCGCACCCGGGCTTGTCGAAACGGATGACGGTGAACCGCTCGGCCAGGCGCTCGATGAAGTCGCCGTAGGCGAACAGGTCCAGCTGCCCGTGAAGATCGGTGATCCAGCCCGAATCGCACAGCAGCGCCGGCCCGGTGCCCGACGTCGCGTAGGCGACCCGGCCAGCCGGGGTGCGGCAGTACCTGATCCTCGGCTTCACCCGTATAGGCTGACATCCCCGGCCAGCCCGCGCCACTCAGCCCGTGGTACCGGGCGATAATTCGTTGAGGGACCGGGACGGCCGCGCCTAGAGTTGGCGCTATGAAGGTCGGCAATATCCGCGCGGCGCGAGCTACCAGCTCGCCGGTTGCCGCTGCCTGACCCCCAATTCCCCGCACACAGGCGACCGGGAACGGTCCGCCGGTGCGTGGCGCTGCCCGCCGGGTCATGAACCTGCCTGCGGTCCTTTCCTGGTCCCGTCACCACGAAAGGACCCACGCCATGAACGTGGCCGAGACGACCCGTACCTTCCTCGGCTTCTTCCAAGACCGCGGCCACCAGGTGATCGCGGGCGGCTCGCTGGTGCCGCCCGGTGACGGCCCGGTGCTGTTCACCGCCGCGGGGATGCACCCGCTGACCCCCTACCTGGACGGCGGCCCGCCCCATCCCCAGGGCAGGCGGCTGACCGGCCTGCAGCGCTGCCTGCGCACGACCGATCTCGGGGAGGTCGGCGACGAACGCCACCTGACCGTCTTCCAGATGCTCGGCTCGTGGTCACTGGGGGATTACGGCGGCCCGCAGAGCCTGCGCTGGGGCTTCGAGCTGATCACCGAGATCCTCGGTACCAAACGGGATCGGCTGTACGCCACCGTGTTCGGCGGCGACGGGCAGCTGGGCCCCGACCTCGCGGCCCAGCGCACCTGGGACGAGCTGGGCGTGCCGGTCGAGCTCACCACGGACGACAACTGGTGGTCGAACGGCCCGACCGGTCCGTGCGGGCCTGACTCCGAGTTGTTTGCCTGGACCGGTGACGGCCCGCCGCAGGGGCGCCCCACCACCGACGAACGATGGATGGAGCTGTGGAACCACGTGACGATGCGCTTCCGGCGGCACGGCGACGGCCGCCTGGAGCCACTGCCCCGGCCCAACGTGGACACCGGGATGGGCCTGGAACGGCTGCTGATGATCACCCAGGGCGTGCCCTCGGTGTTCGGCACCGATGTCTTCCGGCCCTGGATGACCGCGTTGCCCGCCTTGTGGCAGCCAGATGACCTGTCGCTGCGCCTGATCGCCGACCACCTGCGCGCGAGCATCGTGATCATCGGCGACGGCGTGCGGCCGTCCAGCACCGGCCGCGGCTACGTGCTGCGCCGGCTGCTGAGACGCGTGCTCACCATGCTGTGGCGTACGGACCGCAGCCGGACGCTGGGCGAGCTTCCGGCCGGGCTGCTCGAGCACACGCTGGCGCAGTTCGGTCAGGACGGAGATCCTGAGCTGATCCGCGGGATCCTCGGGGACGAGGAGCGGCGCTTCGCGGAGCTGATGACCCGCGGGCACAAGGTGCTGGCGCGATTCGGCCGCGGGTGGCAGCCGACGTCGCAGGACCTCAGCTACCTGCACCAGACCCACGGCCTGCCGCCCGACCTGGTCACCGAGCTCCTGGGTGAACCGGGCGAGACGAGAAGCCGGGTGCTCGGGCGATGACGGGGTCCGGCCCGGCCGCGGGCGCCCGGCTACGCGTGGACCGGGGGGTGCCGGTCCGCCCAGGAGGCGGCCAGCTCGAGCTGGCTGGCGACCCGGATGAGCAGGTCCTCCCGCCCGTACGGGGCGACCAGCTGGACGCCAACGGGCAGGCCGCCCGGCGTCCAGTGCAGCGGCAAGGTGATGGCCGGCTGGCCGGTCATGTTGAACTGCGCGGTGTAGGGGATGAAGCTCACGACGCGTTCCCCTTCGTGATCCGGACCGGCCCCGGTGAACCAGCCCAGCTCGGGCGGGGGAGCGCCGAGAGTGGGCGTCACCAGCAGGTCGTGATCCTCCCACCAGCTCGCCATCCCCCGTGCCCACGTCCCGAACCAGGCCCGGCTGTCCAGGTAGTCGACCGCGCTGAGCTTCTGCCCGATCCGCCGGTAGGCGACGTTGCGCCCCTCGATCTCGTCCTCGCCGATCGGGCGGCCGAGCAGTTCCTCGAAGTTCTGGAACGTCGCCTCGGTGTCGGCCGCGATGACGGTGCTGAAGTGCCGGAGGAACTCCGGCTCGAACATCACCGCGGGCGCGGACTCCTCCAGGTGGTGGCCGAGCGCCTCGAGCAGCAGCGCGGCGCCGGCGACCGCGGCCCGGCACTCCGGGTCGTCGAGATACCCCTCCGCGCCCGGCCGGTCGAGAATGCCGATCCGCAGCTGCCCGGGATCGGCGCCGACCTCCTGCCCGAGCGGGCGCGGCAGCGGCGGCGCGTAGTACGGCTCGCCCGGCATCCGGTCGCTGATCACGTCGAGCAGGCCGGCCGCGTCCCGCACGGTCCGGGTGACCGCTCCGTCGGCCACGCCGCCGGCCCAGGCCTCCCCCGTCAGCGGGCCCTGGCTCACCCGCCCGCGGGTCGGCTTCAGCCCGACCAGGCCGCACTCGCTGGCCGGGATGCGGATGGAGCCGCCGCCGTCGTTGGCGTGCGCCACCGGCACCAGGCCGGCCGCCACCGCGGCCGCCGAACCCCCGGACGAGCCGCCGGTCGAATGCCCCGTATCCCACGGGTTGCGGGCCGGCGGGAAGCTCCGCGGCTCGGTGGTCACCGTGGTGCCGAGCTCCGGCACGTTGGTGCGGCCGAGCACGACGAAGCCAGCCGCGCGGAACTGCTCGGCCAGGAAGGACGTCACCGGCCAGGCCACGTCGCGCATCGGCCCGACGCCGAACGCCGTCACCTCGCCCGCGACCGTGCAGCCCAGGTCCTTGAACAGGATTGGCACGCCCCGGAACGGCCCGTCGGGCAGGTCGCCGTCGGCCTCCTGCCGGGCCGCGTCGAACCGCGTCCGGATCACGGCGTCCAGTTGCGGGTTGACCGCCTCGATCCGGGCGATGGCCGCTTCGGTCAGCTCCTTGGGACTTACCTCGCCGCTGCGGACGAGTTCGGCTTGTGCCGTGGCGTCCAGCCAAGTCATGTCGGGCATAGCGCCCACGCTACAGTGAGCCGGGCCGGGACTAACCGGGGAGGTTACGGCGGCTGGACACGACTCGCTCCGCTGACACCTCCCGGCGCGTCGCCGGGCTGAGCCTGGCCGCGGCCGCGGCCGCCCTGTGGGCCCTCGGCGGCATCACGGCCCAGGTCCTGTTCACCCGTCATCACGTCGGCCCCGGCTGGCTGGTCGGGGTGCGGATGGCCTGCGGCGGGCTGCTCCTGCTGGCCGCCTTCCGGCCCGCCTGGCCGCGCGGGCACGGCAGGCTGCTGATCGCCGTGGCGGTACTGGGCATCGCGGGCGCCCAGTACACGTGGTTCGCGGCTATCGCCAAGTCCAACGTCGCGCTGGCCACCTTCGTCCAGTACAGCGCGGTGGCGATGACGGCCGGCTGGCAGATGCTGCGCCGCCAGGTCCGGCCCGCGCCCCGGCGGCTGGCCGCGGTGGCCGCGGCCGCGGCAGGCGTGTACCTGCTCGCGGCGGGCGGGCCCGGGGGACTGCACGCGTCCCGCGCCGACCGGGCCGGAATCCTCCTCGCCGTCATCTCCGCGGTGGCGTACTCCTTCTACCTGCTCGGCTCGGCCCGCCTGGTCCGCGAGACCGGCGCCCGGCCGGCGACCGCGTGGGGCCTGAGCATCGGGGGCCTTCCCCTCCTGGTGATCTTCCCGCCGTGGACGGCGCACCCGTCGGGCGATCCCTGGGTCGTCGCCGCGCTGATTGCGTTCATCGCCGTCGCCGCCACCGCGATCGCCTTCAGCCTGTCGCAGGCCAGCCTCCGGCACGTCACCCCGACCGAGTTCGCCGTCACCAGCACCCTCGAGCCCGCCCTGGCGGCGGTCGCCGCCGCGCTCTTCCTCGGCGTGACGCTCCGCCCGCCGCAGTACCTCGGCGGTGCCCTGACCATTCTCGCCGTCCTGCTGCTCGCCCCGGCCGGTCCGGACGCGCCCTGACCGGCGGCCGGTGTGCTGTGATGCCTGCATGGATTTCGATAGCTACGAACGCGGGCTGCGGGCGGGGCGGGCGGGCCCTGGTGACGGCGGTCGACGCCGAGCCCAGCATGGCTGAGGTGGCGGCGCGTAATGTCCCGGGCCTGGACGTGCGCCTGGCCGCGCTCCCGGACCTGCCGCTGCCCGACGCCCACTTCGAGGCGGTGACCGGCAACTTCGTCATCAACCATGCCGGTCACCCGGCCGCGGTGCTGACGGAGCTCAGTCGGGTACTGCGCCCGGGCGGGCGGCTCGCCCTGTCGTGCTGGA
>JAJKHX010000419.1 GCA_021154785.1 Nocardiopsis sp.
AGCACAGCACCAGCCGCTGGGACGACGAGGAGCCAGACGAGGACCCGGGAGTGAGCGACGCGGCCGCCGTAACACCCTGGCCGAGCGCGAACGGGAGCACGAACCCGTCGTTGTAGTCGGTGTGCTCGCCCATCAGGTTGGCCCGCCCCGGAGCCTTCCACACCCCGTCCGGCTCGGTCGCGAACTGCGACCGGAAAAACGAGACCGCCGCCTTCACCGGGAGGAACGAGCCTGCGTGAAGGCCCAGGCGTCGGCGGCCATGGCGCGCAGGTCGCGCGTGGCCCGCCAGCCCAGCTCGGACTGGATCTTCGCGGACGAGGCGACCAGCACGGCCGGGTCGCCGGCCCGGCGCGGACCGGTCTCGACCGCGATATCGGTCCCGGTGACCTCCCGGCACACCTCGATCACCTCACGGACCGAGAAGCCGGCCCCGTTGCCCAGGTTGTAGATCCGGTGCTCGCCGGGCCGGCAGGCCGCGAGCGCGCGCAGGTGCGCGTCGGCCAGGTCGGTGACGTGGATATAGTCGCGGATGCAGGTCCCGTCCGGGGTGGGGTAGTCGTCGCCGAAGACCTGCAGGGACCGTCCCTGCGACGCGGCGGCCAGCACGTTCGGGATCAGGTGGGTCTCCGGGTGGTGCCGCTCGCCCAGCCAGCGCCCGCCCGAGCCACCGGAGCCGCCCGAGCCACCCGAGCCGCCCGAGCCGGACACCGAATGCGCGCCGGCCACGTTGAAGTAGCGCAGGCTGACCGCGCCGAACCCGTACAGCCGGCTGAACTCCGTCAAGGTCGTGTCCACGGCCAGCTTGGACGCGCCGTACGGGCTGGTCGGCCGGGTCAGGTCGGTCTCCCGCACGACCGGGCCCTCAGGCTCGCCGTAGACGGCGGCGGTGGAGGAGAACACGATCGTCCGGACTCGCAGCTCGCGCATCGCCTCGAGCAGCGCGACCGTGCCGCCCAGGTTGGTTGACCAGTACTTGGCCGGATCCGCGACCGACTCGCCGACCAGCGACTTGGCCGCGAAGTGGAGCACCGCCTCGATGCCGTCGGAGAGCACCTCGGCCGCGCAGTCGCGCAGCGTGCCCTGGACGAACGTGGCGCCGGGCGGCACCGCGTCGGCGTGCCCGGTGGACAGGTCGTCGAGCACCACGACATCGTGCCCGGCCGCTACCAGTTGCGCGCCGACGACGCTGCCGATGTAGCCGGCCCCGCCGGTGACAAGCACCCTCATCAGATCAGGCCTCCCGAAGCCGTTGCGCGGCCTGCTCAGGGACGATGTCGTTGACCCACACGCCCATGCCGGACTCCGTGCCGGCCAGGTACTTCAGCTTGCCGGCCGCGCGCCGGACCGAGAGTACCTGAAGGTGCGCGGCGAACCGGCTGCGCGCGCCGTCGTCCCCGACCGGGGCCTGGTGCCAGGCGGCGATGTACGGCGCGGGCCGGTCGAACAGCGCGTCGAACCGGCGCAGCACGTCCAGGTACAGCGGCCCGAACGCCTCCCGCGCGGCCGGGCTCAGCACCGGCAGGTCGGGCACCAGGACGGTGGGAAAGATCCGCACCTCGTACGGCCAGCGCGCCGCCTGCGGGACGAACGCGATCCAGTGCTCGTTCCGGGTCACGACCCGCACCCCGTCGGAGACCTCCGAAGCCACCAGGTCGTCGAACAAGTTGCCATCCGCGTACGCCGCCGCCTGCGCCACCATCTGGGCCAGCTTCGGCGCGACGAACGGGAACGCGTAGATCTGCCCGTGCGGATGGTGCAGGGTGACGCCGATCTCCTCGCCCCGGTTCTCGAAGCAGTACACCTGCCTGATCCCGGGCAGCGCGCTCAGCGCCTCCGTCCGGTCGATCCAGGCCTCGAGCACGGTCCGGACCCGCCGCGGTGACAAGGCGGCGAAGGACGAGTCGTGATCAGAGGTGAAGCACACCACCTCGCACCGGCCGAGCGGCTCGGCCAGCGAGGGGAACCGGTTCTCGAACACCGCCACGTCGTAGCTGTCCGCCGGTATCTCGGTCGGGTGCCCCGGCCGGGACGGGTCGAGCGGGCACTGGTCGGCCGGCGGCAGGAAGGTCCGGTCCTGGCGGGCCGCCGCGATGACCACCCACTCCCCGGCCAGCGGATCCCACCGGGTGCCCCACTCCGCCCGGCCGTGCGGCAGGGCCGGCCCCGGCGCCCGCGGGCCGAGCGGCCGGGTGTCCGCCACCTGCGCGCGGCCGAGCCCGGGCGCCTCATCGAAGTAGATGATCTCGCGCCCGTCAGCCAGCATCGCGCTGGACTTCCAGATTGATTGCGTGTCCACAGGAGTAGAACGTTATCCCGTCTAGACTGACCAGACATAGTGCGCGGCAGCGGGGCCTGCCGCGAGCAGCGGAACGCTGCGCCCGGAGGCGAGCGAAAGCCAGAAATGAGTACAGTCGTCATTCAGATCATCGTCGTCTTGGTGATCATCTGTGTCGGGGGGTTCTTCGCCGCCTCGGAGATGGCCCTGGTCTCGCTGCGCGAGGGACAGATCAGGGCGCTGGGCAAGCGCGGCCGCCGGGGGCAGAAGACGGCCCGGCTCGCCCAGGACCCGAACCGGTTCTTCTCCGCCGTGCAGATCGGCGTCACCCTCGCCACCCTGGTCTCCGGCGCCTACGGCGCCGAGACGCTGGCCAGCGCGTTCAAGTCGTGGCTGGTCAAGCAGCATCTGTCGCCGGGCTGGGCCGGGCCGGTGTCGTTCCTCGTGGTGACCATCGTCATCACGTTCTTCAGCCTGATTCTGGGCGAGCTCGCCCCCAAGCGGATCGGGCTCCAGCGGGCCCCCGCGCTGGCGCTGCTGGCCGGCCCGCTGCTGGACCGGATCGCGACGCTGGCCCGTCCGTTCGTCTGGCTGCTGACCAAGTGCACCAACCTGGTGGTGGCCGTGTTCGGCGCCGATCCCCGGGTCGGCCGCCAGGCCATGACCGAGCAGGAGGTGCGCGAGCTCGTCGCCAGCACCCAGACGATCAGCCCGGACGAACGCAAGATCGTCAGCGAGGTCTTCGACGCGGGCAAGCGGCAGATCCGCGAGGTCCTGGTCCCGCGCACCGAGGTGGTCTTCCTGGACGCGGAGACCCCGGTCGCGGAGGCGGCCGAGATCGCGGCTGGCGTGCCGCACTCCCGGCTGCCGGTCTACCAGGACAGCTACGACAACGTGACCGGCTTCGTGCACGTCCGGGACGTGCTCGGCCCCGGCGTCGCCAAGAACGAAGTGCCGGTCAGCCGGATCAGCCGCCCGGTCAAGTTCCTGCCGATCAGCAAGACGGTGCTGTCCTCGCTGTCCGAGATGCGGCGCGAGCGGGCGCACCTGGCCGTGGTGATCGACGACTACGGCGGCACGGCCGGCATCGTCACGCTGGAGGACCTGGTCGAGGAGCTGATCGGCGACATCAGGGACGAGTACGACATCGAGCAGGACCACGCGACGAAGCTGCCGGCCGGCGACGTCGAGGTCGACGGCCTGCTCAACCTGGACGAGTTCACCGAGCAGACCGGCATCGAGCTGCCCGAGGGCCCGTACGAGACGGTCGCCGGCTACGTCCTGGCCGTCCTGGGCGACCTGCCGTCCGCGGGCGACACCATCCAGGTGGCGGGCCGCACCATCACCGTGACCGAGCTGGACGGCCGCCGCATCGCCCGCCTCCTCGTCGCTGCCGTCACCCCGCCGCCCGTGGGCGTCCCCGCCCCGGCCCCCGCCGGAGCAACGGTTTCCGCTGGTCAGGTCCGGCTAGACTCGGAGGCTCGGCAGGAGAGCAAGAGCCCCTAGGAAAGGTGATCAGCGTGCCCGGTGGCTTCGACACCGTTCTCGTCGTCGACTTCGGAGCGCAGTACGCGCAGCTGATCGCCCGCCGGGTGCGCGAGTGCCACGTCTACTCCGAGATCGTCCCGTCGACCATGACGGCGGCCGAGATGCTGGCCAGGAAGCCCAAGGCGATCATCTTGTCCGGCGGCCCCTCGTCGGTCTACGCCGACGGCGCCCCGCCCGCCCCTGACGGCCTGCTGGCGGCGGGCGTCCCGGTCCTCGGCATCTGCTACGGCTTCCAGCTCATGGTCACCAGCCTCGGCGGCACCGTGGCGCACACCAGCGCCAGGGAGTACGGCGCCACCACCCTCCAGGCCGCGCAGAACGGGCCCCTGCTCACCGGCCTGCCGAAGACCCAGCGCGTCTGGATGTCCCATGGCGATACCGCCACCGCCGCCCCGCCCGGCTTCACCGTCACCGCGCAGACCGGTGCCACCCCGGTCGCCGCCATCGAGAACCCGGCCCTGGGCCTGTTCGGCGTTCAGTTCCACCCCGAGGTCATGCACACCGAGAACGGCCAGCGCATCCTGGCCCGTTTTCTCGAGCTGGCCGGCTGCCGCCCCTCGTGGACCATGCTCAACATCGTCGAGGAGCAGGTGGCGGCGATCCGGGAGCAGGTCGGCGACGGCCACGCCATCTGCGGGCTGTCCGGCGGAGTGGACTCCGCGGTCGCCGCGGCGCTCGTCCAGCGGGCCATCGGCGACCGGCTCACCTGCGTGTTCGTCGACCACGGGCTGCTCCGCAAGGGCGAGGCCGAGCAGGTCGAGCAGGACTTCGTCGCCGCCACCGGCGTCAAGCTCAAGGTAGCGAACGAGGCCGATGTCTTCCTGGACGCCCTCCAGGGCGCTGACGACCCGGAAACCAAGCGCAAGATCATCGGCCGCGAGTTCATCCGCGCCTTCGAGCGCGCCGCCCGGGAGGTGACGGCCGAGGCCGGCCAGCACGGCGAGGCCTGCGGCTACCTGGTCCAGGGCACGCTGTACCCGGACGTGGTGGAGTCCGGCGGCGGCACCGGGACCGCGAACATCAAGTCCCACCACAACGTGGGCGGGCTGCCCGATGACCTGAAGTTCGCACTCGTCGAGCCGCTGCGCGCGCTGTTCAAGGACGAGGTGCGCCGGGTGGGGGAGGAGCTCGGGCTGCCGCCCGCGATCGTCCGCCGCCAGCCGTTCCCCGGCCCCGGGCTGGCCATCAGGATCATCGGCGAGGTGACCGCCGGGCGGCTCGCGATCCTGCGCGAGGCCGACGCCATCGTCCGCGATGAGCTGTCCACGGCCGGCCTCGACCCCGTGATCTGGCAGTGTCCAGTGGTGCTGCTGGCCGACGTCCGCTCGGTCGGCGTGCAGGGCGACGGCCGCACGTACGGCCACCCGATCGTGATCCGCCCGGTGACCAGCGAGGACGCGATGACCGCGGACTGGGCCCGGATCCCGGACGAGGTGCTGGCCCGGATCTCCACCCGGGTCACCAACGAGGTGCCCGAGATCAACCGCGTGGTGCTCGACGTCACCAGCAAGCCACCCGCCACGATCGAATGGGAATAAGAAAGAGCTTTATGCCGAACGGGGGACCATCTTCGTTCGGTACAAGCCTTTGACCTGCGCTGGAGATGGCGCCAGCTCGCTCGCCGAGGCGGCGCTAACCGAGGCTGCGCATCGCCCACAGGTCGGGGAACGTGGGCGCGGCCAGGGTCGACCGCAGGTAGGCCGAGCCGGGTGAGCCGCCGGTGCCGCGGCGGCCGCCGATCGTCCGCTCCACCATCTTGACGTGGTGGTAGCGCCACTCCTGCATGCCCTCGTCCAGGTCCACCAGCAGCTCGCACACCGCGGTCGCGTCGGTGTCGTCGTCGTAGACCTTCTTCAGCGTCTGCTGCATGGCGCCGGAAGCCTCGAGCGGCGTCGTGACGTCGCGGTTCACGATCTCGGCGGGCACGTCGTAGCCCTGCCCGGCCAGGTAGCGGACGAAGGAGTCGAACAGGGACGGCCGCGACATCGCCGCCGTGATGCGCTCTCGCTCGGCGCCGGTCAGGGCGTGCGCCGAGAGCATCACCCGGTCCCGCCGCCCGAGCACCGCTTCCAGCTCGCGGAACTGCGCCGACTCGAACCCGCTGGAGGTGCCGAGCCAGTCGCGGAACCGGGTGAACTGGGTGGGCGTCATGGTCTCGAGCACGTCGAGCTGGGCGACCACGATCTTCAAGATGGCCAGCGTCCGCCGCAGCGTGCGCATGGCGTGCGTGGTGCTGCCGCCGCCGAGTTCGGTCTGGAGCTTGGCGAGCTCGTGCAGCAGCTGCTTGAACCACAGCTCGTAGATCTGGTGGATGACGATGAACAGCATCTCGTCGTGCTCGGCCGAACGGGGCTGCTGCGCCGCCAGCAGCTGGTCGAGCCGCAGGTAACCGGAGTAGGTGACGGGTTCGGTGGTGCCCGCGGGCTCAGTCATGGCTCTCCCCGCCCTTGATGAGGTCGCGGGTGGCGGCGACCGCGGTCCAGACGTCGGTGAAACGGGTGGTGAGCGGGGACAGCCCGAACCGGAACCGGTCCGGCGTCCGGTAGTCGGTGACGATGCCGGCCGCCGCGAGCCGCCCGGTGAGCTGCTTCGCCTCCGGGTGGCAGTACGTGACGTGGCCGCCGCGCCGGGCGCCGTCCCGCGGCGTGGCCAGCGCGCAGCCGAGCGGTTCCAGCCAGGCCTCGCCCAGCTCGACGAGGTATCCGGTCAGCCGCATGCTCTTGGCGCGCAGCGGGCCCAGCCCCGCCTCGAGCAGCAGCCGCGCGCCCTCTTCGACCGCCGCCGCGCCCAGGATGGACGGGGTGCCGGTGGTGAACTTGGCGATGCCCGCCGCCGGGTCGTAGGCCGGGCCCATGGCGAACTGGTCGCGCTGGGAGAACCAGCCCCAGACCGGCTGGCGCAGCGTCTCCTGCAGCCGGGAGGCGACGTACAGGAAGGCCGGGGCCCCGGGGCCCGCGTTGAGGTACTTGTAGGTGCAGCCCACCCCCAGGTCCACGTCGCAGCGGTCGAGCTCGGCCGGCACCGCGCCGACCGAGTGGCACAGGTCCCAGAGCATCAGCGCGCCCGCGGCGTGCACGATCTCGGTGACGCCCGCCATGTCGGCCAGGGCGCCGCTGCGGTAGGCCACGTGGGACAGGCTGACCAGCGCGGTGTCCTCGTCCACGGCCGCCCGGACCTGCCCGGCGTCCAGCCCCTCGTCGATGTCGGTGTCCAGCATGCGCAGCTCGAGCCCGCGCTGGGCGGCGATGCCCTCGAACACGTAGCGGTCGCTGGGGAAGTTGTCCCGGTCGGTGATGATCACCCGGCGGCCGGGCCGGGCGTCGAGCGCGGCGCAGGCCAGCTTGTACAGGTTCACGGTGGTGTTGTCAGCCACCACGATCTGCCCCGGCGCGGCCCCGGTCAGCTCGCCGACCAGGTCGCCGGCCCGGGTGGGAAGATCCACCCAGTGATCCCAGGACCGGGCCAGCGCGGTGCCCCACTCCGCGCGGATCACCGTCTCGAGGCGGCGCAGCGTGGCCCGCGGCAGCGCGCCGAGCGAGTTGCCGTTCAGGTAGATCAGGCCCGGGTCGTCCAGCGCGAACTGGTCGCGGAACCCGGCCAGCGGATCGGCCGCGTCCAGTTCCTCGGCGTAACCCCGCTCCAGCACCGGCGACATATTCCTCACCATAACTCCCGGGCCACTGTTTGACGTGCCCGCCTGAGCGCACTACTGTTCCGCATTAGCACTCACTAAGGTAGAGTGCTAATGCGACGAGGCAGTCTGGCACCCGCGACGACAGGCGGCCGCGCTCGCCCTCTCTAGCAACTCACCATTAGCCTTTCCGGAGGGGGAGGTCATATCGTGACGA
>JAJKHX010000420.1 GCA_021154785.1 Nocardiopsis sp.
CTTCGGGGTGGTCGCGGCGCAGGACCGCGGCGACGTCACCGCGGTGCACCCGGGCCCAGGGCCACGGCCGCAGGTTGTGCCGGGCATCCCGGACCGCTGCGTGGTCCGACTCCACGCCCGTCACGGACCCGGCGGCGCCGACCGCCGGGGCGAGCGCCCCCGCGAACAGCCCCGCGCCGCAGTACAGGTCGAGCGCCGTGTCGCCGGGCCGCGGCTCGAGCGCGGCCAGCACCGCCGCGGTCAGCACGCCGGCCGCGCCGGGATGCACCTGCCAGAACGCGCTCGCGCTGACCCGCCAGTCCTGGCCGGCGGCGTGCTGGGCCAGGTAGGCCCGGCCGCGGAGCGGGGTCAGGCCGCGGCCGGAGGCGCCGGTGCGGCGCAGCACGGCATCCGCCTGCGGGGCGGCGTCGGGCGGGACCGGGCCCTTCGCGGTGACGATGACGGCCCGCTCCCCCGAGCCGGGCGCCACCAGCGCCTCCACCGAGGCCGTCCCGGGCCAGCGGCGGGCGGTGAGGCCGAGATCGCCGATGGCCGGGTGGGCGATCAGGCACTCGTCGATGGGGACGACATCGTGCGAGCGGTGCCCGCGCAGCCCGGCCACGCCGTCCGGCCGCACCGCGTACTGCACCCGCGTCCGCCAGCCCAGCCCCGCGCCCAGCTTCCCGTCTCCGGCTCCTTCGTCCCCGGACCCCTCATCGCCGGGCAGGGCCTCGACCGTCACCTCGCGGTCCAGGCCCGCCAGCCGTTTGAGCTGCTGCCGGATCACGGCCGCCTTGAGCTCCCGCTGGGCGGGAAGCGTGGCGTGCTGCCAGTCGCAGCCGCCGCAGGCCCCGGGGCCCGCGTACCGGCAGGGCGCCTCGACCCGGTCCGGTGAGGGGGTCAGGACCTCCACCGCCTCGGCCCGCGCCAGCCGCGACGTGACCTCGGTGATCCGGGCCAGGACGGTCTCGCCCGGCAGCGCGTGCCGGACGAATACCACGGGCCTGCCCTCGGGACGGGCGACACACCAGCCGCCATGAGCCACGTCCGTGATCGTCACCTGGACGACCTGGCCGGCCTGAAAATTCTCTGGCAATGCAATCCTTCGCAGCTGAGGTGAAATCACCCGCCTCCAGGCGGGAGAGGATGCCGAGTGAGGGCATACCTTTGTGGTGCTGGTGTGGTGTTGCTCGGGGAACCTGCTCATCGTGGAGGACGGTCGTGCACATCGTAATCATGGGATGCGGGAGGGTCGGCTCGACGCTAGCCCACATCCTCGAAGACCGAGACAATACTGTGGCGGTCATCGACCGGGACCCGGAAGCGTTCCGCCGGCTCCGCTCGGCGTTCAAGGGCGATCGTGTCACCGGGATCGGCTTCGACCGGGCCGTCCTCACCCAGGCGGGCATCGAGCGCGCGGATGCCTTCGCCGCCGTCAGCAGCGGTGACAACTCCAACATCATCGCGGCCCGGGTCGCCCGGGAGACGTTCGGCGTCGACCGGGTGGCGGCGCGGATCTACGACCCGCGCCGGGCCGAGGTCTACGAGCGCCTCGGCATTCCCACGGTGGCCACCGTACGCTGGACCGCCGACCAGATGCTGCGCAAGCTGCTCCCTGAGGGCGGCGAGCCGCTGTGGCGGGATCCGACCGGCAAGATCGTCCTGGCCGAGGTGGCGTTCTCCCCGGCGTGGATCGGCGAGCAGGTCAAGTCGCTCGAGGCCAACACGACGACCCGGGTGGCCTTCGTCGACCGGCTCGGCCAGGCCTTCGTGCCCGAGGCCGGATCGGTCCTGCAAGAGGGGGACGTGCTGCACGTGGTGGCCAGGGAAAGTGATCTGGACCGGATCGCCGCGTCCTTCGCGACGCGCGGAGGCGAGCACTGATGCGGATCGCGATCGCGGGAGCCGGGGCGGTCGGCCGCTCTATTGCCGGCGAACTGCTCGAGAACGGCCACGAGGTGCTGCTCATCGACAACTCGCCGAAGGCCATCAAGGTGGACAGCGTGCCCCGGGCCGAGTGGCTGCTGGCTGATGCCTGCGAGATCAGCTCCCTGGACGACGCGGCCCTGCAGCGCTGCCAGGTGGTGATCGCCGCCACCGGCGACGACAAGGCGAACCTGGTGGTGGCGCTGCTGGCCAAGACCGAATACGGGGTGCCGCGCGTCGTGGCGAGGGTGAACCACCCGGGTAACGAGTGGCTGTACAACGAGTCCTGGGGGGTCGACGTCGCCGTCTCCACCCCGCGGCTGCTTTCCGCCCTGGTCGAGGAGGCGGTCAGCGTCGGCGACCTGGTGCGGCTGATGACGTTCGGCCAGAGCGAGGCCAGCCTGGTCGAGCTGACCATGCCGGACGACGCCCCGCTGGTCGGCCAGCGGGTAGGCGGGATCGACTGGCCCGCCGACACGTCGCTGGTCGCCATCTTGCGCGAGGGCCGGGTGCTGGTGCCGCATCCGGACGATCCGCTGCAGGCCGGTGACGAGCTGTTCTTCGTGACCAGCGAGGACGTCGAGGACGAGCTCGGCCGGCTGCTGCGGTCCAGCGACTAAGGCGTGTCCCGCAAACCTTTAAGCTATCTCTGAACCGAAATGGTATGCAGGGGGCAGGTGGGATTGGTGGTGGCGCCTAGGACGGGCGAGCCGCCGCACGGGCCGCCTAGCGGGTCTCGGTGAACTCCGGGCCGCGCTCGAACGGATTGAGGTCGCCGCTGAACCGGTTCTCCTCCTCCTCCTCGGCGGCGGCCTGCTGCTGCTCCAGCGCCTGCTGGGCCTCGGGCGGCAGCCGCAGCTCGAGTATCTCCCGCGGCGGCACCGGGTGCTCGCCGCGGACGACCACGACGTCCCTGAACACCTCTTCGAGCAGGCCGGCGGGCTCGCCGCGCTCCGCCGCCGGGCCGGTGAACAGCCCGCGCACGAACCAGCGGGGCCCGTCCACGCCGACGAACCTGACCAGCCGCAGACCCGACGCGGGCTGCCCGGGCTCGGCCGGCACCTGCGCGATCAGCTCGGTTCCGAAGGATCCCTCCGACTCCTGGCTCCGTCCGCCCGCCCCTTGCACCTCGGCGGCGATCTCGGCCCGGACGTCGTCCCACAGCGCCCCGCGGCGCGCGGCCGCGAACGCCTGGATCTGGACTTCGCTCTCCTGGTGCCTGACCGTCACCCAGGCACCGTGCTGCTCGGCCATGACGAGCTGGATCTCGTGCTCGGGCCCGATGGGCACCTGGAGGCTGCCCAGGTCCACCCGCTCGAGGTCGGGAAAGGATTCCTCCGCGTCCCACGGGCCGCCGCCGGGCCGCGGGACGCCCGCGGGCCGGGCCGGCTCCTCCTCGTCGATTTCGTCGCCGGGCACCTCCTGGCCGGATTCCTCCGGCCAGTCCCGGCTCGCGTCTGCTGAACGACGCCGACGAAACACTCCGCACGCTCCTTAATTAATTCTCAGTACTGGCCCGGGGAGATAACTTCCCGGGGTGCCGCGGCGTGGCCGCCGGTAGAACCGAAGCCGCCGTCTCCCCTGATCGACCCGGGAAGCACGGTCACTTCGCGGAACACCACCCGCTCCACCCGCTGGATGACCAGCTGGGCGATCCTGTCGCCGCGGCTGAAGCTGATCGCGCGGTTCCGGTCCGTGTTCAGCAGGGTCACCTTGATCTCGCCCCGGTAGCCCGCGTCGATCGTTCCCGGCGCGTTCACCAGCGTCACCCCGTGCCTGGCGGCCAGGCCGGAGCGGGGGTGGACGAACGCCGCGTAGCCGTCGGGCAGCGCGATGGCCAGGCCGGTCCGTACCAGGGCCCGCTCGCCGGGCCCGAGCTCGATGTCCTCGGCGGTCGTCAGGTCCGCGCCCGCGTCACCGGGATGAGAGTACGACGGCAGCGGCACGCCCGCGTCGAGGCGCTGGATCAGCACGTCCGGCTCGGTATGGGGCAACGGAGAACTCCCTCCTGGTGGCACGCACGGTGAGGATAGCGCGACATCCGGGCACTGTCGCATCTTACGGGCCACCGGGACGTGGATCTCCCCGCCGCAGCTCAGGTACCGCCCGGGTGATGACGGCGACCATCGGTATCGCCACCACGGCGCCGACGATGCCCGCCAGCACGCCGCCGACCGCGAGAGACAGGATGACGGCCAGCGGGTGCAGCCGGATCGCCCGCCCGACGACCTGCGGCTGGAGCAGGTGGCCCTCCAGCTGGTCCTCGACGATCAGCACGCCGAGCAGGATCACCGCGGCGACCCAGCCCTTGGCGGCCAGCACGACCACGATGGCCAGCGCCCCGGCCACGAGCAGCCCGATCAGCGGCACGAAGGCGGCCAGGAACACAAGTACCGCCAGCGGGATGACCAGCGGGGCGCCCATGACGTACAGGACCAGCCCGATCACCACGCCGTGGATCGCGGCCACCGCCAGGGCGCCGCGCATGTAGAACACCATCGTGTGCCAGGCGGCGTGCCCGGCCCGGTTCATCCGCCGCCCGGTCTCCCCCCGCAGCCCGCTGATCAGCCAGGACCAGATCCGTTCGCCGTCCTTGATCAGGAAGAACATGACGAAGAGCATGAGCACCAGGCCGCCGAAGAACTCGGCGGCGATCTTCCCGCCGGTCACCACGGTGCCCTCGACGAGGGCCTTGTGCGTGCTGAGGTAGCTGGGGATGTTGTTCAGGGCGGCCTGCACGTTGCTGCTCTTGATGTGGAAGGGCGCGCCGGACAGCCACGTCTGCACCTGAGTGGTGGTGTGCCTGGTCTCCTTCAGCAGGACCGGGTAGTCCGCATTGACCCGGTTGGTCACCAGCGTGACCAGGCCGCCGATCACCAGGGCCCCGATCAGCAGGGTGCACCAGGTGGCGGCGAGATTGTGCAGTCCGGCCCGCCGCAGCCGGGCCTTGAGCGGCTGCAGCAAGGCGGTGAGCAGCAGCGCGGCGGTGCATGGCACGACCACGATGGCCAGGACGCTGATCACGCGCGCGATCAGGTAGAGGGCGCCCGCGAGCAGCAGCAGCCGCCAGGACCAGGCCGCGCCGGTCTGCAGCCAGCCCGGCACCCGGTTGTGCTCGGCGGTGTCCTCCGGGCGGCCTGGCGTGCGCACCAGGGCCTGTTCCGGCCGGCCGGGCGGCCGCGGATCCGCCTGCCCGGGCCAGTCCCGTTCCGGGGCGGCACCGTTTCCCGCGGCGGCGCTGTTTCCCAGGACGGCGCTGTTTCCCAGGACGGCACTGTCGGCCGGCCCGGCTCCGGCTTCGGTCACGTGGCCGGCGGCGTCAGCGCTCATCTCGCCGCCGGCGCCGTTAACCGTCCCGGCGGCGGGGGCGCCGCCACCGGAATCCGGGCCGGCTTTCCAGGCGGCGGCCAGCCAGGCCACCGCATCCCGCCCGGCCCGTCGTCCCCGCCCCCGCCAAGACTCCATGTGACCAACTACCCTCGACTGCATGGATGATTACCGCGAACGGCTCCGCGTCCCGCTCGCCTGGTGGCTGCTCGCCATGCCTAGTGCCCTCATCCTTGGCGCCACGCTCTACGCCGGCCTCACCGGGCCCTGGCCGTTCATCATCATGGCCGTACTGGTGGCCGGCTGCGCCTTGCTGCTGATCACCATGGGCCTGGGCTCCATCGAAGTCCGCGACGGGACGCTGCGAGCCGGGAATGACGCGCTCCCCCTGACGGCCGTCAGCGAAGTAGCCTGCCTCGACGAGAAGCAGACCACGAGGTTGCGCGGTCCGATCGCGGACCCGGCGGCCCGCCTGTACTCGCGACCTTACCTCAAGAAATCGGTCTACCTGGTGGTGCCGCCGCCGAGCCCGGCGGGCCCTTACTGGCTGATCGGCACCCGGCACCCGGCCGAGCTAGCCGCGGCCGTCGAAAGGTGTCGAGTGCAGGCCGGCCGCGAACCAGTGGCATGATGGCGCGGACGAGGGTAGGGGACGGCCGATAAGGAGGCAGTTGGATGGCTGACAAGAAGGTCGAGCGGAAAGCAGACCTGGGCACCAAGGTCGTAAGCGCCGTGGCGGCGATGGCAGCCGCCTTTGTCGCGCGGAAGCTGATTACGTTCGCGTGGACCAAGGCCACGGGCAAGGAGCCTCCGACGCATCCTGAGGATCCGCAGGTGGCCCTCACCGAGGCCCTCGGCTGGTCCGTGCTGACTGGCATCAGCGTGGAAGCGGCGAGGCTGCTCGCCACCCGGGCTGCCGCACGCAGAACGTACAGCGGCCCGGAGCGCGAGCCCGTCGTCACCACTCAGAGCTAAGCCGCGCACTCCCGGCAGACCAGCTGGCCGTTACGTTCTTCGGCCAGCTGGCTGCGGTGGTGCACGAGGAAGCACCGGGAACACGTGAACTCATCGGCCTGGCGCGGGATCACCCGGATCGCGAGTTCCTCGTTGGACAAGTCGGCGCCCGGAAGCTCCAGGGACTCGGAAACGTCGTCGGGATCAAGATCGATGGTGCTCGATGACTTGTCCATCCGGCGCGCCTGAAGTTCCTGAAGGCTGTCCTCGGTCAGGTCGTCGTCCGTCTTCCGCGGGCTGTCGTAGTCGGTAGCCATCTGGGTACTCCATCCCCCTTCATCCGTAGTGCGCATTCGCTGCGCGGTTGTAACGCTTTCAAGGCCATAGTTGTGCCCGATTCCGGCGGGGAATTCTGTCACGTTCGCGGCCAGCGCACACGCGCCACGCCGATAACTCCTGACGCGTCCGGTTCCGGGGCCGCCGGCTGTCACCTTCCCCGGTCCTGTAACGCGTCCCGCTCCTGACTACGTGACGCGTCCCGCTCCGGATTCAGCCTGCTGAGAACTGCTTCGAGCTGCTGGTAGAGACCGGGCCCGGCCGCCACCGTCAGCGACGGGCTCTCGGGCCGGCCTGCCAGGCCGCCGACCGTCGCGCCCGCCTCGCGGGCGATCAGTCCGCCCGCGGCGTAATCCCAGTAGTTCAGGCCTCTCTCGTAGAACGCGTCGAGCCGCCCGGCCGCCACCGAGCACAGGTCCACCGCGGCCGAGCCGCCGCGCCTGATGTCCCTTACGTACGGGAGCAGCGCCGCAACCACCTCGCCCTGGATCTGCCGTCGCCCGGCATCGTACCCGAACCCGGTACCGACCAGCGCCCGCCCCAGCGGCACGCCGGCCGAGCAGCGCAGGGCCAGCCGGGCCGCGCCCCGGTGGAGCCAGGCCCCGTGGCCCGCCGCCGCGGTGAACGTCTCGCCGCGCCCGGGTACCTCGACCACCCCGGCGACCACGGCGCCGTCCACCTCGGCCGCGATGGACACGGCCCAGTCATGCAGGCCGTACAGGTAGTTGACGGTCCCGTCCAGCGGGTCGACGACCCAGCGCACCCGGCTGTCCTCGGTTCCGCCGTCGGTCTGGCCGCCCTCCTCGCCCAGCACGGCGTCGGCCGGGCGGTGCGCCCGGATCCGGCTGGTGATGAGAGCCTCGGCCCGGCGGTCCATCGCGGTGACGACGTCGGTCGGGCTCGACTTGGTGTGGACGACCTCGGGCCGCTCGTCGCCCCGCCAGGAGGCGAGCAGCCGCCCCGCCTCGCTGGCCGCCGCCACCCCGATCCGCAGCAGCGCCTCGGCGTCCAGGTCCTGGTCCCGACCCTGCCCCTGGCTGGCGGTCATGCCCGTGCCGCTCCGGACGGACGGACGGCCGTGGCCGCGTACCGGCAGCAGTCGGCCGCGCAGTCCTGATCCAGGCCGCCCGGACTGACGAGCCTGTCGCCCGGTCCCGCGTCCGGCAGGGCGAGGCGTTCCCGGACCAGCTCGGTGATCATGGAGACGAACCGGGGGTGACAGCCCGGGGTCGCGGCCCGGGCGAAGGCCAGGCCGAGCGAGCCGGCCCGCTGCGCCGCCTCGCGGTCCAGGTCGTGCCGGACCTCCATGTGATCCGATACGAATCCGACCGGGACGACCACGACCGCTTTGGCGCCGGCGCCGGCGAGCTCGCCCAGGACGTCGCCGACGTCGGGTTCCAGCCAGGGCTGGGAAGGGGGGCCGCTCCGGCTCTGGTAGGCAAGGGTCCAGGAGCGAGGGGCACCGCCCACCCGTTCGGTAATAAGCCGGGCCGCCTCGGTCAGTTCGGCCACGTACCTTCCCCGCACCGGTCCGGGGCCGCTCGCCCCGGCCATCGCGGCCGGGACGCTGTGCGCGGTGAACACCAGGTGAGCCTGGTCCCGGAGGGCGGCCGGGAGCGTGGCCAGCGCGGCCCGCGTGCTCTCGGCGAACGGCTCGATAAAGCCGGGATGGTCATAGAAGCGCCTGATCTTGTCGATCCGGGGAGCGCCCGGGCCCGTCGCGGCCCGGGCCCGGTCGATGTCGTCGAGGTACTGCCGGCAGCCCGAGTAGGAGCTGTAAGCAGAGGTCACGAACGCGACCGCCCGCTGTATGCCGTTCGCGGCCATGGACCGCACCGTGTCGTCCAGGTACGGCTTCCAGTTCCGGTTCCCCCAGTAGACGGGCAGGGACAGGCCGCCGGACCGGAAGTCGGCGCGGATCACCTCGAGCAGGTCCCGGCACTGCTGGTTGATCGGGCTGACGCCGCCGACCGCGTAGTAGTGCTCGGCCACGCCAGCCAGCCGCTCCGGCGGGATGCCGCGGCCGCGGGTCACGTTCTCCAGGAACGGCATGACCTCGTCGGGGCCTTCCGGCCCGCCGAACGAGACCAGCAGGAAAGCGTCGTATGCCGGCATGCGTCCATCAAACCAGGCTCGCCCGGCTGCCTGCGCCAGGCCTCACCGCGGGAAGCGCTTGACGGTATACGATATTTTACTGATATGGGGCAATGCGGCCGATGACGGGGATCGACGACGCGAAAAAACCCGTCAGCCGCTCCCCCGGCAGCCTGCTGACCCGCCCGCTGCGACCGTACGCGGAGATCTTCGAGATCCCCGGGGCCTGGCGCTTCTCCCTCGCCGGGGTCATCGGGCGGATGCCGATGTCGATGTTCGGGCTCGGTACCGTCTTGCTCATCTCGGCTATCACCGGGAAGTACGGCGTGGCCGGCACGGTGTCCGCGACCGGCTCGCTCGGCTACGCGCTCAGCTCGCCGCGGCTCGCCCGGCTGGTGGACTCCCACGGTCAGCGGCGGGTCCTGCTCCCCCTGCTCACGGTGTTCGTCCTGAGCACCGCGGCGCTGATCACGGCGGTGCAGCTCCGCCTGCCGACCTGGGCCTTCTTCATCCCGGGGGCGATCGCGGGAGCGACCATGCCGTCCCTGGGGGCGATGGTCAGGGCCCGCTGGAGCGCCCTGCTGGCCGGCTCATCCCGGCTGCACGCCGCGTTCTCCTTCGAGTCGGTCGCGGACGAACTGTGCTTCATCCTCGGCCCGGCCGCCGTGACGCTGCTGGCCACCGAGGTGGCCCCGGCCTCCGGGGTGGGCGTCGCGGCCGTGCTGTGCGTGGTCGGGACGGCGTGGTTCGCGGCGCAGCGCGGCACCGAGCCGGTGGTGGCGCCGCCGGGGCCGCTCAGCACGCCGGGACGAGTCCGCGGCGCGGCCGCGCCCGGGCTGGTCGTGCTGGGCCCGGTGTACGTGCTGCTGGGCGCGATGTTCGTGGCGATCGACCTGAGCACGGTGGCGTTCGCCCAGGACTCCGGGCGCAAGCCGCTGGCCGGCCTCATCCTCGGCACGTACGCATTCGGCAGCGCCACCGGCGGCCTGTGGTACGGATCGCGGCAGTGGCGGACGCCGCTGGAAAAGCGGTTCGCGCTCACCCTCGCACTGACCGTCCTGGGCGTGGCCACGTTCTGGGCCCAGCCCAACCTGGTCACGCTCACCTGCACCATCTACCTGTGCGGGATGACCATCGCGCCGACTCTCATCGCTGGTTTCAGCCTGCTCGAGGTCCAGGCCAAGCCGGGCCGCCGCACCGAGGCCATGTCCTGGCTGAGCAGCGGCATCTCGGTCGGGGTGGCGGCGGGCGCGTCGGTGGTCGGCTTCATCATCGACGCGCACGGCCCGCGGCTCGGCTACGTCTTCGCCGCCGGGTGCGGGGCGGCGAGCGCCGGGGTCGCCATCGCGGGCCAGCGGCGGCTGCGGACCTCGGCCGCGCCCGTCCCGGAAGCGGCCGGGAACCCGGCCTGAAGACCGCCGGGAACCCGGGCTGAGAGCCGGGCTTACGGATAGTTCTGGGCGTACTCGCTGGCCAAGGCGAGGACCTCGTCGACGTACCAGGTCGCGTGGTTGTACGAGAAGATCGCCCCGCGCAGGGTCGCGGTATTCCCGGCGCCGTCGGCGCACAGCATCCGCGCGGCCGAGGGCACCGCGTCGAGCGGGTTCCAGATGTCCGGCGCCCCGGTCTGGCCGAACCCGGTGATGCCCCACTCGGCCCAGGTGGACGGCAGGAACTGCATCGGGCCGAGCGCGCCCGCGCTGGACGGGCCCTCATTGGCGCCGTTGCCGCTCTCGATCTCGCCGATCGCGGCCAGCACCGTCCAGGACATGCCCGGGCAGTACTTCGCGGCGGACGCCTTGTACAGGTTCAGGTAGCTGGACGGCACCCCGGTCGTCGGCACGTTGGTGCTCACCGGGAGGCTGCCCACGGTGACGACCGGCACCAGGTTGATCACCTTCGCGCCGGTCCCGATGACCAGCTTGATCTTCGCCATCAGGGTGACCAGGTTCACCCCGGGCGCGTTGATGAGCACGGCGAAGTTCTTCGCCAGCCCCAGCTGGGACGAACGGGACTGGTTCACGATGGCGTCCGCGCCGGGCACGCTGAGCGTGGTCGGCGCGCCGAACGGCAGCCGCAGCTGGACCGCGGCCGCGACCGGGTAGGAGTGCCCGGCCGCCAGGTGCAGCTTGCCCGCCGCGCCGCGGGTGCTGACCAGCTGTCCCTGGCCCAGGTCGGTCCAGACCGCGTTGGCCGCCGCGGTCTCCGGCGGCGTCCAGGACCGGAACGCGGCCGGCACGCCGAGCACGTTGGCGCTGCGCCCGTTGACGGTGACCTTGCCGCCGTCGACGGGCAGCACGTTCCGCACCCCGGTCAGCTTGCCGATCCTGGCCAGCTGGGCCGGGCTGATCCCGGCCGGCGCCGCGGCGATCAGGTCGGGGACGAACAGCTGCCGCGGCAGCGCTCCGGCCGAGCCGGGCGCCTTCAGGGACGACGGTACGGAGCTTCCGGCCGCGACGCCGGGCGGCGGGGTGGCGGTGAAGCCGAGGGAGCCGGCAGCGGGCCCCGGGCGGCCGGGGGCCGCGCCAGCCTGGGCCGGAACGGCGGCCAGAGCCAGCGCCGCGCAGGTCGCGGCCCCGGCCAGGGCAGCACGCCACGGGAACGGGAACAGCACAATGTATAAGAAGATATAAGGCGACCTGCGCCAACAGAAAGTCCCGGACCGATTATTAAACAGACCTTAAGAACCCTATGACCCGATCTTCAGCTTCCCAGCGGGGCGAAGCGGATGTGATGGGGCACGCCGGGCGCTCCGAACGCGAGCACGCGCCCGGCCTCGGCGGCGAGTGCGTCGCGGACGGATGACGGGCCTGGCGGGCGCTCCCGGCTCGGCGGGTTGTCCGGGCCGAACAGCTCGATGGTCAGCGTGGCCGCGGCCCGGCCCCGTTCGAGGCGCCACATGCCGCTCACGAACCCGTCGATGAGCACTGTCCCGGGGATGACGCCGTTGACGGTGGAGATCCGGGCGGCGGCGCCGGGGCTGATCACCCGGGATCGTTCGGCGTGGGAGAGCACGAGGTTGTCGAACTCGGCCACCAGCCGGGGCGGCGCGGGGGCGTCCTCGCCGGGACGCGGCGCGGTCGGCAGGTCGAACAGCTCCGCGCCCTGCTCGTCGCGGAAGGTGACCAGGCACGGCCGCAGCTGCTCGATTACCGCCTTCAGCCCGGTCAGCCCGGACCAGGCCTGCACGTCCCGCACCGTCGCCGGGCCGAACGCGCCGAGGTACCTGGTGACCAGCTGGGCGAGCGCGGCCGGGCCGTTCTCCGAGGCTGAGCCGGGCTGACCCAGCCAGTGCTCGGCCGAGGTGTGCACCGACTGCCCGGCTTTGCCCCAGACGGCCCGGGGCGGCAGCTGGACGAGCGGCACGAAGGCGCGCACCGCCTGGGCCAGGGCCGCGGGCGGGTGATCCGGCCAGCGCGCCGCCAGCGCCTGGCCGAGCTGGCTGAACGTCATCGGCTCGGCCTCGACCAGGCTCCGGCCCGCGGCGGCGAGCGCGGCGGGGTCGACCCCGGCCAGCTGCCTGCCGAACGCGCCGCGCAGGCCGCGCTCGATCACCGGCTGCACCAGCTGCCGCAGCGGGAGGCAGTCCCGGGCGGACACCAGGTGGATGGTGCCGCGCATCAGCGCGATCCTGACCACGCTCCGGTCGGTGATCAGCGCGGCCAGGTCCTGGGGGCGGAAGCCGTCCAGCCGGGAGTGCAGGCCGTAGTAGGGCGGGAAGGGCGCCTGGGCCTGCAGCCCGACCAGGTGCTCGATGGTGCTTGTCACCTGCGCGGGCCGCTCGGGGCCGGCCTCGGGCAGCCGCGGGCGGTCGAGGAGCAGCTGACGGGCCAGCAGCGCGCGGTTGACCGCGCGGCGGCTCAGCATCTTCGGTTGCGGCATCAGTAGCAGATGTTCGTGTGCAGGCGGGCCGCGGGCAGCGGATGGGCCAGGGCCTGCGCGGTGCGCGCGTCGGCCGGCCGGTGCAGGACCACGTAGCCGTCGGCGGCGAAGACCTGCGTGTAGCCGTGCGCCCGCAGGTAGGCCAGCTCCTGGGCCTGCTGGCTGGGCGTGCAGAACGGGAAGTCGAGCCCGGTGGAGTCCCCCACCACCCACGGCGCCCACCGGGGCGTGCCGTCGAGCAGCAGCACCGTGTCCCGGCCGGACAGCCGCGGGCCGATGTTGTTGGCCGCCTCCACCTCGACCCCGGCGGGAACGTGCGCGACGGCCGCCGCGGCCGCCTGCATCCGCGCGTTGACTCCGTAGAAGTTCGGGTGCAGCAGCTGCCCGAACGGCGAGGACGGGACGTACACCAGGGCGGCGGCGCAGATGCCGGCGGCCCAGAGGGTGGCCAGGGCATAAGGCGCGCCGTCCCGTCTCAGCCAGGCGGGACGGCGATGAGGGTAGGCGAGCCAGTGGTCCCAGCGGGCGGGCCAGTGCTTCTGCAGCCGGGCCGCGCCGTCGACCGCCGCGCAGCACAGCATCATCACCAGGAACGCGTCGTACTGGAACTTGGCCTGCCACCACAGCGGATAGCCGGAGGCAAGCATCCGCTCGGCCAGCAGCGGCAGCACCGCGATCACCATGGGCGAGGCGAGCGGCAGGAAAGCGAACATGGCGAGCAGCCCGATCATCGTCCGGGCCTTGACCCCCGGGGTGACGAAGACGTGCAGCGCGTGCCACGGATGGGTGATCACGTTGAGCAGGGCGCTGCCCAGCGTGGGCCCGAACTGGCCGTAGGCCCAGTAGAAGGTGGCCGAGCCGCCGAACGCGGGAATCAGCACGTGGGTGGCGATCCAGGTCGCCGCCACGCCGCCGATCACGAAGCCCGCGCCGGTCCAGGCCCGCGCGCGGCGCCCGGTCACCTCCGCCCGGCGGCAGGTCAGCAGCAGGTAGCCGCCGAAGCCCGCGACGAGCAGGCCCATGTCCTCCTTGACCAGCAGCAGCGCCACCGCGGCGAGGATGCCGGGCCAGCGCCTGCCCGCGTCGAAGCGCTCCACCATCACGGCGGTCAGCACCGGGACGAACGCGACCTCGTGGAAATCGAAGATGACCGCTTCCATGACAGGCAGCGACAGCGCATAGGCCACGCAGGTGAAATACGCGGCCCCGGGGCCGATCCGCCGCCTGGTGTAGATCCACAGCGGCGGTATGGCCAGGGCGAACAGCACCCCCTGGGCGATGAGCAGGGTGCCCGGGCCGTCGTGGATCCAGTACAGCGGGGCGAGCAGGGCCAGCACCGGCGACCAGTGGTCGGCCAGCAGCACGAAGTGGGCGCCCTGGCCGTCGGAGATCCCGCGTGCCAGCGAGACCGGAGCCGCCAGGCGGGCGTAGCCGCTGACCCCTTGGTCGAAGATGACGAGGTCGAACGTGCTGGCCAGGAAGCGGCGGAAGAGGATCAGCGAATCCAGGCAGTAGACGACGGCCGCCGCCGCGGTGAGCATCCCGACCTTGACGCCTGACCGGCGCCACAGTGCCCGCACGCGCCCGGGCCCGGCGGCCGTCCCGTCAGCCGCGCGGGGGGCGGTCGCTGCGCTGGCGGGCCCAAGGGAGGTCTGGGGGGATGGGTCCCCCCAGACGCGGGGGGCTCCGGGGGGTCGTCCCCCCGGGCCAGCACTGCTCACCGCTGGAAGGGTAGCAGGGGCGCCGCGTCGGCCGAATGCTCGGCGGTATAGACAGGGAAGGCTACTCTCTTGCTATGAACCAGGAGGCAAGCCGCGGCCCCGCCAACGCCGCGTCGCGCGGTGCCGGGCGGCCACCGAAGAAACAACCCGCCCGCCCGTCGCTGGGCGGCGGTACCCCCGCCCAGGACCGTGAGCTGCGCGCGCAAGGCCGGGAAACCGTCCGCCGGCTGCTCGAAGCGGGCATGGTCGAGTTCGAGGACCGCGGTTTCCACGGCGTCCGCGTGGACGACGTGGTGCGCCGGGCCGGCATCTCGCACGGGACGTTCTACCTTTATTTTTCCAACAAGGAAGATTTGTTCAAGGCCCTCCTGAAGGACGCCCTGCACGACATGGAGATCGTGGCGGGCGACTTCCCCGTGGTCACCAGCGACGGGACCGGGCTCAGCGTGCTGCGCCAGTGGGTCCGCAAGTTCTTCCGTGCCTACGCGGCGCACGCCACCGTGATCCGCATCCTCAGCCAGGCCGACCTGGTGCCCGAGGAAGTGTTCGGTGACGGCCTGCGGCTGTTCTTCAGCATCGCCGAGGCCATGACGACCGGCATGACGGCCGCCGCTCAGGCGGCCGGCAAGCAGCAGGAGCGCGCCGAGCTCACCGCGGTGGCCTGCCTGATGATGCTCGAGCGGGTGAACTACCTGATCAGCGCCGAGGTCCAGCTGCCCGAGGACGAGATGGCCGACCGGATCGCGGACATCATGTTCGCCGCGTTCGGCCTGGCCGTCTGAGGAGCGGTCAGGCGGGGACCGGCGGTGCCCATCCCGGACGCCGGATCAGGCAGAAGGGGTGACCGGCGGGGTCAGCGTAGACGTCCTCGCCGTCGAGCTTGACGGCGCCGAGCGCCAGGACGCGCGGGCCGGCTGCGGCCACGTCCTCGACCATGATGTCGAGGTGAAACTGCTGCGGTACGGCCGGGTCCGGCCAGGTGGGCGGCTGGTGGGCGGGAGCGAGCTGGAAGGCCAGCCCGGACGACTGCTCGCTGCCGGAGACCACGACCCAGTCGTCACTGCGGTAGGTAACAGGCAGTCCTAGCAGCTCGGAGTAGAACGCGGCGAGCGCGGCGGGGTCCGGGCAGTCGAGAATGACATGATGCAGACGTCCGATCACCATCACATGATGCCCGCGGTGATCGTCAGGGGCTAGGCAGCTGAGGGACCGAGCCGGGTGACCCGGCGCCGCCCGCTTACGCGGTTGCCGGCAAACGTACGACGACGCGCCATCGGGCGATAGCACCGCCGTCGTTCGGGAAGAATCGCTAACGTGCGATTTCTCAACGAGGTAGCTCCCGGGCACGACCTGACCTACAGCGATGTCTTCATGGTGCCGAGCCGTTCGGCGATCGGCTCGCGGCTCGACGTCAACCTGGCCACCACCGACGGCAGCGGTGCCACCATCCCGCTCGTGACCGCCAACATGACCGCCGTCTCGGGACGGCGGATGGCGGAGACGGTGGCGCGCCGGGGCGGCGTGGCGATCCTGCCGCAGGACATCCCGGCCGACGTCGTGGCGGACGTGATCGCCTGGGTGAAGTCCCGGGACCTGGTGGTGGAGACCGCGCTGACGCTGGCGCCGACCGACACCGCCGGCGACGCGCTGAGCCTGCTGCCCAAGCGGGCGCACGGTGCCGTGATCGTGGTGTCCGCGGGACAGCCGGTCGGGGTGGTCACCGAGGCCGACTGCCTGGGCGTGGACCGGTTCACGCAGCTGAGCCACGTGATGTCGGCCGAGCCGTTCACGCTGCCCGCGGGGACGCCGCCGGAGCAGGCGTTCTCCATGCTGCACGACGGGCGGCACCGGCTGGCGCCCGTAGTGGACGGGACCGGCCGCTGCCTGGGCATCATGACCAGGACCGGGGCGCTGCGCGCGACCCTGTACTCCCCCGCCGTCGACGCCTCCGGCCGGCTGCGGGTCGGCGTGGCCATCGGGGTCAACGGCGACGTCGCGGCCCGGGCCAAGCTGCTGATCGACGCGGGCGCCGACGTGCTCGTGGTCGACACCGCGCACGGGCATCAGGAGAAGATGATCAGCGCGCTGCAGGCGGTCCGCGGGCTCGACCCGGCGGTGCCGGTGGTGGCGGGCAACGTGGTGACCGCGGCCGGGGTGGCCGACCTGGTCTCAGCTGGCGCGGACATCGTCAAGGTCGGCGTCGGGCCGGGCGCGATGTGCACCACCCGGATGATGACCGGGGTGGGCCGGCCGCAGTTCTCGGCCGTGCTGGAGTGCGCCGGCGAGGCCCGGCAGCAGGGGGCCTCGGTCTGGGCCGACGGCGGGATCCGCCATCCCCGGGACGTGGCGCTGGCCCTGGCCGCGGGCGCCTCCAACGTGATGGTCGGGTCGTGGTTCGCCGGGACCTACGAATCCCCCGGCGATACCTTCCGGTCACCGGAGGGGCGGCTGTACAAGGAGAGCTTCGGGATGGCGTCGGCCCGGGCCGTCCGGCTGCGCTCGGCCAGCGACACCGCGTTCGAGCGGGCCCGCAAGGCACTGTTCGAGGAGGGGATCTCCTCGGCCCGGATGTACCTGGACCCGGTCCGCCCGGGCGTCGAGGACCTGATCGACATGATCGTGGCCGGGCTGCGCTCCTCGTGCACCTACGCGGGCGCGCGGGACCTGGCCGAGTTCGGCGAGCGGGCCGTGGTGGGAATCCAGAGCGCGTCCGGCTACAGCGAGGGCATGCCGGTCCCGACCAGCTGGTAGGGCCCTGGCCGGTCGGGACCGGTAGCTCAGCCCGTCGCGTTCAGCCAGCGGACCGGGGCGCCGTCGGCGGCGCGGCGGAACGGCTCGAGCTCGTTATCCCAGGCGGTGCCCAGGAGCCGGCCGAGCTCGTCTTCCAGCGACCGGCCGGCTCCCCCGCGGGCAGCCAGCAGCATGACCGACCGGAGCCGGTCCTCGGAGACCATGATGTCGCCGTTGGCGCCGGTTACCGCGGTGAACAGGCCAAGGTCGGGAGCATAGCAATGCCGCACGCCGTCACAGCCGGGAGAGCTGTCCTCGGTGACCTCGAAACGGAGGCGGTTCCAGCCGGCCAGGGCGGACGCGATCGCTCCGGCCGTGCCAGGCAGCGCCTGCCAGTCGAGCTCGGCCCGCACGGCACCCGGAGCGGCCGGCTGGCCGACCCACGACATGCCAACAGGCGCCCCGACGATTCCGGCAACGGCCCACTCAATGTGCGGGCACAGCGCCGGGGGCGCGGAATGTATGTACAAAACACCATGCGCAGACACCGTGCCTCCTTATAGACGAGGTTCGCCTTCCCCTGCGGCCTCGCTACTGTGACACGGACTGTCCAGCTACATATTGTGCCGCATCCCCCTTCCCGGCGCCAGCACTTCGGCCAGGAAAACCGCGTGAATTCGCAAACATGACCAGTGTGGCCAGGAACACGATGGCCAGCGCCGACCACGGTACGTAATCGCCGAATCGGTCGTAGATCGTCCGCGCCGGGACGGCCGGCAGGCCGAGCCGGGCGCTGATCACGCCGTGCTCGGGCTGGCCCATCCAGGCCAGCAGCCGCCCCCGGGCGTCGAACGCGGCCGTGACGCCGGTGAGCGCGGCCTGCACCGCCGGCCGGCCCGTCTCGGCCGCGCGCACGGCACCGAGCGAGGCGTGCTGGTCCGGCCCCCAGGTGCCCTGGAAGGTCGAGGTGGCCGACTGGTAGACGATCAGCTGCGCGCCCAGGTCGGTATCGACCCGGGACATGTCGGGGAACGCCGACTCGAAGCAGATGAGCACGCCGATCGGCAGCGGCCGGCCCGTCCGGTCGGCCGGGTACAGCAGGTGCGCCCCGGTACCGGGGATCATGTTGGACGCCGCGGCCTTGCTGATCTTGGTGAGCCAGCCGAGCTGCTGCCGGAACGGGATGTACTCGCCGAACGGCACCAGGCGCGTCTTGACGTACTGGCCCTGGATGCCGGCCGGGCTGACCAGCACGCCCACCTTCTCCTGCCCCTTGCCCGGCACCGTGGTGTCCTGGTTGACCAGCAGGCCGGCGCCGTCCTCGCGGGCCAGCGCCTCCAGCTGGGCGAGCTGAGCGTGATTGGCCGGCCGGCTCAGGTCCACCGCGGTGCTGCTCTCGCCCCACACGATCAGGTCCGGCTTGACCCCGCTGAGCTTGCCCGAGCGGCTCAGCTCGGCGGTCAGCCGCTCGCTGGCGTCGACCCGCTCGGTCGCGTTGCCGATGATTCCCGGCTGCACCAGGGCGATCGTCGCCTCGCGGGCCGCCGGGCTGGCCGGGGTGAGCGCGAACGCCAGCGGCCCGGCGCCGAGGCTGGCCAGTGCCGCGGCCACGCCGAGGGCCGCGAGCCCGGGCCGCACGGTGGCGCCGGGCCGCACGCGCGGCAGGGCCTCGAGGGCGAGCACGATCGCCACGTTCGCCAGCACGAGCGCGAAGCTGATCAGCCACACGCCGCCCACCGCGGCCAGCGCCAGCACGGCGGGGTGCTGCCACTGGCTGACGCCGAACACGGCCCACGGTCCGCCGAGCGCCTGCCAGGACCGCAGCCATTCGGTGAGCAGCCAGCAGCTTGGCACGACCGCCAGCGCGGCGAGCGCCCGCGGCCAGGTCACCGGCGGCCGCAGCAGCTTCTGCGCGGCTATCCCGAACGGCACCCACAGCACGCCGACGACCGCGCCGGCCAGCAGCACGGCGGGCCCGATCTCGGGCGCCATCCAGTACAGGGCCGCGATCAGGTACCCGGCCCCGAGCCACCAGGCCCGCATCCCGCCTTCCCGGGCGGTCGGCGCCCGGGCGATCAGCAGCAGCCCGGGAACCAGCCCGAACCAGGCCAGGAACTCCAGGTTCGGCGCGGGGAAGGCCAGGATCAGCCACGCGCCGCAGACCAGCATGAGCCGGCGTACCGACCAGATCCACCGGCCCGTCCTCGTCAGAGCCCTGCGCACCCTTCTATTGTCGGTCTGGCCCGGCGTAGCTAGCGACACCGGGCCAGGTAATCAGGGCCTGAATCTCAACCGAATGGTTGACGGTTGAGAGGCCGGCCGACTACCGTCAACCATGTGGTTGATGATCAGGTGGCGATGGACGCGGTGTTCCACGCCCTCGCCAGCCAGGCGCGGCGGGACATGCTGGGCCGCCTGGACGCCGGGCCGCTGACCGTCGGCCAGCTGGCCGAGCCGCTGGCCATGTCGCTGGCGGCGGCGGCCAAGCACGTACAGGTACTCGAGCGGGCCGGCCTTATTCACCGGACCATCGACGGGCGCCGGCACATCTGCCGCCTGGAGCCGGGGCCGCTCGCGTCCGCCCAGGCCTGGCTCGCCTTCTACCAGCGTCACTGGCGTGAGCGCCTCGACTCCCTCGAAGACCTCTTCCAGACTTCCGCCCGGCCCGACAATGGCACTATGGAGCAGCGATGAACGCGACCGGACCATCCGCAGCCGTCCGCATGGAACGCACGATCCCGGCCTCGCCCGCGCAGGTCTACCGGGCGTGGCTCGACCCCGGGCTGCTGACCCGCTGGATGGCGCCGGGAACCTACGCGATCACCCGGGCCGAGGTGGACGAGCGGGTCGGCGGCCACTTCCGGATCTGGCACGCCGACCCCTCGGGTACCCCGGCCGGAGGTTTCGACGGCGAGCTGGCCGAGCTCGTGCCCGACCAGCGGATCGTGTTCCGCTGGGGCTTTGTCGGACCGCAGCGGCGCGACGGGGTGGCGTACGACTCGCTGCTGACGGTGACGTTCCGCGAGGCTCCGGGCGGGGGCACCGTGCTCACCCTGGTACACGAGCGGCTCGAGGACCTCGCGGCCGCCCTGCCGGGCGTGGCCCGGAACGTCGGTCCCGGCTGGGAGGACGTGCTGGGCAAGCTGGCGGACGTGCTGGGGAAGGGCGACCGGGCCATCGCGGATCTCGGCGAGCCCGGCGCGGTGGAACTGCTCGAGCACCAGGCCCTGGCCCGGCTGGGCTACAACGGACCGGACGGTCTCCCCCGGGTGATCCCGATCGGGTTCCTGTGGCGCGACGGCCGGGTCATCGTCTGCACGGCCACCATCGCGCCCAAGGTCAGGGCCCTGAAGGACCGGCCGCAGGTGGCGCTGACCATCGACAACGACGTGGCGGCGGCGAGCAAGGCGCTGTGCGTGCGGGGTGTGGCGTCGGTCGGCATCGTGGACGGCGTGCCCGAGGAGTACCTGGCCGCGACGGCCAAGGGCTTCACGGCCGAGCAGCACGCCCAGTTCGAGACGCACGTGCGGTCGGTGTACAAGCAGATGGCCCGCATCTCGATCGAGCCGACGTGGGCGCGGTACTACGACTTCACCGCCGGGCGGGTTCCGGAGTTCCTTCACAAGCTGTGAAGGGGGGCCGTGGTAAGAGCACGGGCTGGTTCTTATCCTGGATCGGTGGAGGAAGTATCGGTGGAGGACGTCTTGCGCACCGCTGCCGAGGCGATGCTCACGACTCCGGTCAGGCACCCGCTGTCCGCCACCGTCGGTGAGATACGGGACTTCTTCCGCGACGACCACGTCCACGCGGCGCTCATCGTCAGCCCGGCCGGGTACCTCGAGGCCGTCGTGGAACGTGATGACATCGCCAGGTGCCAGGTTCCCGGTGCCGCCGCCGCACCGCTGGGACGACTCGCAGGCCGCACGGTGCTGGCGGGAGCCAGGCTGGCTGACGTGCACCGCGCGATGGCCGCAACCGGGCGGCGACGAGCCGCGGTCACCAGCGCCGACGGCCGGCTTCTGGGCCTGCTGTGCTTCAAGGCCAGCCGGACGGGATTCTGCTCGGACCGCGACGTTCGCGCCCGGGCCCTGGGCGAGACCGGTCCTGCTGCCGTCGGCGGCGCGGCAATCGACCGCCCCGGGCAATTAGCACGCAGGCGCTGTCGCCAGAAGTGCGTCGAGGAACACGGGCCCCGCAGTCCGGCCAGCGGCTGAACCGCTCCGGTAACAGCAGGCCCGCAGCGGCCCCGTGACAACAGAACACCGGGAACCGCGTTTAGCGCAACCAGCACTTTACTTGCGCAAATTGCAGTAGCCATAGTTGCCGTCGGTGCGGTTATTAGGGTAACTAATGAGTCCTGGCGGGTTAGGGAAGAATTACCCCCGATCGAAGGGCCGCGCCGATGAAGCTGCCTCCGTTTGAGTACGAGGCACCGACGACCGTGGCCGACGCGGTCGGTTTGCTGGCCGAGCACGGTGACGAGGCAAGCGTGCTGGCCGGCGGCCAGAGCCTGATACCGCTGCTGGCGCTGCGGCTGGCCCGCCCGGAGGTGCTGATCGACATCAACGGCGTCGACGAGCTATCCGGAGTGTCAGCAGCAGACGGCTGGGTGGCCATCGGCGCCATGACGCGGGAGTACGTGGCCGAGGAATCCGGGACCGTCGCCGATGGGGTGCCGTTGCTGGCGGCCGCTCTGCCCATGATCGGCCATGAGGCTATCCGCAGCCGCGGCACGATAGGAGGCAGCCTGGCGCATGCCGATCCGGCGGCTGAGCTGCCGGCCGTCGCCAGGGCGCTGGATGCCGAGTTCGTGGTGCGTGGCCCGGCGGGGACGCGGGTGATCCCGGCGGCGCAGTGGTTCGAGGGCTACCTCACGACGTCACGCCGCCCTGACGAGCTCCTGACGCAGGTGCGGTTCCCGGCCGCAAGACCGGGAACGGGGGTCAGCTTTCATGAGGTCGCCCGGCGCCACGGTGACTTTGCCATGGTCGGCCTGGCGACGTCGCTGGTGCTGTCCGGCGGGGTGATCAGCGATGCCCGGCTGGCGTTCGCCGGCGTTTCTGACATGCCGGTCCGGGCCGCTGCCGCGGAAGACGTGCTGGCCGGCCAGAGACCGTCAGCGGAGCTGTTCGACGAGGCGGCCCGGCGTGCGACCGAGGATCTCGACCCGCCAGCCGACCTGCACGGGTCGTCGGACTACCGGAAGACAGTCGCGGCCGCCGTGGTGCGTCGCGGCCTGCGAGCAGCTGCGGACAACGCCCGCGAGAGGCAGTGACTGATGGCGGACATCACCCTGAGGATCAACGGCGCGACCCGCACGGGTTCGCCGGAGGCGCGCAAGACGCTGGCGGACTTCCTGCGCGATGACCTCGAGCTGACCGGCACCCACGTCGGCTGTGAGCACGGGGTCTGCGGCGCGTGCACGGTGATCGTCGACGGCCGGGCGGTGCGGTCGTGCCTGATGCTGGCGGTCCAGGCGGCCGGCAGCGAGGTAACGACGATCGAGGGGCTGGCCCCGGACGGCGGGCTGGGCACGCTGCAGCAGGCGATGTGGGATTCGCACAGCTTCCAGTGCGGTTTCTGCACGCCGGGGTTCGTCATGCAGGCCACCGCATTCCTCGGCAGCCATCCTGACGCCGACGAGCAGCAGATCCGCGAAGCACTGTCCGGCAACATCTGCCGGTGCACCGGCTACCAGAGCATCGTCGACGGCGTCCTGCTGGCCGCCCAGCGTAATCGGCAGGGCGCAACCGTGAAAGCTGAGCGAGGGAGCGACCATGACAGCAATCGCGGCTGAGCGCTACACCGGCGCCAGCATCAAGCGCTCGGAAGACCCTCGCATCCTCACCGGCGCGGGCCGGTACGTCGACGACATCAAGCTGCCCGGGATGCTGCACGCCGCGTTCGTGCGCTCGCCGATGGCTCATGCTCAGGTGCTGTCGGTGGACATCTCGGCAGCGCAGGCGCTGCCCGGGGTGGTCGCGGTGCTCACCGGGGCGGACCTGGAGGCGATGACCGTCCCGGGACCGGATGCGCTGATGGCTCTCATGGGCTGGGCCGGCCCCACCCCGGAGTTCACCCTGCTGGCGACGGACAAGGTGCGCTTGGTCGGCGATCCCGTGGCGGTCGTCATCGCCGAGAGCCGTTACCTGGCTGAGGACGGCTGCGAACTGGTGGAGGTCGAGTACGACGACCTGCCTGCGGTCGTGAGTGCCGCCTTCGCGCTCGACCCGGGCAGCCCGCCGCTATTCGCCAACCTTGGTGACAACATCGCCCTGCCGTGCTCGCGTCACGAGTTCGGTGATGTCGCCGGCACGCTCGCCGCCGCTGACCGGGTCATCGACCTCCACATCGACGTGCACCGGCATCAGAACGTGCCGATGGAGGGACGCGGCTGCGTCGCAAGTTACGACGCCGGCCTGGGTGTCCTGACGATGTACGCGGCCACGCAGAGCGTTCACGTCACCAGGATCGCCGTCGCCATGCGCCTCGGTACCGAACCGGACAAAGTGCGCGTGCTGGCCGGCGATATCGGTGGCTCGTTCGGCTTGAAGATCGGCGCATCACGCGAAGAACTCGCCGTTGCCGCCAGCTCGCGTCATCTTGGCCGGCCGGTCAAGTGGGTCGAGGACCGCGGCGAGAACCTGACCGCGTCCGGGCAGGCCCGCGAGGAAAGCTTCGACATCCGGGCGGCGGTCAGCAATGACGGTGACCTGCTCGGGCTGGACGTGAAGATGGTTGTCGACACCGGCGCTTACCCGGGCATGGGCGCGATGGTCCCGGCCATCATGGAAGGGATGCTGCCCGGCCCGTACAAGCTTGCGGCCCTAGGCTTCGAGTCCACCGGGGTGATCACTAACAAGGCGACATATGTCGCCTATCGCGGGCCGTGGGCCTCCGAGACGTTCGTGCGGGAACGGGTCCTGAACCTCATCGCGAAGGACCTCGGCCTCGATCCGGTCGATATCCGGCTGCGTAACGTCGCCCCGCGCACCGACCCGCCGACCATGATGATCACCGGGCGCCCGCTGGCGGGGACCACGTCGAGGGAGTCGCTGGAGCGGGTCACCCAGCTCGTGGACTTCCCCGCGTTCCGGCGCCGCCAGGCCGAGGCGCGGGCGCAGGGCCGTTACCTCGGCATCGGGGTGGCCACGTTCATCGAGGCCGCCCCGGGACCGCGCGCCCCGGAGGGAGCCAGCGGCCCCATGGGCATGGAGTCCATGCGCCTGCGGCTGGAGGAAGACGGCATCGTCGCGCTGTTCACCGGGCAGATGCCGCACGGCCAGAGCCACCAGACCACCCTGGCCCAGATCGCCGCCGACGAGTTCGGCGTGCCGTTCGAGCAAGTCCGCGTGGTCATCGGCGACAGCGACATCGTCCCGTTCGGGCTCACCGGCGGCAGCCGGTCGGCCACCATGACCGGAGGGGTGACGCTCCACGGCGCCCGGCAGCTCAAGGCCAAGGTGCTCGATTTCGCGGCGCACCTGATGGAGGCCAGCGCGCAGGACCTGCTGATCACCGACGGCAACGTCTGGGTGCGCGGCGATCCGGCCAGCGCGATCGCCGTCAGCGAAGTCGCGCAGCGTGCCGCAGCGGGCCAGTTCGGCGCCGGCGTAGACGCCGAACTCGAGGTCGAGGCCACGTTCGACGGCGGCGAAGGCGGCTGGTCCGGCGGTACTCACTGCGCCATCGTGGATGTCGATACCGAGACCGGCATCGTGACGATAGAGCGGTATGTCGCCGCCGAAGATTGCGGGAAGCTGATCAATCCCGCCGTCGTCGAGGGCCAGATCCGGGGCGGCGTCGCGCAGGGCATCGGCGCGGTACTGCTCGAACGATCGGCGTACGGCGAGGACGGCAGCTTCCAGTCAGCCACGTTCATGGATTACCTGATGCCGACCGCCTGCGACATTCCGCGCATCGAGATCGAGCACCTCCAGACCGTGCCACTCGACTCCGACGTCAACTTCCGCGGTGTTGGCGAAGGCGGCATGATCGTCGCGCCGCCCACGATCGTGAACGCCATCGAGGACGCGCTCTCCCCCTTCGGCGTGCGGATCTACGAGCAGCACCTGCCCCCGGCCCGCATCCTGGAACTCATCGCGGAAGCGAACCCGGGCCGGTAATTACCCTGCGAGGTGAGCACGGAAGAATTCGCTGGCGCCGGTGACGGCAGCGGGCTGGTATCGGGGCGGGGCGCCCGCGGGCACCGGTTTACTGGTCAGCGCGC
>JAJKHX010000421.1 GCA_021154785.1 Nocardiopsis sp.
TGCCGCGGACCGGCCGCGCCATCGCCGGCGGCGGGAACGGCGGGTCGTGCGGTTGCCCGCGCCGGGCCCCCGCCGTCGGCGGCGCGGATGCCCCGGCGGCGGGCGACGTGGCCGCGCCAGCTGGGCGGGCCGGACCGGGCGCTGGAGTCGGGGTGGCGGGCCTCGCGTTGGTGATGACCGGCCGGGCGGGCGGGATGTCGGCCCAGCCGGCGCCGCGCCGCAGCAGAAGCTCGGCCAGCGGCGGATCGCCAGTCATGCGCTGGTGGCGGGCGAGGATCGCCCGCGCCTGGCTGTGCCGGACGCATCCGGGCCGTTCGGCCCGCTGCCAGAGCTTCGTCAGCAGGGTGAGGCCGGATTCGGGCCCGGGGTCGCGGCTCGCCGGATTCTCCGGCGGTGCCGACCTCCCCGGCGGTGCCGACTTCCCAGAGTCCCCCGGCGTCAGCTTTCCCGGATCTTCCGGCGGCGTCAGCGATGGCATCCGATGATCCCGCTCCCCTACCCGCCGGCCAGGCCGGCGACGCCGGAGGCCAGCGCGGCCGCCTGGCCGAGCAGGGGCTTGGTCAGCCCTTCGTGGGCGAGCTCGAGTGCCTCGACGCCGACCTCGTCGCTGGCGGCGTTGAACGTGGGGCCGGTCCAGCGGACCGGCAGTGCGTTGCGGAAGTTCCACCACATCACCGGGACCTGCTGAGGATCGAGCAGCATGATGGTGCCGTTGCGGCGCTGGATCACGCCCTGGGTGGTGTCGTAGTACCAGTTCCACAGCGCGCTCAGCGAGGTCAGGCCGTGGCTGAGCACAAGGTTGCTGTGGCTGGTCCGGACAGGCAGCTTGTGCACGAACCCGTTGACGCCGCCCTCCCGGTACTCCTCGACCTCGACCTCGCTTTCCAGGCCGCTGACCTCGGTGAACCCGCCGACGAGGAGCCCTTCGATCTCCACCGCGAAGTTGAAGGTCTGATACGGCGGCAGCGGGCGGGTGCCCAGCACCCAGTTACCCGCCATGGAGGGCAGCCAGCTCAGGCCCAGCGGGACACCCGTCGACGTCATCGCCTCGTACCTCCCGCTTCGCTCAGTTGCTCGCTGATCCGGCGCTCGTTGATCCGGGCTGCCTCGGCCACCCACCGCTGGCGTTCGGTGTGGTCAAGACGCATGACCTCCTGGTACGACCAGTGGAAGTGAAAGGCCAGGTACGCTACCTCCTCGTGCAGCCGGTCGGAGGGGTAGCGCGCTATTCCCCCAGGCTGGCCACCTCCACGTCGAAGTCGCCGTCGCAGTGCGGGCAGGTCACCTGGAGCCGGGTGTGCCCGCTGGAGTTGACGCGCTGGTAGAGGTCCTGGAGGTAGGCCAGGTCGGCGGCGTACAGGCTCTCGATGGCCCGGGTGCTGATGTGGTCGACGGTGCCGAGCCGGGTGATCACGCGGGCCAGCAGGATGATCACCAGGTAGCCGGGGTTGGCCCGCACGCGCGGATCCTTGAGCGGCTCGATCTCGTCGAACGCCGTGGCCAGCCGCATGGCGCCGTCCCGGTGCACGCTGCCGTCCGGATCGGCGAGGCCGAGCGGCAGGGTGAAAGGGAACTCGGTCGGCTGTGCCACCTGCTGGGCCGCCGGCTGCTGGGCCGTCGGCGCCATCGTCAGCTCCACTGGTCGACCTCGACCCGCTCGCAGGCCAGGACGAGCTGCTCGACGGCCAGGTCATCGGCGGTGGCGTTCAGGCTTGGCCCGGTCCACTGCCGCGGCCAGCAGTCGAACAGGTTCCAGGTGATCTTGGCGTTGCCGTTGGCGTCCAGGAGCGTGATCGAGATGTTGTGGCGCTCGACGCTGCCCTTGGCCACCTTCTGGCGCCACTCCCACAGCTTGCTGTCGGCCGTGATGCCGCGGCTGAGCGTGATGTCGGAGTGGGTGACGAGCCCGGGCAGCTTACGGACACTCAGGTTCTTGTCCGTGCCTTCCCGGTATTCGCCCGCGTTCTGGCTGTTCTCCAGGCCCGAGCACTCACGGAATCCGGCCCTGGTGATGCCGTCCAGTTCGACGGCGAAGTTGTAGCCGGTATAGGGATCGAGCCGGTCGGCCATGGTCGGGCCTCTCTCTTACGTGGTGGCGGAAACTGGCTGGATGCTGACGCCGCTGGGACCGTGGATGACGCGGACGACGATGAACTCGGCGGGTGCGGTGAGGGCCACGCCGACGGTGGTCACCACCATCCCCGCTTCGGTCACTTCAGGCGGGTTCGTCTCGCTGTCGCACTTGACGAAGAAGGCTTCCTGCGGGGTCCGGCCCCGGAGGGCGCCGCGCTGGAACAGGCGGTCCAGGTAGGCGGTCAGCTCGCGCATGATGCGCACCCACAGCCGGACGTCGTTGGGCTCATAGGCCAGCTGGGCCAGGAACCGGTCCAGCCAGCGGCCCATGGTCAGGAAGACACGCCGCGCGCTGATCGGCTGCCAGTCGGAGTCACTGCTCAGCGTCCGTGCTCCCCAGACCCGGATACCGCGGCCGGGCAGGGCCCGCAGGCAGTTCACCCCGCTGGCGTAGAGCTGCCCGATATCGCCGTCGGCCAGGTTGACCCGCAGGTCCAGCACCCCGTCGACCGTCTCGTTGGCGGGCGCCTTGTGGACGCCGAGCTGCTGGTCGCTGCGGGAGTAGATGCCTGCCACATGCCCGCAGGGCGGCAGGTAGGACGGCGTGCCGCCGGATCCCGAAACCTCGAGCAGCCAGGGATGATAGAGCGCGCCATCCGGGCTGGCCAGCGTGCTGGCCTGGCCCTTGATCGTCTTCAGGTCGCCGTTCAGCACGGCGTCGAGGATCGCGAACCGGCCCCCGGTCCGCTGGCAGTCGGCCAGGACCGCGGCCTGCAGGTCGGTGACCGCATTGACGTCCGGAGAGGAGGCCAGGCTGGCCGACATCATGATGTCGGGGGCGCAGATCAGGTCGGCCGAGTCGACTGCCTCCAGCGCGGCCAGGCCGGCCTGGAGGCCGGCCTGGGCGGTAGCGCGGTCATCGAGCCCCACCACGTAGCACAGAAGCCCGCCGTTCTCGAAGAAACCGCGCACGGCGGAGGCCAGGAAGCCGTCCGGCCGCGGAGCCCCGAACTGCGCCTGGAACTGCGGCCACAGCGTCAGCGGCTGCGGCGGGCGGGGCAGTCCGTCCGCGGCGTAGCCGAGGAAGGCGGGAACCCCGGTCAGCAGGCCCGGCGCGGGCGGCGGGAACACGTCCTGCCGGTAGACCCCGGGTGCCTGGTAGCCGGTGATGAGAGGTGTGGTCATCGCCAGCTACTGAGCCGGGCCGGACCACTGGCTGATACGGAAGATGACGAACTCGGCCGGCCGGACCAGGGCCACGCCGATCTCGATGACCACCTGACCGAGGTCACGTACCTCGGGCGGGTTGGTCGTCTCGTCGCACACGACGTAGAACGCCTGCTCGGGGGTGGCGCCGACGAGCGCGCCCGCGGCCCACTCGCTGTTGAGGAAAGCGCTGACGTTGCGGCGGATCTTCGACCACAGGCCGGCCGCGTTGGGCTCGAACACCACCCACTGGGTCCCGGCCTCGATGGACCCGCGCAGGAAGTTGACCAGCCGCCGCACACTGATGTAGGTCCACTCGGGGTCGCCGGCCGGATCCGAGGCCAGCGTGCGGGCGCCGTACACCTTGATGGTGCCGTTGAACGACCGGATGCAGTTGACGCCGACCGGGTTCAGGCTGCCCTGGAGGATCTTGCTGACCGGGTAGCGCACGTCGAGCGCGCCCAGGATGACCTCGTTGGCGGGCGCCTTGTGGACCCCGCGCTCGGCGTCGCTGCGGGCATAGATGCCGGCCAGGTGGCCGCTCGGCGGCACCGCCACCCGGTCGCCCGGCTGGCCCAGCGGATCCGCCACCAGGATCCAGGGGAAGTAGAACGCGCCGTAGCCCTTCGGGTTGGCGGCAGGCCGCCAGATGCCGGTCCCGTCGGTCGTGACGACCAGGTTGTCGGCGGCGATGTCGCGGCCGCTGTCCAGGATAACGACCCGGTCCTCCATCTTCTCGCAGTGCGCGACCAGGGCGGCCTGGACGGCGTTGAGAGCGTCGGCCGCCACGTCGGGAGGCAGCGGCGCGGCCACGATGGCGACCTCGTCGATGCTCTCGAGCTGTTCCAGCGCCTGGGTCAGGTCGTCGCCAGGCGCGCCGATGCGGGTGACCCAGCAGCGGTTACCCCCGTTGTTGAAGAACCCGAAGACGGCGTGGGCCAGGTACCGGTTGGCGTCCTGGATGTCACCGAACTTCTGGGTGAACTCGGTCCAGCTGTTGACCGGCTGGGGAGTCAGCGCCGCCGCCTGCGGGTAGGCGCCGCCGGCCACGCTCAGGGGCATGCCCGTCTTCTTCCCGGCATCCCAGGGTCTGGTGATGTCAGCCGAGACGCCGATGAACGCGGCGGTGCTTGTCCCTACGCCGGCGATCGGCTTGACCGCCGAGGGCACTTCCTCTACGTAGACGCCTGGCCACGTGTAAGTAGGCATGTCTTCTCTGCTCCTATGGTCGAGGGACCGGGCTGGTGACGGCCGGCTGAGTCCGGTCGGCTCCCTGCGTGATCGTGATGACCCTGTCGGTCACAGCCGGCCCGACGTCAACGGGCTCGACGACGCTGACGCTGATCGTGACCGCGTAATGCAGGGTGGCCTTGGGCTTGCCGCCCATGGCTTGCCAGAGTTCGCCCAGGCTGTGCAGCTGGGCCTCGGCGATGATCCTGGCCGGCAGCGGCGTTTCCTGCCCGGCGAGCTCGCCGCTGAGGTAGCCCTCCGGGATCGCGCGATGGCGCAACAGCACCTTCAGGACCTCGCCCAGCAGCCGGTGCTCGTCCTGGGACGGATCGGGGGTGCTCGCACTGGGCCAGGCGGTGATCAGGTAGGAGCAGGTGACGCGGACCGGTGGCGGCGTGCGGGTGAACATCCCGTCGGCCTGCCGGTTCAGCTCCCACTGGGCCGAGCGCAGGTCGTGGTCCTCACGCACGTCGTACAGGAAGAAGGCAATGGCGGGCAGGCTGACGCCCGACGGCGGGAACTGGTCATCGGGTGCCGCGAAGCTGACGGCGACGTTCTGCACGGAAAGCTCGGCCCGCATGAGCGCCGCCAGCGTCGCGTCAAGGTCTTGGAGCACACATCCGTGATAACAGGGCAAGGTTGTCACGGCATCTGCCGGCGCGTCAGCGAGCGCGTCTCGCTGCCGACCCCAGATGCCCGGGGCGGCCGGGACCAAGCGTCAGCCGGGGACGTGCCCGGCGAGTTCGCTGCCCGTGAGCACCTTGCCCATCTTCTGGTACTCCCGGCGCGTCGCGTGCAGCACGTGTGCCATGGTGACGACACCGCCGTCGGCGGCGGCCAGGAACGCCCCGGCCAGGGCGATGTTGCGGATGCTGCCGCCGGTCACTTCGATCCGCCGGGCCAGGAACCCGGTGTCGAGGCCGGGGTCACGCGGGGCCGCGGCCGGCCATACCTGGTCCCAGATCCGGCGCCGTTCCGCTTCGCCGGGAACCGGGAACTCCACGGTGGCGTGCAGCCGTCGCACGAACGCCTCGTCCATGTTCTTGCGCAGGTTGGTGGCCAGCACGACCATCCCGGTGTATTCGTCCATCTTCTGCAGCAGGTAGCTGACCTCCACGTTGGCGTAGCGGTCGTGCGCGTCCCGTACCTGCGTGCGCTTGCCGAACAGAGCGTCGGCCTCATCGAAGAACAGGATGGCGTTGCTGGTCGTGGCCTCGGCGAAGATGCGGGCCAGGTTCTTCTCGGTCTCGCCGATGTACTTGCTGACCACGGTAGACAGGTCAATCCGGTACAGGTCGAGCCCCAGGACGTTGGCCAGGACGTCGGCCGCCATGGTCTTGCCGGTACCGGACGGCCCGGCGAACAGCACGCTGAGCCCCTTGTTCGTGGCCAGCTTGCCGTCGAAGCCCCATGCCTCGTACACGAGGGCGCGGTGACGGACCTGGTCGTGGATCTCGTGCAGCTGTGCCATCTGCTCGCCCGGCAGGACGATGTCGTCCCAGGTGTACCGCGGGGTGATTGGGACGGCCAGCTCGGCCAGCTTGCGGTTGGAGTGCAGGCGGCACGCGGCGTGCACGTCGGCCGAGGTCATCCGCGGGCCGGCCGGGGCACGGGCGAGAGCCAGGCTGCGGGCGGTAGCGGAGGCGTCGCGGATCTGGCCGCCGCTCAGCTGGAACTTGGCCGCTACGTCGGCCAGGTCCAGGCCCGAGCCGGGGGAAGAACCGAGCGCCGCGCGCCACAGGCGAAGGCGCTCCCCCGGTCCCGGCGGCGGGAACGGGAGGCGGACGAAGGTGAGCCCGGGCGGGGCGTCCGCCGGTTCCCAGGTGGCCGTGCCGGACAAGAACGCCGGGCCCGGAAGAGCGGCCAGGACGGGAATGAGGGCGGCGGCCCGCGCGTCGTCTTCATCGGCGAGCAGTACATCGAAGTCCTCCCAGTAGACGAGCGCGCCCTGGAGCCGGGCTTCGCGCTCGATCAGGCCCGCCAGCGCGGAGAACTCGCCGGCCCCGCTGGCCGCAACCCGTTTCCCCGCCACCATCAGGAGCTGGCAATCCAGCTTCCGGCA
>JAJKHX010000422.1 GCA_021154785.1 Nocardiopsis sp.
GCAGGTCCCAGACGACCCGGTAGCCCGCCATGTCGAGCACGCCCGCGAAGTAGGGATGGTCCTCGGGAAAGACGCCCTTGGCCATCGGCGAGACCACCACCGGGATCCCGGCCCGCTCGGCCAGCCGGACTAGTTCCGGGCCGGCCGCGCAGCGCAGGGCGGCGATGCCCGCCAGCAGCACCGGGCGGCGCGCCGCGGCCAGCGTCCGCAGCGGGTCACCCTCGCCGAAGACATCGACGGTGCCGGCCGCCGGGGCCATCGGGGGCAGCCGGACCTCGCCTTCGGCCGGGGCACCACCGGCCGGAGCGGACCAGGCGTCGGCGGTCACGGTCAGGCTGACGGCACCGGGGCGCTCGGCCCCGGCGGTCCGCAGCGCCTTGCGGATGACGACGTCGGCCGAGGCCGGCTCCAGGCGCAGCGCCAGCTTGCTGACCGGCGCGAACATCCGGCCGTGATCCACCACCTGGTGGGTGAAGAACTGCTCGCGGGAACTCTCGATCTGGCCGGAGATCGCGAGCAGCGGTACCCGGTCCAGGGTGGCCGCGGCCACGCCGTTCAGCACCGCGGTCGACCCGGGCCCCAGGGTGGACAGGCAGACGCCGGGGTTCCCGCCGGTCATCGCGGCCGCCTCGGCCATGAACGCGGCCGTGCCCTCCCGGACCGCCGACACCATCTCGATGCCGCGGTGGGTCACCGCTTCCATGAAGTCGATGACAGACTCGCCGGGATAGCCGAACACGTGCCGCACCCCGGCCGCGTGCAGGTACCCGGCCAGCAGGGCGGCGGTGGACCCCGGGACCGGGGCGGATTCGGGCAGCTGGGCCATCGCCCCATTGTGCACGCAGGGGCCTGGGGCGGGGACGGAGCCCGTTCGGTCCGAATTTTTCTGGTCGCGGGCGGGGGGCGTTTGGCCGGCGGGCGGGCGTGTCTGCGCCGGGTTGGCCCCGCGCGGTGGGATCATCGCTGCATATGGGTGCGGTCTTGTTGCTTGCCGGACTGCTGCTCGGGATCGTCATCGGGGCAGCGATCGGATATCTCTTCGCCCGCGGCCGGCTGTCGGCCGGCGCCGCGTCGGCGGAGGAGCGAGCGCGGGCGGCCGACGAGAGATGCCGGATGATCGAGCGCGGCGCGGCCGAGCGGGCCGCGCTGGTGGAGGGCCAGCTGGCGGAGCGCTTCCAGGCGCTGTCGGCGCAGGCGCTCGACGCCAGCACCACGCGCTTCCTCGAGGTCGCGGAGGGGCGGCTGCAGGCGGCCAACGCGACCGCGGCGGGTGAGCTCGACGTCCGCCGCGCCGCGGTCGAGCACCTGGTGGAGCCGCTGCTGGCGACGCTGGGCCGGGTCGAGGAGCAGCTCCGGGAGTCCGACGCGGCCAGGAACCGGTCGCACGCCGCGCTGGCCGAGCAGGTGAACCTCGCCCGGCATACCTCCGAGCAGCTGCGGACGCAGACCCAGTCGCTGGTGACCGCGCTGCGGCGGCCGGAAGCCCGGGGCCGCTGGGGCGAGCTGCAGCTGCGCCGGGTGGTCGAGCTGGCCGGGATGAGCGCCCGCTGTGACTTCGAGGAGCAGGTCACGGTGACCACGCCGGATGGCCCGATCCGGCCCGACCTGGTGGTCCGGCTGGCCGGCGGCAAGAACATCGTGGTGGACTCCAAGGTCTCGCTGGCCGCGTACCTGGAAGCCGCTGAGACCGACGACGACACGGTGCGCTCCGCCCGGCTGGACGCGCACGCCCGGCACCTGCGGAACCACGTGGACCAGCTGGCGGCCAAGGCTTACTGGGCCGCGCTGAGCCCCTCCCCCGAGTTCGTCATCCTGTTCATCCCGGGCGAGGCCTTCCTGGCGCCGGCGCTGGAACGCGACCCCGGGCTGCTGGAGCACGCACTCGCCCGCAAGGTGCACATCGCCACCCCCACCACGCTGGTCACCATGCTGCGCACCGCGCAGTACGCCTGGCAGCAGGCGGCACTGGCCGACAACGCCCGCGCCGTGTTCGACCTCGGCCGTCAGCTCTACGACCGGATCTCGGGCCTCGGCGGGCACGTGGACCGCCTGGGCCGCACGCTGGCCAAGGCGGTGACCGCCTACAACCAGACGGTCGGCTCGCTGGAGAGCCGGGTGCTGCCCAGCGCCCGGCGGCTGAGCGAGCTCGGCGTGGTGGACGGCGAGCTGGCCGGACCCGCGCTGGTCGAGGAGGTGCCCCGGGCGCTGTCGGCCCCGGAGCTGGTCGCCGGCCCAGCCGAGACGAACATGGCCGAGGCGAACATGGCGGACGCGGACCTGGACGCGGCCAGCCTGGTGCGTACCGCTCGATGACGCAGATCAGGACCCCCGGCCAGCGGGCGCGGACGCCGGGACCGCCGGCTCGCACATCCGGGGGTCCGGTCCGGCTGACCGGGCGCGGCGGGGGGGTGACGCTGTTCGCGGTGTCCTTTCTCAGCCTGCTGTTCGCGGCGTGGACCGGCTGGGCGGTGGTCGCCGACGTGGTGTTCGTCATGACGTGCGGGCTGGTCTCCTGCTACACCAAGCCCGCCGGGCTGCGCAGCCTGGTGGTCTGCCCGCCGCTGGCCTTCTGCGCCGGGAGCGTGCTGGCCCAGCTGATCACGGCGGCCGACACCTTCTCGGCCCTGACCGGAATCCTGGTCATGCTCGGCGGCTCGGCGCTGTGGCTGTTCACCGGCACCGGGCTCACCATGGCGATCGCTTTCGGCCGCGGCTGGCGGCCCGGGCTGCCCGGGCGGTTGCTCGGCAACCTGCGGGTGGCACTGCGGGACGCGCGGCCTCGCGGTGACCGGTGGATCGAGCGGCGGTAGCCCCTGACTACAGATGAAGCGCCGGATCACCACGGCCGCTGGCCCCCGAAGGAAGCAGTCAGCCGTTCCCTCCCAAGGTGACCGGCGCTTGGCCCTCAGACTAGGGACAACCGGCCGCCCCCCGACAGTGGGGAGAACTCCCTATCGGACGTCGGACGTCCCCGGGGCTACGGGGGCGCGGCGACGATCACTGACGGGGGTCGATGAGCCCGTGCTCGAGCGCGAACAAGGTGGCGCCCGCCCGGGTGGACAGGCCCGTCTTGCGGTACAGCCGCTGGATGTGATGGTCACAGGTCTTCGGGGAGATCCCCAGCTGGCGGGCCACCTGCTTGGTGGCCATCCCGCGGGCGATGAGGCCGAGCACCTCGCACTCGCGCTCGGACAGCCCGGCCGGCCGCGGCTGCGGTACCGGCGGGCGGGGCTGGCCCGCCGCGGCCAGGACCGCCCGCACCGCGTCCCGCGGAAGCGTGCCCGCCTGCGCTTCCTTCAGCAGCTCGTCGGCCGCAGCCCGCGCGGACAGGGCTTCACGGTACGCCCGCGGCTCCCGCATGGCCTGGTAGCAGTCCGCCGTGGCCAGCAGCCAGGCCGCGGGAGACAGGTCGGCGGCCCGGCTGCCCCGGTGGTAACCGGACCCGTCGCACCGCTCACCGTGGGATCCGGCCAGCCGCGCCAGCGGGCGCAGGGCCGGGCAGGCGTCCAGCACCCGCTCGCTGTGGTAGGCGTGCAGCCGCACCTGCTCGTGCTCGCCCCGGCTGAGCGGGCCGGGCTTGCCCCACACGCCGACCGGGACCGCGACCCGCCCGATGTCGTGCACCAGCGCCGCCCGGCGCAGCGTGATCACCTCGGCGGCGGCCAGCCCGGCCACGTTGGCGGCTCGCTCCGCGAGATCCGCGACGCCGCGGGAATGACCGATGGTCCACATGCTCTTCAGGTCGGCGAAGTCCGCGATGGCCGACAGGCAGGCGTCCAGCCGGTCCTCCGTCACCGCCGGTTGCGGGCCCGGCTCCGCGGCCATCGTGTCGGCCCAGATGGAAGGCGCGTCCAGGCCCTTGTAGGGTTCGTCCCCCAGGGCCAGGAAGGCCCGGGCCGCCTCCGGGTCCAGGCCCGACCCGGCCCGCCGGGTCACGGTCCGGCGAGCCAGCGCGATCCCTCCGTACTGGCAGGCCACGTCGGCGTCCTCGGCCACCTGCATGATCCGCACCGCCAGCGGGATCTGCGGGCCGCGCAGCTCGCCCGGCATGCCGTTGCCGTCCCACCGCTCGTACAGATGCCGCAGCGAATGCTGGATCGGCTCGGACAGTCCCATCCGGGCGCCGAGGATGCGCGCGACATCACAGTGGCTGGACGCCCACCGGCGGAACTCCGCGATGCCGCCGACGGCGGCCCGGGCGATCCGGGCCGCTCGCGTCAGCGGCGGGCTGCCCTGATGGGCGGTCCGCATCGCGGTGGTCATCAGCTCGAACATGGACCCGTGCGCCACCGTCAGCATCCGCGGCCGCGACACCATCTCGTCGCCGAAGAACCGCGCGTCGATCTCGCTCTCGGCCGTGCACCCGGCGAAGTGCAGCAGGCCGGTGTAGAACACGGTGACCTGGTCGTCCTCCGCCAGCCCGATCGCCTGCGCCAGCCGCAGGGAGAGCATGGCGGTGCGCAGCCCGTGCTCCAGCGGCTGGCCCATCGACAGGTCGGTGGCCAGCGACAGCACCGCGACGGCTTCGGCCAGCCGCAACGGGGGGTTCGCGCTCACCTGTCCCGGCAGGTCAGCCTCCCCGGCGAGTCCCCGGCCCGGTGTGCGCGGCTCCGGTTTTCGCAGCGGGGCGCAGCTCGCGCGGGAGCGCGAAGGTCATGTGCTCCTCGACCGCCTCGACCTCTTCCACGTCGCCGAACCCGTGGTCGGCCAGCTTGCCGAGGACGGCGGCGACCAGTTCCTCCGGCACCGACGCCCCGCTGGTCACGCCGACGGTGGTCACGCCGTCCAGCCAGCGCACGTCCACCTCGCCGGCGTCGTCGACCAGGTAGGCGGCCGGGGCACCGTAGTCCTTGGCCACCTCGACCAGCCGCACCGAGTTCGAGGAGTTGGCCGAGCCCACCACGATGACCAGGCCGGCCTGGCCGGCGATGGCCTTGACCGCGGCCTGGCGGTTCTGGGTGGCGTAGCAGATGTCGTCGCTGGGCGGGTCGAGCAGCGACGGGAAGCGCTCGCGCAGGGCGTTGACGGTCTCGATCGTCTCGTCCACCGAGAGCGTCGTCTGGGACAGCCAGACCACCTTCGACGGGTCCCTGACCTCGACGTCCGCCGCCCCGGCGGTGCCGTCGACCAGGCGGACCCGGGATGGCGCCTCGCCGGCGGTGCCCACGACCTCCTCGTGGCCCTCGTGGCCGACCAGCAAGATGTCGTAGTCCTTGGCCGCGAACCGGCGCGCCTCGTTGTGCACCTTGGTCACCAGCGGGCAGGTCGCGTCGATGGCGCGCAGGCCGCGTCGTTCGGCGTCGAGGCGGACCTCGGGCGCGATGCCGTGCGCGGAGAACACCACGACCGCACCGGGCGGCACCTCGTCGACCTCGGTGACGAACACCGCGCCGCGCTTCTCCAGCGTGCTGACCACATGCGTGTTGTGTACTATCTGCCTGCGCACGTAGACCGGGGGGCCGTATTTCTCGAGCGCCATCTCGACCGCTTGCACCGCCCGATCGACTCCGGCGCAGTAGCCGCGCGGCTTGGCGAGCAGGACCCGTCGCTGGCTCGAAGACATAACTCCATGGTAGGTGAGCACATCACGGGACCTGGCAGGCGTACCCCTTGCCACGTCAGGTCCTGCGACGCTATTGCGACACAATGGGCGGAAGCGCGAAGATAACCCGTCAGGGAACACGCGCTGACTATCAGCGAAGTACTGGCGCCCGCAGCCCCGCCGAACCCGCGCGGCGCCACGTGCAATCCCGACTTCGAGGGAGAGTGTGACATGCGCGTTCCGCAGGTCAGTGAACGTATCAAGGAAGCCCCGGCGCACGCCCTGCGCGGCGTCTTCGCCGGCATCGGGCAGCTGCTGCTGATCACCGACAAGCTCAGGCACAAGACCCCCGCGCACGAGGACGGGCAGCGGGCCCGCACGCCCGAGACGGCGGCGGCGATCACTGACGCGCCTGTCACCAGCCCGGCCGGATCGCACCCGGACACCACGACCGCGACCGCTGCCCGGCCGGCCGCCGCGGAGCCCGCCGCCGGCCAGGCA
>JAJKHX010000423.1 GCA_021154785.1 Nocardiopsis sp.
ATCGGCCCGGCCGACGAGGCCATCGCCCGGCACGCCGCCGCCTACGTCGAGGACGGCTCGGTTCTGCAGGTCGGCGTGGGCGCCCTGCCGGACGCGATCATGAGCCTGCTCGGCGACCGCCGGGACCTCGGCGTGCATTCCGGCATGGTCGGCGACGGACTGGTCGACCTGGTCCAAGCCGGCGTGGTCACCAACGCGCGCAAGCCGGCCGACCGCGGGGTCTCGGTCACCGGCAACCTGATCGGCACCCGGCGGCTGCACGAGTTCGCCCACCGCAACCCGGGGATCCGGATGTGCGACTCGTCCTATACCCATGGCGGGCCCGTGCTCGCCGGGCTGGACAAGCTGGTCACCGTCAACTCGGCGGTCGAAGTCGATCTGACCGGCCAGGTCAACGCCGAGCAGGCCGGGGACGCTTACCTGGGCGGCACCGGCGGCCAGGTGGATTTCGTCCGGGCCGGCGCGCGCTCGCCGGGCGGTCACGCCATCATCGCGCTGCCCGCCACGGCCCGGGGCGGCACGGTCAGCCGGATCACCGCCCGGCTGACCGGCCCGGTCACCACCGCCCGCAGCGAGGTGGACGTGATCGTCACCGAGTTCGGCGCGGCCGAGCTCAAGGGGCAGTCCCTGGCCGAGCGCGCCCGCCGCCTGATCGCCATCGCCGATCCCGGTTTCCGGGACGACCTGGAACACGAGGCGCGCCTCATCCAGCAGCGCGGCTTCTAGCACGGTCCCCTCACATCGGGCCGGGCTGCGTCGTCGGAGGAGTGAAGAAGCACGCCATCCATCCGAGAGGGACTGACGATGAAAGCCATCCGCGCCCGTGAGTCAACCGGCGTCAGCGGGCTTGCCTTCGAAGACGTGACCGATCCCAGGCCCATGTTCTGCGAGGTACTGGTCAAGGTCGCCGCGTGCGGTATCACCCACAACGAGCTGGAATGGCCCCTGTGGACCTGCCGGGCTGGCCATCACAGGACGACGATTATCCCCGGTCATGAGGTGTCGGGAGTCGTCGCCGCGCTCGGGTTCGGGACGGCCGGGCTCGCCGTCGGCGACGAGGTGTTCGGGCTTACCGACCAGCTCCGTGACGGGGCGGCCGCCGAGTACGTCGCCGTCGAAGCCCGGAACCTGGCCCTCAAGCCGCGGACCGCCGACCACGTCCACGCGGCGGCGGTACCCCGGGCTGGCCTGACGGCGTGGCAGGGCCTGTTCGAGCACGGCAAGCTGGCCAAGGGCCAGACGGTGGTCATCCACGGTGCGGGCGGGGCGGTCGGGTCGACGGCGGTCCAGCTGGCCCGCTGGGCCGGGGCCGAGGTCATCGGGACCGGGCGCGGCCACTCCCGCGAGCTGGTCACGGAGCTGGGCGCCGACCGCTTCATCGCGCTGGACGGCGACCGCCTCGAGGACGTGACGGGCCAGGCTGACCTGGTATTCGACACCATCGGCGGCGAGCTGCTAGCCAAGTCGCCGACCCTGCTGCGGCCAGGCGGAACGCTGGTCACGATCAAGGCCGACGCGCAGCTGCCGGCCGGCCGGGACGACATCACGACGGTCGCGTTCGTCCAGGAGTCCAGCCGGGCTCAGCTGACCGAGCTCGCCCGCCTGGTCGACCAGGGCCAGCTGCGTCCCCAGGTCGGCGCGGTGTACCCGCTCGCGCGGGCAGCCGAGGCCTTCGGCGCGAAGGCGGCCGGCGGAATCTCCGGCCGGGTCATCCTCCAGCCGTGATCCAGGCGGTCGGGCGGGGAATCCGGCCGGACGGTGCAGGCCAGGTGGTGCCGGATCAGGTCGGCGCGGCAGCCGCTGCTGGGCGCGGATCGCGTGGGCGATGACGGGATCGCCCACCCGTTCGGCCGCTTCTTCGGCGGAACCGAAGCTGACGTCCAGGCCGAGCACGTAGTCCTCGCCGTCCCGCACCGTTGGCACGTGAATGGCCGCGGAGCCGGCCCCGCCTGGCCGGCTCCGCGGACGACACACGGCCCGGGCTATGACACCTCGATGTGCAGCTCGTACCAGGTGCCGGATGTCTTGAAGTTCACCGACGCCGGGTTGCCGTTTTCCCTGACGGTGACCTCGTCGCCGATCTGCGTGGGCTTGCCGTTGCTGACTTCCTGCAGCGTCACCTCGGCGCGGCCGTTGAAGTGGACGCTGGTGGGCCGCAGGTCGGCCTTGGCGCCCTTGGCCATGACCCCGTTCCACACGGTGATGCCGTCGACGGTGATCTGCGGCTCGTCCTTGTTGATGAGGTCATGCTTGCGGTGGCATTCCAGCGTGACCAGTTCCAGTGTTGCCATTTCGTGTGCCCCCTTGTCGTGGCGGATGATGATGACACGACGTTCGCAGGGCGGCGCTAACCGGGCGTTAACCGGCCCAGCGGGCCGCCTGGCGCAGGAGGATGGCGGTCGGCGGGTCGGGCGGGACGCCGAGCTGCCGCAGGGCCGAGCAGACCCGCCGGCGCGCCGCTGCGATCTGGCCGGGACAGCGCCCCCGGAGAGCAGCGGCGAGGACGACCCGCTGGCCGCGGGCGTCGAACGGCTCCAGCGACAGCGCCCGCTCGGCCAGCGCGAAGGACGCTGCCGCGTCGTCGGCCACGAGACGCAGATCGCTGAGTGCCAGCAGGTGGCCGACATGGCGGGCGCGGATCTGGCCGGCCTCGACCTCGATGTCGGGACTGCACACGTACTGCAGGTCGGGCAGCGGCTCGCCGTGCCACAGCGCGACCGCATCGGCTAGCAGGGCGGCGCTGCGGTCGATGTCACCGTCGGCCCGGGCCTGGCCGGCCCGCTTGTCCAGGGCGTTGAGGGTCCACACGTCCACCGAGAGGAACGCGGACGGCAGGAGCCGAATCCGGTCTCCGTCGGTGCGCAGGTGGTAGCTGGCTTCGCCGCCGGACCGGTCGGGTTCGAGGAGCCGGCGAAGGTGGGTCAGCGTGACGCGCATGTTCCTGGCCGCCTTCTCCGGATCCAGGTCCGGCCAGAGCAGGTCGATCGCCTGATCGCGGGTCAGGACGGGCCGCAGGACCAGCACACTGAGCAGCTGGCGCACGCGGGCGCGTCGCAGCTCCGGCGCGTCGACCGGCTTGCCGTCGCGGGTCAGCCGCAGCGGCCCGATGACCTCGACCTGGGTCCGGTGCGCGGGGGGCGCGGGCAGGGCCGCGAGGAGCTGCGCAGATCCCGCCGCGACCTGCTGGTCGGCTGACCGTGCCGTCTCGCGGAGCTGGCGGCGGACCGCCGGGCCGAGCGTGTCGGCGAGCCAGCGGCCCAGCGTGAGCCCCTGGGGGTGACCGGCGGCGGCCAGTCGGGCGGCGAGCTCGGCCGACCAGGGCAGCGGCAGGAAGCACAGGGCATGCGCCGGGGGCAGTTTCCCGGCGCCGGTCAGGTCGCCGGCCCGGGCCCGGACCAGGGTGCGGGCGGTCGTCCGCGCCGCGAGGTGCGAGGGCCCGAGGGCGACGCGGTCCCAGTGCGCGCGCAGCGGCTCGCTCAGGACGTAGCCGAGGGCCAGGAAGCGGCGCAGGTGCCGTTCGGCGAACTTGTGCTCGACGGGCCAGCTGGCCAGGTGATGCGCATAGGCCTGGCGCGCTTCGGTTTCGGCGCCACGTGCCACCGCCACTGCCGCCTGAGCGGCGCAGGCCAGGGTGGCGTCGCGGGGATTGTCGTAGCCGGCCGGGTCTCCGCAGGGAAGCGGCGGGAACGGGTCTGCTGCCCCGCACGAGGCCGCCATCACTGCCGCCAGCGCTGTCGCGACAAATCCTTCCCGGGCCGTCGTCGTGTGTGTGGCCGGTGCCGCTGCCTCGACCGGCCGGGCCGGGGCCTGCGCACCCGGACCGGACCGGGCCAGGAGCGCTCCGATTCCCTGGCGGCGCAGCCGCCCCAGGGCGGACGGGTCACCGTCGAACCAGCGGGCCATGGCCCCGGAGAGCCGGACGAACTCGTCTCCGGCTTGGTCAAGCGTCCGGTCGGCCAGCTCGGCCGCCTCCCGGCCGCGCCCGCACATGTTCAGGCAGTGGAAATGAAATCTCCACATGGACAGGGCGAGGGCGGGGGGTACCTCTTGCCATGGCACCTGGGCGAACTCGGCCAGTGCGCCTTCCGGGTCGCCGGCCAGCTCGGCGCGCATGGCGGCGATATTGCGGCGCAGCAGCGTCACGGCCGGAGAAACGGGGCCGTCGAACTGGTGGCCCCAGCCTGCTATCACGGTGAGCCGGGCGAGGTCGGCGCGGGAGTGCGCCGTGATCATGGCCTGTCCCAGCACGCCGGCGGCGCCGCGCCGGTCACCACGGCCGAGCATCGCCTTCCAGGCCTGATCCAGCAGGGGGTCGATGCCCGGATCCCTGAAGTCGCCGGCGTGCAGGGCGGCCGCCCGCAGCAGCATGAACGCCGGGTCGTCGGCGACCGGCGGCGGGACCGCGTCCAGCCACCGGTTTGCGATGGCGCGCGGCAGCGCCGACAGCGTGGTGTGGACGAGGCCGACGGCTAGCTCGCCGAGCAGCCGCCAGTCCTGGGCCTGGCAGGCCAGCCGCCCGGCCCGGGCCAGGTCACCGCGGGCGGCGAGGACCGCGACGGCGCGTTCCCTCAGCGCCCGCTGGTCGTGCACGGTCATGATCTGGGGAGCTGCGTCGGCCCACAGGTCGTGGGCGCGGTAACGGCCGTCGTCCAGCACCCCGACCAGGGGAACCTGCCGGGCGAGATCATCGAGGTCGACGGGTTCGCCTGCGATCTCGGCAGCCCCGGCGACCCCGGCGACTTCGCGGGCGGTGGCGGTGCCGAGCGCGGCCAGCGCGGCCAGCGCCCGGCGCTGCGCGGGGCTTACCTGGCCGAGGACTTCTTCGCGGGCGTACTGCCACGGCGCGCCGGGCCCGGCCGCCAGGGACAGCCGGACCATGGCGGGCCAGCCGTGCAGCGGTTCCGCGGTCCGCGCATCGCGTCCGAGCCGGCGGGCCAGGGCGCGTACCTCGACGTCGGTGAAGGCGAGGTCCTCGCCGCCGATCCTGGTCACCTCGCCGGTGGCCTCACGCCGTGCGAGCGGGACGTCGGGTGCCGTGCGGCCGGACAGGACGAGGTGGACCGTGGCCGGCAGCGTCCTGGTGATCTCACGCAGGAGGGCCGCGCCGGGCGAGCCCGGCGGGATCTCGTGCACGTCGTCGAGCAGCAGGCACACCTCGAGCGGCGCCTGCCGGATCAGGGCGCCGACGACGTCCCGCGCTCCCGGAGCGGCCCGGCGGCCGGGCCCGCGGGCGGGTTCGCCGGCGGAGATGGCGCCGAGCAGGGCCTGGGCGAAGCAGGCGGAATCCTCGTAGGCTGCCTCGCAGCTCACCCATGCGTCGATTCCGCGCGGCGCGGCCTGGTGCGCCCGTATCGCCTGGGCCAGGACGGTGGTCTTGCCGAAGCCCGGGCCCGCGACGAGCAAGGTCACCGGCCGGTCCCAGCGGCCCTCGAGCAACCGGACCAGGCGCATGCGCGGCAGCTCGACGTCGAGGGCGCGCGGCAGTCCGGCGGGCTGAGAGAGCGGCGTCAGGGCGGATGACAGCGTTCCGGCGGTGCCACGGCGGGAGACGACGGGTTCGGTCGCCGGATCCAGGGTGTTGGTCACGCTCATGCTTTACGGAGCGGAATCCGCCCGGGAAGATACGCATTACCTTGGTATGCGATCATGCGTGGTGTGCCGCTGACGCCTGATGAGCTGCTGACGACGACCCGGTCGGTGCGCAAGCGCCTGGACCTGACCCGCCCGGTGCCACTTGGCCTGGTGAAGGAATGCCTGGAGATCGCGCTGCAGGCGCCGAGCGGCGGCATGCGGCAGGGCTGGCACTGGATCGTGGTGACCGATCCGCAGGTGCGCGCGCAGATCGGGGACTTCTACCGGCGCTCGGCTGAGCCTTACCTGGCCAGCGCCGCTGCCGTCGACCCGAGCCGGGCCACGGGCAGCGGGCTCATGGCCCGGGTGGGCGGCAGCAGCGCGTACCTGGCCCAGCACATGGGCGAGGTGCCGGTCCTGGTGATCCCGTGCATTACGGTGCAGCCCGCCTGGCCGGCCGGGGAATCGCAGGCCGGGCTGTGGGGGTCGCTGCTGCCCGCCGCGTGGAGCTACATGCTGGCCTGCCGGTCCCAGGGGCTCGGGACCGCCTGGACCACGCTGCATCTGCAGTACGAGACCGAGATCGCCGGGCTGCTCGGGCTCCCCGATGACATCCGCCAGGGCGCGCTGATCCCCACCGCTTACTACACCGGCGACAGCTTCCGCCCGGCCGAGCGCCGGCCGCTGGCGGACGTGCTGCACGTCGACCGCTGGTAACCGCCGGGCGCCATGGCGGGCAGCCGGATTGTCACCGTGCGGGGACAGGGCCGGCGCGTGGCCGAATCGTGTTACCTCCGCTACCCGCACCTGGCCCGCGATCTCATCACGTTCCGCGCCGCGCCTGCCTGCTTGTTTGGCGCGTAGCGGCATCCGGTGACGGTTCCGGCGCATACGCGGCGGTTGATCGTCGTATTTCTTCTCGCACGATCTGCCTGATGTCAGCGCGGCGGGCACGCCGCCAGGCCAGGGCAGCCACGAGCAGCGCGGCCAGGGCCAGGAGCGCGCAGGTGAAGGCGGCATGGACTGACACCTGGGTGGCCCGGACCTCGGCGGGGACGCCTGCCACTGAATTGACCACGGCCACGATCGGCTTGGCGAAGCTGAACAGGCCGCCGGGCGCGCTCAGGTGCGCGGCCGTCCGCTGGCCCGGCGGCAGCCAGCGCAGGTCGCTGAAATGCAGCAGCGAGCAGGCAGTCACCGCGGCCGCGGCAAAGCCCAGTGCCGTGGCGGCGCTGCGGATGACTACGGAAGGCGCCGGCCGTGGCCGGCCCTTCCTGGCCGCGCCCAGGAGCGGTGCCGCCACGCCGATGACCGTGGCGATCACCATCAGCCAGGTACGGTATTCCGCGACGAGCCAGGTCCAGCCGTCCAGGTGTGCCATCGCCCATCGCGCCAGGCCAGAATTCATCGCATTCTCCCTCAGCGCTGTAGATTCGGCTGGCTTTAGCTACCCGGCCTTTCATGGTTTAGCGCATGCGGCCTTTATATTTTCTAGCTGTGAAACCTCCGGCGGCCGGCGAGCTAACGGCGGCGGGCCGGGGACGACCCGGGATGTATCTGGCCGGCTCGCAAGCCGGCCAGGAGCAGCACCGCCGAGCCGGCGACGAGGACCGGCTCGACGGTGAAGGCAGCGGTCAGCCCGAGGTGATCGGCGAGGCTGCCGAGCAGGTACGGGGCGGTGACCACGAGCACGCCGCCGAGGAGCTGGACGCGGGCGTTGGCCGCGTCGCCGTGGTCGGGCGCGGCGGCCAGCGTGAGCGCGAGTGAGAGGGGGTAGAGGTTGGCGACGCCGAGCCCGCAGACGAGCAATCCGGCCACGGCGGGTACCGGGGCTCCGGCGAGCCAGAAGAGCAGGAAACCGGCGGCGGTGACGACCAGGGACAGCCACAGCAGGGGCACGGTCCGCCCGGTGGAGCGGGTGAGCACCGCGGCACCGATCCGGCCGATGAGGATGCCCAGGTAGAAGGCGCTCATCGCGGTGGCCGCGGCGGTGGCGGACAGTCCGGTGGCGGCCAGCAGCTCGGCCCCGAAGTAGATCACGCAGAACTCGACGGCGATGCCGGCGGCCACCAGCGCGGCCAGGTAGCAGCAGGCGGCCGGGAGCCGCGAGCGGCCGGTGCCGCGGGCCGCGGCCTTGGCCGGCAGCGGCACGCGGCGGTAGCGCAGGTAGAGCCAGGCCAGGGCGACGGCCGGCAGCCCCATCGCGGCCCGCCAGCCCACCGCGGTGGCCTGCAGGCCGCCGAGGATCACCGGGGTGAGCACGGCGCAGGCGGCCGCGCCCGCGTTCGCCTCGACCAGGGCGCGTTCACGTCGCGCCCCGTGCCGGTCGGACAGGATCGCCTGACTGACGGACAGGAGCACGGTGCCGGCCAGGCCGCCGGCGAAGGCGCCGAGCAAGGTGACCGGAATGGAGCGAGCCGCGACGAACAGGCTCACTCCGGCGACGCCGCCGAGAGCGGAGAACCACACCAGCGAGGCCCTCGGCAGCCGGCGCGAAGCCGGGGCGAAAATCAGGCCGGCGACGGCGACGCCGCCGGACCAGAGCGCGGAGTAGACACCGAGCATGGTGTACGAGAAATGCAGCTCGGTGCGGAGCAGGGCCAGTGCGGGCCCGAACGCGTAAATCCAGAAGGCGTAGGCGGAGATCGTGCCGTAGCACAGCACGGTCGGCCCGTCCCGGACGATCGCCTCAGGCCGGGCGTGCTCACGAGGTACCCGTGCTGGCCTTGTGTATCGATACACATCTATAGTGTAGCAATGGCTCAACAGGGGGCCCGGCCGACCATGCGGCAAGTGGCGGAGGCGGCCGGCGTATCGCCGATGACCGTGTCGTACGTGTATTCACGGCCCGAACGGGTCTCGGCCGCGGCCAGGGCCAGCGTGCGGGCCGCCGCGGAGCGGCTGGGCTATCCGGGCCCGCACCCGGGGGCGCGGTCGCTGCGCCGCGGCCGGGCCGGCAGCGTGGGCGTGGTGCTGGGCGAGCGGCTCACCTATGCCTTCGACGACCCGCAGGCCGCCCGTTTCCTGGCCGGGGTCGCGGAGGTCTGCGCGGTCGACGGCGTCGGCCTCACCCTGGTGCCGACCGCCGGTGCCGACAGTGACGTGCAGCGGGTCGCCGACGCGGTGGTCGACGGGTTCATCGTCTGGACCACCAGCGAAGACGACCCGGTCCTGGAGGCGGTCACGGCGCGCGGGCTGCCCGCGGTGGTGCACGCCGGCCCGGGCCGGGCCGGCCTGCCGCGCGTCGGCATCGACGACCGGGCCGCCGCCGCCGCGATCGGCGCGCTCGTCTTCGCCGGTGCCCGGCGGCCGGCCGTGCTCAGCTTCCCGCTCGACCGCGGCCGCGCCCGGCGGCTGGTCACCGGGACGGCCACCAGGGCGGTCACCTTCCCGGTGACCCGGCGCCGGTGGCAGGGATTCCACGACGCCTGGCGGCGGGCGGGCGGCGCTTCCGCGGAGCTGCGGGTCGCCGTGTGCCCGGTCAACAGCGCCGCCGCGGGCGAGGCGTTCGCCACTGAGCTGTTCCGCGCGGCCGACCCGCCGGACGCGATCGCCGCGATGAGCGACGAGCTCGCCCTCGGCGCGCTGCGGGCCGCCGCCCGCGCGGGCCTGGCCGTGCCGGGGACCGTCGCGATCAGCGGCTGGGACGACAGCGACGCCGCCGGGCCGGCCGGGCTGACCACCCTCGCCCAGTCGCTACGCGACCAGGGCAGCCGCTGCGCCCGCCTGGTCCTCGGCCACCGCGAGCCGCCCGGGCAGGACCAGCCGCGCTGGGAGGTCATCGCGCGTTCCACCACGCGTCCCGTACCGGGACGGGATACGGGCGGAAGCTAGCCACGAAGGGCCGTGACCACCGCAGCGTCATGCCCGGTGGCCGGCGATGGTTCCGGTGTGCCGGCGGATGGCCTCGGTGGCCGCGGCGCGCATCCGGGCCCGCAGCGCGGCGGCCGCGGTCCGGTCCGTCTGTGCCTCGACGATCCGCAGGCCGCCGCCCGTCAGCGCCCCGGGCAGGTCACCGGGCCGTGCGAGCCGCTGGTAGGGCAGGCCGAACGCGGCGGCCAGGTGGTCGATCCGGGTGCCGTGCGGGGTGCCGAACAGCCGCTCGAACGAGTCGGGGAAGGCAGCCGGCTCCAGGTCGGAGAAGATGCCGCCGCCGTCGTTGTTGACCACGACCAGGCACAGGTCGGGGTGCGGCTCCCGCGGGCCGAGGGCCAGGCCGGCCGCGTCGTGCACCAGTGCCAGGTCGCCGATCAGGGCGAAGGCCGGGCCGTCGTGGGCCAGCGCGGCGCCGATCGCCGACGACGCGGTCCCGTCGATGCCGCTGGCACCCCGGCTGGCCAGCACGTGCAGGTCCGCACGGGGCCGGGCTCCGCCGTCAATATCCCGAACGGGCTGGCTCGACGCGATCCACAGCAGTGCACCGCCCGGCAGGGCGGCGACCAGGTCGCGGGCGAGCCGTGGCTCGGTGAGGGCCTCCTCGGCGGCGAGCACGGCGCCGGCCGCGCGGCTGGCGGCCTCGTCCGCCCGGCGCCAGGCGTCCAGCCAGGCTCCTTCTGTCCCTGGCGTCCCGGTCAGCCGCACGGCGGCCGTGACGTCGGTGGCGGCCCGCTGCGGGTCGGCCCAGCGCCCGGGGCCCTGGGCGACCACCACGTGCCGGCGGGCGGGGCCCCGGCTGAGGAAGGCGGTCTGGCCGCGGGACAGCCCGGGCCGGCCCGCGGAGACGATCAGGTCCGGCGGGTGGGCCCGGACGAACTCCGGGGTGGCCAGCAGGTACTGGTAGGCGGACAGCGCGTGCGGTCCGCGGCGGGCTCCGGACGAGGGCTCGGCCAGCACTGGCCAGCCGGCCCGTTCGGCCAGCTCGACCAGGGGCAGCGGATCGTAATCGCCGTCCCCGCAGACCAGCACGCCCCGCTCGGTCCAGGGCAGGTCGAGCACGCTCGGCGCTGGCCGGTCCCCGAAACGCGTCCACGGCTGCCCACCGGGGCGCCCGTCCAGCGGCTCCGGCCAGTCCGCGTCGCCGCCGGGCACCAGCGGGTCGCGCAGCGGCAGGTTGAGGTGCACGGGTCCGGGCAGGCCGCCGGCCAGCCCGGCCGCGCGGGCCCAGGCCTGGCAGGCCAGCGAGCGCCAGTAGGCCGCCATGCCCGGCCGGGCCTCGGGCGTCCCGGCCTCGCAGAACCAGCGCACCGCGGCGCCGTACAGCTTGATCTGGTCGATCGTCTGGTTGGCGCCGGTCCCCCGCAGTTCGGGGGGCCGGTCGGCGGTGAGCACGATCAGCGGCACCGCCGACTCGCCGGCCTCGATCACCGCCGGGTGGAAGTTGGCGGCGGCCGTGCCCGAGGTGCACAGCACCGCCACCGGGCGGCGGCTGGCCTTGGCCAGGCCGAGCGCGGTGAACGAGGCGGAGCGCTCGTCGATCCGGACGTGCAGCCGGAGCCGCCCCTGCCGGGCGGCGCCCTGCTGGCTGGCACCTTGCTGGCTGGCACCGGCGAAGGCCATGGCCAGCGGCGTGCTCCGCGACCCGGGCGCCAGGACCACCTCACGCAGCCCGCACCGGATCAGCTCATCGCACAACGTGACGCCGAACGCGGTGGACGGGTTCACGAGGCGGCGCCCAGGAAGCGGGCGGCGGCCGCGGCCCGCTCCCGCCAGGGCGCCGGGTCGGTCTCCCACCGGGCCAGCTCATCGAGGTCCACGGCCGGACGGCGGACCGGCAGTTCCCCGCGCGCGGGCGCCAGCGGGCTCGCGGTGACGTCGCCGGCCAGCAGGGGCATCGTGCCCAGGCCGCAGGCGTAAGGCAGGTCGGGAAGGGCGGCGGCCAGCGCCACCCCGGCGGCCAGGCCGACCGAGGTGTCGACGGCGCTCGACACCACGGCGGGCAGGCCGCAGGCCTCGGCGACCGCGAGCGCCGCGCGGACCCCGCCGAGCGGCTGGACCTTCACCATCACGATGTCGGCGGCGCCGGCGGCCCGGACCCGCAGCGGGTCTTCGGCCCGGCGGATGGACTCATCGGCGGCGACCGGAATGCCGGTATGCCGACGCACCTCGGCCAGTTCCTCCAGGGTGGCGCAGGGCTGCTCGGCGTACTCGAGCCCGAACCGGGCCAGCTGGCGCAGCATCCGCACCGCCTGCCCGGGCTCCCACCCGCCGTTGGCGTCGACCCGGATCCTGCCGCCCGGGCCGAGCGCTTCGCGGACCGCCTCGACCCGCTCGATGTCCTCGGCTTCGGCCTGGCCGCGCTCGGCCACCTTGACCTTGGCGGTCCGGCAGCCCGACCGGGCCACGATCGCCGCGGCCTGCTGAGGTCCCACCGCGGGCACGGTCGCGTTCACCGGGATCCGGTCCCGGACCGGGGCCGGCCAGCCCGCCGTCGCGGACTCGATCGCGCTGGCCAGCCAGCGGGCGCTTTCCTGCGGCCCGTACTCGGCGAACGGCGAGAACTCGCCCCATCCGGCCGGTCCCTGGATCAGCGCGCCCTCGCGCACCGTGATCCCCCGGAACTTCACTGGCATCGGGATCGCGAACGCCCGCAGCCCCGCGAGCATCCCGGTGAGGTCGCTCACCGGTCCGGCTCCCGTCGGCCCGGTATCATCATGATCTTGTGAACCAAATCACAAGATGTTCCGGGGTCGGGCGTTCCCTCATTCGTAACCTCCCACAGTCGCCGCTCTAACCTTAACGATCGTGACGAAGCGTCCATTGCATGCGGTCCTGGTCGAGCGGGCGACCCCGCGGCTGGTCGAGTTGCTGGCCGCGGCGCTCGACGGCACCGGGCCGGCCATCCTGCCGCTCGACGCGGGCCTGCCGCCGGCCCGGCTCGCCGGGCTCATCGAGGCGCTCGGGCCGGACTCAGTGGAGGATGCGCGGGGCGTGAACCAGCCCCGTTCGGTACCTAATCCGGGCGTCGCCGAAGGTACGGCGGTGATCATCGGCACCTCCGGATCCACCGGCGCCCCCAAGGGGGTGGAGCTGAGCGCGGCCGCGCTGCGTCATTCGGCGCAGGCCTCGCTGGACCGGGCGGGCGCCCGGCCGGGCGAGCGCTGGCTGTGCTGCCTGCCCGTGACGCACGTGGCCGGCCTGCAGGTCCTGGTGCGCTCGCTGGTCAGCGGGACCGAGCCGGTGCTGGCTGAGCACGCTGACGCCGCGACGCTGACCGCGGCGGCCGCGTCCGGCTGCGCGCACGTCTCGCTGGTCCCCACCCAGCTGCAGCGGCTGCTCGGAAACGGTGCCGGTGAATCGGCGCCGCTGGCTGGGTTCTCCTCGGTGCTGCTGGGCGGCGCCGCCGCTCCGGCCGGCCTGCTGGCCGCCGCCCGGGCCGCGGGCATACCGGTGGTGACGACCTACGGCATGACCGAGACCTGCGGCGGCTGCGTCTACGACGGGGTGCCGCTGAACGGCGTGCGGGTGAAGATCGGCGACGACGAGCGGATATGGATCGGCGGGCCGGTGCTGTTCTCGGGTTACCGGCCAGGGGGGGATGGGGGGGCGGGCAGCCCCCCCATGCGCGGGGGGTCCAGGGGGGTCGTCCCCCCGGACGATGCAGGCTGGTTCCGCACCGGGGACCTAGGGCGGCTGGACGGCTCGGGGCGGCTGACGGTGCGCGGGCGGGCGGACGACGTCATCAACACGGGGGGCCGCAAGGTGGTCCCCGGCGAGGTGGCGGCCGCGCTGGAGAGCTGCCCGGGCGTCCGGGATGTCGCGGTGGTGGGGCAACCCGACGCGGAATGGGGCGAACGGGTGGTAGCGGTGGTGGCGCCGTCTGATCCGGCCAACCCGCCGGGCCTGGAATTGCTCCGTCTGCATGTGCGCGACCGCCTGCCGCGTTACGCTTCTCCGAGCAGGGTGGTAATGGTCGATGCCGTTCCCATGCTCCCCAGCGGGAAGCACGACATCGTGCGGCTCAGGCAAGAGCTGCTACGGCGGGAACAAACTGAGGCGGAGAACGTTACTTAATAGTGCCTGGACAATGTCTCCCGCTGAGGACTGCGCGGGGCGGCGAGGGGTACTTGGTGGAAGCCCAATTGAACTACGCAAGTAATGCACGCGTTGTTACGAGAAGGAGGGAGGTGTCTCATGCCGCGGATCGCAACCGCTGAGCGCATCACGCGCTCGGATGACGAGGCGAGCACGACCCGGGTGGATGATCTCATCCAGCGCGGGCGGAGCCAGGGTCACCTGTCTCTTGCGGAGCTGAGGACGGCCTTTGACGAGGCGGGCCTCACGCCAGCCGAGGGACGGTCCATTCTGCGTGAGCTGAGCGAGGCCGGCGTGCGGCTGGCCAACGAGCTGACGGAGCCCAAGCGGAGCCCCAAGTCCCGTACGACGGCGCGCGCCGCCGCGACCCCCAAGGCGCGGGTGGCCAAGGAGCCGGAGCGGGCGGCGGATTCCGGTCCTGAGCCGGGCGACGACGCCGATGCTGAGATCGCTGAGACCGAAGTGATGACCCTCGAGGCGGAGGCCGACAAGCTGGCCGAGGTCGACCTCGATGACCAGACGCCCGCCATGGGCGACTCGGTCCACACCTACCTGAAGTCCATCGGGCGCACCAGCCTGCTCACGGCTGAGCAGGAAGTGGACCTGGCCAAGCGGATCGAGGCTGGCCTGTTCGCCGAGCACAAGCTGGAAAGCCTCGGTCTAGACAGCAGCGCCGGGCTGGACGAGAACTTCCGGCGTGAGCTCGAGCTGGTGGCCGAGGACGGGCGGCGCGCCAAGGCGCACATGCTCGAGGCCAACCTGCGGCTGGTCGTGTCGGTGGCCAAGAAGTACAGCGACCGCGGCCTTTCCCTGCTCGACGTGGTGCAGGAAGGCAACCTGGGGCTGATCCGCGCCGTCGAGAAGTTTGACTACACCAAGGGCTACAAGTTCTCCACCTACGCGATGTGGTGGATCAGGCAGGCCATCCAGCGCGGCTTCGCCGACTCGGCCCGGACCATCCGGCTGCCGGTGCACGTGCTCGAGATGCTCAGCAAGCTGAGCCGGGTCGAGCGTGACATGCACCAGCGCCTGGGCCGCGAGCCCACCCCGGAGGAACTGGCCGTCGAGCTTGACCGGACCCCGGACCAGATCGAGGAGCTGCTGCGCACGTCGCGTCAGCCGATTTCGCTTGACTCCACCATCGGCGAGGACGGCGAGACGTCGATCGGCGACCTGATCGAGGACGTCGACGCGCCCGAGGCCTCGGAGCTCGTGGACCGTCAGCTGATGGCCGAGCAGCTGCGTTCGGCGCTGGACGCGCTGACGCCACGCGAGGCCACGATCATGGCCATGCGGTTCGGCCTGTACGACGGCAACCCGCACACGCTGGACGAGATCGGCCGGGCGCTCGGCCTGACCCGCGAGCGGATCAGGCAGCTCGAGAAGCAGTCGCTGTCCAAGCTGCGCCACACGAGCCGCGCCCAGCCGCTGCTCGACTTCGCCAGCTGACCGATTGCCGTAGTTTCGCCTCCCGGTTCGAATTGCCGGGCCCGACCTCCCGCCGGGCCCGGCTTTCGCCTTTTCCGCCGGGCTTTGCCCAGGGATAGGGGCATTCGCCCGCTGTTATAGTGCGCGGGTGACGGTGTCCCCGCTGCCCGATGACCGGCCGTGGGGATGGCTGGGGCCGCTGCTGGTGACCGCGTTCGGCGCGTTCTTGCGGTTCAGCCGGCTGCGGGTACCGC
>JAJKHX010000424.1 GCA_021154785.1 Nocardiopsis sp.
GACTCGCTGTTCTGGCTGTACCTGATGACGCTGATGGTGCCGAACGTGGTGACGCTGGTCCCGCTGTACGTGATGTTCGCGCACGCCCACGTGCTGAACACCTACTGGGCGATCTTCCTGCCGTACGTGCTGGGCGTCCCGTACTCGGTGTTCTTGATGCGGCAGTACTTCATGACGATCCCGAAGGAGGTGATGGAGGCCGCGCGGCTGGACGGCTGCTCGGAAGCCCGGATCCTGTGGCGGATTATCGTGCCGATCTCCCGGCCGATCATCATCACCGCCACGCTGCTGGCGTTCGTGTTCGGCTGGAACAACTTCCTGTGGCCGCTGATCGTGACGAATTCTCCCTCGCTGAACGTCCTCACCGTGTCCATCGCGAACTTCAACTCCAACTTCAGCGTCCAGTGGAACCTGATCCTGGCCGGCGCGCTGGTCGCGCTGGTCCCCATGGTCATCTTGTTCGCGATCTTCCAGAAGCACATCGTGAACTCGATCTCGCTCACCGGGATCAACCGGTGAACGGGCCACGACCGGGACGGACCCGCAGACCCGCGCGGCGCAGCGCCGGCTCCGTCGTCCGGATCATGATCACCGCCGCGGCCCTGACCCTGCTGTCCGGCTGCGCAGGCTGGGGCATCGGCAGCTCGAGCAGCGGCGGCGGCGTCAACCTGACATACGCGCTGTGGGACCCGCACGAGCAGATCGGCTACCAGCATTCCATCGACGAGTTCGAGAAGCTCCACCCGGACATCCACGTGACCATCGAGAACATTCCGTACGCCAGCTTCGCCCAGAAGGTCACGGCCGAGTTCATCACCGGCGGGGCGCCGGACCTGTTCTGGGTCAATACGCCGTTCCTCGGCACGTTCATCAAGGACGGCATGCTGACCAACATCGCGCCGCTGATCAAGGCCAACCACATCGACATGGCCCAGTACTACCCGCAGCTGGTCGCGCTGCATTCTCGCGGGTCGGCGATCTACGGGCTGCCGAAGGACTGGGACACGATCGCGCTGTTCTACAACAAGGCCTACTTCGCCAAGCTGCACCTGACGGTCCCGGCCAACCTGACCTGGAACACGAACGGCACCGGGTCGTTCGTCACGTTCCTGAAGGAGGCGACCACCGACACCAGCGGGCACAACGCGCTGTCTCCGCAGTTCAACCCGCACAAGGTCAAGACCTACGGTCTCGGCGTGTACGACGACCCGCAAAGCGGCTGGGGCAACTACGTAGCCGAGGTCGGCGGCAGCATAATCCCGCATCCGTACGCCAGCACGGCGAGCCTGACCACTGCCCAGGCCAACGAGGGCATGGCGTTCCTGACCAAGGACCTGACCGGCGACCACGTCATCGCGCCGGGCAGCTTGACCGGGCCGAACGACAACGGCAGCAACATGCCGCAGATGTTCGCGCAGGGCCAGGTGGCCACGTATGAGACGGGCGACTGGAACACCCTCATGATCAAGCAGAGCGTGGCCTTCCCGGTCGGCGTCGCCATGCTGCCGATCGGCCCGAACGGCCGGATCAGCGTGTTCAACGGCCTGATCGACGGCCTGAACAGCCACACCCCGCACCCGAAGCAGGCCTGGGAGCTGGAACAATGGCTCGGCTCCCGGCAATCGGAAGCGATCCTCGGCTCGGGCGGCTACATCTGGCCGGCCATCAAGAGCCTCGACCCGCTTTTCCTCCACTACTGGCAGAAGCAGGGCATCGACATGTCCGCGTTCCTGGCCGAGGCGCACGGGAAGGTAGTCAACTTCCCGGTCAGCCCGGGGATGACCGACGCGCTCACCAACATCGACAACGATCTCGCCCCGGCCTTCTTCGGCACCGAACCGACAAGCCGGGCGCTGAAAACGGCCCAGGCCGATGCGGACTACGTACTGAGAACCAGCTGACACCGATGGCCGACTTCCTGCGGACATCGGCCATGGGGCGCCGGAGCCTCCCGAGGGCCAGCGCATGGTCGAGATCGGAGCCCAAGTGACCGTCGGTGACAAGGTCCATACATACGCCGCCGACGCCCCGGTGGAGCAGGGCGCGGCCGGGCCGCGCCCGCTGCTGGTGGCTCACCCGGACGCCGCGCCGGGGACCGCGCTGATCTTGTTCCCGCGAGCGGGCGCCCTGCCGGCCGTCTGGGCCGGCCCGGTGCCCGCGGCCGGGATCGATCCGGACGATGCCGCGGCGCTGCTGGCGGCGGTCCGCCCGTGCCCGCTGCTGCCGCAACCCGGAGAAGGCTGGTTCGGCAGGCCGGGCCTGGCCGGGCACCGGCTGGGCTCCGCGCCCGGCGACCCGGTAGCCGCCGGGCGCGACTGGTCGCCGCTGTTCCGGCCGGTGCGGTCCGAGCATGACGGCACCCGGGCCCGGGTCGAGGCCGAGGACACGGCCGCCGGGCTACGGCTGGTAACCGAGGTGGAGGCGGTGCCCGGCGGCGCGATCCGCGCCCGGCAGGTACTGACCAACACCGGCAGCCAGCCCTACGTCGTCGACAGCCTGGAAGTGGTCTTCCCGCTGCCGGCGCGAGTCGGCGAGGTCCTCGACTTCACCGGACGGCCGATGGGAGAGCGCAACCCGCAGCGGCACCGGATCGGCGACGGACTGTGGCTGCGCGAAGGCCGCCGCGGCCACACCGGCCACGACTCGGCCACCGTGCTGATTGCCGGGGTCCCCGGCTTCACTTTCAGTAGGGGCGAGGCCTACGGGCTGCACGTCGCCTGGAGCGGGAATACTGTGCACCGCGTCGAGCGAGTGCCGTCCGGCCTGGGCATGGCCGACGGGGGTGCGCGGATGCAGCCGGGGGTGACCACCATTGGCGGCGGCGAGCTGCTGCTACCCGGCGAGATCGCACTGGCCGAGGGCGAGTCCTACGCCACACCCTGGGTATACCTCGCGGCCACCCGGGCCGGGCTGGACGACCTGTCGGCCCAGTTCCACGGCTACCTGCGCGCGCGGCCCGCGCACCCGCGCTCGCCGCGCCCGGTCAACCTCAACGTGTGGGAGGCGGTCTACTTCCGGCATGACTTCGCCACGCTGGTGGCGCTGGCCGACATCGCTGCGGACGTCGGGGTGGAGCGGTACGTCCTGGACGACGGCTGGTTCACCGGCCGCCGCAGCGACCGGGCCGGCCTGGGCGACTGGCAGGTCGACGAGCACGTCTGGCCCGGCGGGCTGCACCGCCTCGCCGATCACGTGCGTACCCGCGGCATGCAGTTCGGGCTCTGGATCGAGCCGGAAATGGTTAACCCGGACTCCGCGCTGTTCCGCGCGCACCCAGACTGGATCCTCGCCGCCGGGCAGCGGCGGCCGCCGCTGCAACGGCACCAGCTGGTCCTCGACCTGACCCGGCCGGAGGTGACCGGATACCTGCGCGACCGGATCAGCGCGCTGATCTCGGAATACGAGATCTCCTACGTCAAATGGGACTGCAACCGCGACATCATCGACGCCGGCAGCGGCGCTCGCGCGGGCGCGCCGGCCGCGCACGGCCAGGCGCTGGCGGTCTACGCGCTGCTGGACGAGCTGCGACGGCGGCATCCGGGCGTCGAGTGGGAATCCTGCGCCGCCGGCGGCGGCCGCATCGACCTGGCGATGCTCGAGCGCGTCCAGCGAGTCTGGACCTCGGACATGACCGATGCCCTGGCCCGGCAGTCCATCCAGCGCTGGACCGGGCAACTGGTGCCGCCCGAGTACCTCGGCGCCCACGTATCGGCCCCGTTCTCCCACCAGACCGGCCGGTACATGCCGCTGCCGCTGCGCTGCGCCACCGCCTTGTTCGGCCATTTCGGGATCGAGTGGGATCTGACCGAGGCCGGTGACGCTGACCGTGCCGAGCTGGCCGTCTGGATCGGGCTGTACAAGCAGCATCGCGCGCTGATCCACGCTGGCCGCGTGGTCCGGGTCGACACCCCGGACGACACCGCCTGGATGTACGGCGTCGTCGCGGCCGACGCCTCGGCGGCCCTGATGAGCTACGTGCAGCTCGACGAGCCTCGCAATGACCAGCCGGCGGCCCTGCGGGTACCAGGCCTGGACCCGCGGCGGCGCTACCGGGTCACCGAGGTGACCCCGGGCGCGCGGCTACCCCGCCCGGGCGGCCTGCCCGACTCAAGCGTCCGCAGGGTCGAGGCCTCCGGTGCCGCGCTGGCCGAGATCGGCCTGGCCATCCCGCCGCAGCGTACCCTGACGGCCGTCGTGCTGCTCATCGAAGCCGGATGAGCTGATGTCTGGGCGTCGTGTTTCCTCCGGTCCGGCACGGCCGGCACACCGCACGATCATCGTGGCCGGATGCGTGCCGCGTTACGTGACGGTGCCCTGCGTCCCGTTCTTGATATTCCGCTGGAAGAGGTTTAAGGCAGGTTCGGCGGGTTACGCGCATACCCTGCGCATCAGGCCTGATCCTTCTTGGGGTGGGCGCATGAAAGACGTCTTCCGCGGCCAGCGAGCAGCAGCGGCTCCGGTAATATCCGCTGCCGAGGTGGTGACCACCTTCGCCCCTGCCACTGCCTGCCGCGTAGCGGATCCGTTCTACGCGGCTACGGCAACTACCTCCGCTCCGGGACCGCCGCCGCCAAGTTCCGCCCGGCCGGCTATATGGCGCGAGGCTCCGCAGCTCGATGGATCACGAAGCGGGCCGCAACCTGCGGGCAGGGCAACTCCGGGTATGGAGCGGTGTTCAACGGGCACGACCTGTACGGGCTCCGCGGCACCATGCCCTATCCGAGGCGGTTCAGGCCTGCCAAGAACATCACCGGTAAACCGTATGCGGAAAACCGCACCTTTCCCTTGAAAGGGGGATGGGGAACGGGCCTGCCCAGGTACCGCGTCCCCGACTACCAATGGCAGAGATCATCCTTGACCACGTGGAAAAGTCCTATCCGGGCGGCGTCCAGGCCATCGAAGACCTGAGCCTTGACATCGCCGACGGCGAGTTCATGGTGCTGGTCGGCCCGTCCGGGTGCGGGAAGTCGACCGCGCTGCGGTCCATCGCCGGGCTGGAGGAGATCACCGGCGGCACCATCTCGATCGGCGACCGGGTGGTCAACGACCTGCCGCCCAAGGACCGCGACATCGCGATGGTGTTCCAGAACTACGCGCTGTACCCGCACA
>JAJKHX010000425.1 GCA_021154785.1 Nocardiopsis sp.
CGTGGCTCGCGGCCGGCTGGCGGCCGGCCGCCGTGGTGCTGGCCGGGACGATCCTGGCCGTGCTGCCGGTCGTGCCGGTCCCGCTGGCCGCCAACACGGCCACCCCGGTGCCGCCCGGCTGGCCGGCGGCGTTCGCCGCGCTACGGCTGCCCCCGTCGGCCAGCGTGCTCACGGTGCCGCTGCCGATGTCCACCTTCACCGAGCCGCTGCGCTGGCAGGCCGGCACCGGCCAGCCCGCCTCCCTGGTCGGCGGGTACTTCATCGGCCCGGCCGGGAACGGGCGCAGCTACATCGACGGGAGCGGCCTGCCGATCGCGGGCCGGTACCTGAACGCGATCTGGGCGTGCTCCCCGGCCGCCCTGCCCCCGGCGCTGAAGTCCGGCGTGCCGCCCGGCGCCTGCACCGCGACGGACTTCAAGAGCGTGACCCCCGCCCGGATGCGTGACCAGATCAAGGCCTGGCGGGTATCCGCGGTCGTCGCCGTCACCACCCCGGGTTCCCTGCTCGCCCAGTACCTCACCACCCTGCTCGGCCCCCCCGCCGTCACCGCCGGCGACGTCATCGCCTGGCGCACCCCCGCTTCTTGATGTGAGAAGCTGCCGGGATGCCGGGGTTGAGCATCGCGTGCGCGGCCGCCGCGCTGGCCTGGGTGTACCTGGTCGCCGCGCATGGCGGCTTCTGGCGGACCAGCCAGCGGCTGCCCCGGGTCACCGCCGAGCCGACGGCGTGGCCGGACGTGGTGGCGGTGGTCCCGGCCCGGAACGAGGCCGAGCTGCTGCCGGTGACGCTGCCGGCGCTGCTCGGCCAGGAGTATCCGGGGGCGCTGGCCGTTCTGGTGGTCGACGACGGCAGCACCGACGGCACCGGTGCGGTGGCGGAGCGGATTGCCGCTTCCCTTCCGGGGAACCGCACGCTGCGGGTGATCCCCGGGGTTCCGCCCCCCGCGGGCGAGCGCTGGGCGGGCAAGGTGTGGGCGATGGCCCAGGGCCTGCGGGCCGCTGGAACTCCTGGTTACGTGCTGTTCACCGACGCCGACATCGCGTGGGAGGGACCGGGTACGCTGCGCCGGCTGGTGGCCGCGGCCGAGGGGGACGACCGGGACCTGGTCTCGCAGATGGCACTGCTGCGGGCGGCGACCGGCTGGGAGCGGGTGGTGGTCCCGGCCTTCGTCTACTTCTTCGCGCAGCTCTACCCGTTCCGGCGGGTGAACGTGCCCGGCTCGCGGACGGCGGCCGCGGCCGGCGGCTGCCTGCTGATCCGCCGCGCGGTCCTGGACCGGGCCGGCGGCGTGGCAGCGATCCGCGGCGCCCTCATCGACGACGTGGCCATGGGCCGCCTGATCAAGGGCCAGCGGGGCCGCACCTGGCTGGGCGTGACCCGTGAGGTGGTCAGCGTGCGCCCGTATCCCGGGCTGGCCAGCTTGTGGCAGATGGTGGCCAGGTCCGCCTACACCCAGTTGCGTTACTCGCCCGCGCTGCTGGCCGGGACGCTGCTCGGGCTGCTGTTCCTGTACGCGCTGCCGCCGGCCGGCGCCATCGCCGGGCTGGCGGCCCTGGGGGCCGGCGGGGGCCGCCCGGCCGCGTTCACCTTCGGCGCGGGGCTGGCCGGCTGGGCGCTGATGTCGCTGAGCTTCCTGCCCCTGCTGCGGCTGTACCGGCTGTCGCCGCTGCGCGCGCCCGGCCTGCCGCTGATCGCCCTGCTGTACGCGGCCATGACCGCCGACTCGGCCCGGCGGCACTACGCCGGCCTCGGCGCGCAGTGGCGCGGCCGCACCACCGACACCCGGTGACCCCTGACCTTCCGTGCCTTGCTGCCAGCGTGGATGATGGGGCGAAGCACACGATCGGTATTACGAGCAATGAAGCTAAGAGGTGGATACGTGACCATCAGCGTTCAGGGCGTGATCTCCCGCGCCAAGGGCGAGCCGGTAGAGGTGACGACGATCCTGGTACCCGAGCCCGGGCCGGGAGAGGCGCTCGTCACCGTGCAGGCGTGCGGGGTATGCCACACCGACCTGCACTACCGGGAAGGCGGCATCGGTAACGACTACCCGTACCTGCTCGGGCACGAGGCGGCCGGCGTGGTCGACGCGGTCGGGCCCGGCGTGACCGACGTGGCGCCCGGTGACTTCGTCATCCTCAACTGGCGCGCGGTCTGCGGTCACTGCCGCGCCTGCCGCCGCGGCGAGCCGTGGTACTGCTTCAGCACCCACAACGCGACCCAGAAGATGACCCTCGAGGACGGCACCGCGCTGTCCCCGGCGCTGGGTATCGGCGCGTTCATCGAGAAGACGCTGGTCGCGGCCGGCCAGTGCACCAAGGTCGACCCGGCCATCCCGGCCGCCACCGCCGGGCTGCTCGGCTGCGGCGTGATGGCGGGCATCGGCGCCGCCATCAACACCGGCGGCGTGACCCGCGGCAAGAGCGTCGCGGTGATCGGCTGCGGGGGCGTCGGCGACGGCGCCATCGCGGGCGCCTACCTGGCCGGCGCGCACACCATCATCGCGGTGGACGTGGACGACCGGAAGCTGGCGTGGGCCAAGGACTTCGGCGCCACCCACGTGATCAACTCGCGGAACACCGACCCGGTCGCCGGGATCCAGGAACTGACCGGCGGCAACGGCGCGGACGTGGTGATCGAGGCACTCGGCCGTCCCGAGACCTACAAGCAGGCCTTCTACGCCCGCGACCTGGCCGGCACCGTCGTCCTGGTCGGCGTGCCGACGCCGGAGATGACGCTGGAACTGCCGCTGCTCGACGTGTTCGGCCGCGGCGGGGCGCTCAAGTCCTCCTGGTACGGGGACTGCCTGCCCAGCCGTGACTTCCCGATGCTGGTGGACCTGCACCTGCAGGGACGGCTGCCGCTGGACAAGTTCGTGTCCGAGACGATCGGCCTGGGCGACATCGAGGAGGCCTTCGCCAAGATGGGCCGCGGCGAGGTGCTGCGCAGCGTCGTCACCCTGTGACCCTGACGGGCCCCGCGGCCGCGGCCCCCGCCACCCGCATCGCGATGTGGTCGGGGCCGCGGACCGTGTCCACCGCGCTGATGCGGTCCTGGGAGAACCGGCCGGACACGGTGGTCGCCGACGAGCCGCTGTATGCCTTCTACCTGGACCGCACCGGCCTGGTGCACCCGGGCCGGGACGAGGTGATCGCGAGCCAGCCGACCGACTGGCGGGTGGTGCTGGCCGGGCTCGCGGCCCCGTTGCCGTCCGGCGCGGTGATCAGCTACGCCAAGCACATGACCCACCACCTGCTGCCCGAGGTGGACCGGGCCGCGTTCGCCCCGTTCCGGCACGCGCACCTGATCAGGGACCCGCGCGAGCTGCTCGCCTCCTACGCCCGGGTCCGGGCCGAGCCGGTCCTGGACGACCTGGGCCTGCGGCAGCAGGCGGAGATCTTCGAGGCGTTCGGCGGCCCGGTCGTCGATTCCGGTGAGCTGCTGGCCGACCCCGCGGGCGTGCTGGCCGCGCTGTGCCGGGCGCTGGGCGTGCCGTTCGACGCGCGTATGCTCGCCTGGCCGCCCGGCCCGCGGGACAGCGACGGGGTGTGGGCCCCCTACTGGTACGACAGCGTCCGGTCCTCCACCGGCTTCGTCACCGAAACCTCTGGCCGGCCGCCCGCCGCCCCGCTGCCCGCCCGCCTCGAGCCGCTGGCGGAGCAGTGCCAGCCCTACTTCGACCGCCTGCACCGCTATCGCCTAGGGAGTTCGTGATGCTGCAGACATCCGACGCGCGCAACCGCGACCTGATCGTCAACGTGAACGGCATCCTCAGCCACCGCGACCAGGCGGCGGTGAGCCCGTTCGACTCGGTCGTCCAGGGCGGCGACGCGGTCTGGGAAGGGCTGCGGCTGTACGCCGGGAAGATCTTCCGGCTGGACGAGCACCTGGCCCGGCTGCGTTCCTCGGCCCGGGCGCTGGCGTTCGCGCGCATCCCCTCCGACGAGGAGATCACCGGGGAGATCCGGCGCACGCTGGCCGCCAACGGCATGCACGACGGCGTGCACATCCGGCTCACCCTGACCCGCGGCGTCAAGATCACCTCGGGCATGGACATCCGGCTCAACCAGGCCGGGCCGACGCTGATCGTGCTGGCCGAGTTCAAGGACCCGGTATACGACGCGGCCGGCATCACGCTGGTCACCGCCTCGGTGCGCCGCCCCGCGCCGGACTGCCTCGACCCGAAGATCCACCACAACAACCTGCTGCCGTCGATCATGGCCAAGATCGAGGCCAACGTGGCGGGCGCGGACGACGCGGTGATGCTCGACCCGCGCGGCTTCATCGCCGAGACCAACGCCACCCACCTGTTCTGGGTGACCGGCGGCACGCTGGCCACCCCGGCCACGGTCTCCTGCCCGGAGGGCATCACCCGGGCCACGGTGCTCGAGCTGGCCGCCGCGGCCGGGATCCCGGGCGCCGCCGGCGACTACACGCTGCCTCAGCTCTACACCGCCGACGAGGCGTTCGTCACCGGCACCATGGGCGGCCTGGTCCCGGTCCTGCGCGTCGACGGCCGCACCATCGGCGACGGTACCGCCGGCCCGGTCACCAAGCGCCTGACCGCCCTGTTCGCCGAGCTCACGGCCACCACCGGCACCCCCGTCACTCCGGTCACCTGACGTCCGGATGATGCCCGGCCGAAGCGTGACGGCGGGATTGGCGGGGCGGGATGGCGGTGGCGGGGCGGGGACGGGACTCGTTCGGGCTAATCGGTATTGATCTTGCCGTCTTCGAGTTCCAGGACGTCGTCGGCGATGCTGATGAGGTTGGGGTCGTGGGTGGCGACCAGGGCGGTCACGTTCTCGGACTGGACTACGGTGCGCAGCAGGCGCATGATCTGCTTGGCCGTCTCGGAGTCGAGCTGGCCGGTGGGCTCGTCGGCCAGCAGCAGCTGAGGGCGGGCCGCCAGGGCGCGGGCGATCGCCACCCGCTGCTGCTGGCCGCCGGACAGCTCGCCGGGGCGCTGCCGGGCGTGCTCGCCCAGGCCGACGATGTCCAGCATGAGCCGGACCCGCTCCTCCCGTTCCCTCGGCGCCATCCCGGCGATCCGCAGCGGGACCCCGACGTTCTCCGCCGCCGACAGGATCGGGATGAGGCCGAACGACTGGAAGATGAACGCCACCGAGTTCCGCCGCAGCTCCATCCGCTGGTGCTCGGACATCGCGGTGACGTCCCGGTCCGCGACCCGGACCCGGCCGCCGTCCGGCCGGTCGAGGCCGCCGACGATGTTGAGCAGCGTGGTCTTGCCCGAACCGGACCGGCCGCGCAGCGCCACCAGCTGGCCGGCCGGCACCGTGAAGGAGACCCCGCGCAGTGCCTGCGAGGCGGTCCGGCCGCTGCCGAAGGTCCGCGTCACCTCCTCCACGGTCACCATGTCCGTGGTTACTGCCGACGTCACCGGGCCTCCTCGGGCGAGACCGGGCGGCGGTCGGGCCAGACGCCGATATGGTCGGGTTCGGATTCCAGCCGGACCAGGTCCCGCATGCCCAGGGGCTCGGTCATCTCCCGGGGGAGCTGCAGGCGGCCGGCCCGGTCGAGGACGGCGTACTCCACCGCGTGCTGCGCCACCTCGCCGTCGTCCCCGGCGACCGCCTGCCGGTGGATCTCGGTGCTGGTCCGGCCGTCCCGGATGGCGACGGTCCGGCGTACCACCGAGGACACCGCCGGGTCGTGCGTGACGATCAGCACGGTCACGCCGAGCTCGGAGTTCGCCTGCTGCAGGGCGGTGAACACCTCGGACGCGGTGGCCGTGTCGAGCTCGCCGGTGGGCTCGTCGGCGAGGAGCACCCTGGGCTCGTTGACCAGCGCCACCGCGATGGCCGTGCGCTGCTGCTCGCCGCCGGACAGCTGGTCCGGGCGGCGGTGCAGGCAGTCGCCCAGCCCGAGCAGCTCGAGCAGCTCGGTGGCCCGCTTCCGGCGCCGGCCGGCCCCCCGGCCGGAGATGGCGCCGCTGGCGAGCCGCATCGGCAGCTCCACGTTCTGCTGGGCGGTCAGGTAGGGCAGCAGGTTGCGCGAGGTCTGCTGCCAGATGAAGCCGACCGACCGGCGCCGGTAGGCCAGCCGCTGCCGCTTGCTCAGCCCGGCCAGGTCCTGGTTCGCCACCCGGACCGAGCCCGCGGTGGGCGTGTCCAGCCCGGCCAGGATGTTCATCAAG
>JAJKHX010000426.1 GCA_021154785.1 Nocardiopsis sp.
CGCCCGGCAGCGGCGCGAGGTTGCGTGCCCCGATCGCCACATACTCCGCCAGCCCGCCGCCGCGATACGAGCCCGTGAGGCCGAACACCCGCTGTCCCGCCGACAGCCCCGTCGTGCCATAGCCGAGGGCGGTGACCACTCCGGCCAGCTCTTGCCCGGGAATCGACGGCGTCCGGTCACGGCCGGCGCGATCGGTCCAGGTCGAGGGCCACGCCAGCTCACCCGAGGTGAATCCCGACGCATGAACCTGAACAACGACGTCGTTTATCGCCGGTTCCGGCTCGGGCCGCTCCACCAGCGTCATCCCGGCGGTTCCCGCAGCCTCATCCGTCACCACAATCGCCTTCATCAGGCACCTCCCTGTATCTAGTCCTCGCCGCTGCACCATGAGGCCTGCCCGGCCGTCACGAGCGTCGCCAGCGTGGCGAGGCGTGCATCAATACCTGACGTGTGTTCAGTTTCACCGCGCCCCTGACGTCCGACACCCTCAAGACAGCTAGTTCCAGCAGGGCACGTAGCCCGGCCGATCCTGCCCGGCGCCTTTTGTGCATGGCCTTGACTCCAGCCCAGGCTCTGGAATCCACTGCGCAGGTGTATCCAGACCCTCTCGCGCACCGGCATCTCCTCGCCTGAGGCGAGCCGGCAAATATAGCGTGCAGAGGCGAACTTAGGGTCGGAACTGGTGAGCGTGGCCTCAATGAAGTCCAGGGCTTGTTGCTCGCTCGCGTTGAGGCTCATCAATGATCACCTCCGTCTGGCCATTGGTGACCGCATAGTTGCAGGACCACCACGTCCATGTCGGCCTCCTCCAGAACCTGACCTCCTGGAATCAAGTGAACGGCTGCAAGTTCTGCTGGTTCCTTACCGCGACGGCGGAGTTCCCGGGAAGAAGGGACTTGCTGCTTAATGATCGGCGTGTTGCCAGGGAAGGCGGTTGCGGGGCAATTCCTTGCATCGGGTTGACGGTAGCGGGTTGCCGAGATTGCTGCATGACGATGCGAGTGAGTTCTACGCGTGAACTGATATTGAGCTTGCGGAATGCCTGGCGCATGTAGAAGGCCACGGTGTGGGAACTGATATACATGCGGTTGGCGGCCTGCCGGTTACTCAGTCCCTGGGCGACGAGTTCGGACGCGGCGCGTTCGGCGTCGGTCAGGCTTTGCCATCCGGAGACGGGCCTGTCGGCTGATTGCGTCCGGTGGCGGCGGCGGACGCCGAGCTTGCGGAGCCGACGGCGGATACGAGCCATGTCGGCAGTCGCGCCGGTCAGCTGGTATCCGCCGAGTGCTTCCTCCAGGTGGTGGACGGCCCGGTCCCGGTCCCCCTGCCTGGCGTGCAGGACGCCGAGGTCTTCCGCTGCGGAAGCTTTAGCCCACGGGTCATGGTGCTGCGCCGCGGCCTCAGCCAGGTGCGCTGGGTCTTGGCCGACAAGTCCCATGCTGTGAGCCACCGCGGCGGTGATGGGAGCGAATCCGGGATTGTCGGAGGCGAGGGCTTCGGCGGTGCGGGCGGCGATGGCGGCCAGATCATTGTCGCCCGCGGTCAGTGCGGTGCGTATCAGCCAGGTTGCCGTAGTGGGGTCGCCGAGCAGGAGCCCCCGGTGCGCAGGGAGATCGGCGCAGACCTGGCGGATTCGGCCGATAGCGGCAGTCGGCCCGTCACGTCCTTCGCCGACCTGGGCTTGGGCCATGGCGGTTTCCGCACGCGCGTAGGTGTCAGCAAAATGCGGGCCCGGCGCGGAGCGGCGGGCGACGTGGAATGTTGCAGCGGCGATGTCGCCACGGCGCAGCGCTATCACACCGAGAATGCACTGTGCGGTCGAAGCGTACCCGTGCGCCCCCATGGTCTCAGCAATGGCCAGAGCCGCCTGGCCTGCGGCGGCGGCGTCGCTCAGCCGGCCGTTGGCCATATGGATGCGTGCGCGCAGAATGGACAACACCGCCTGGGCTGGGATGCCGTCAAGCGCCTGGTTGTCCGCGGACCGCAGGATACTTTCCGCTTCGTCGAGCTGGCGCAGGTCGACAAGGGCGGCGGCCAGCGCGAGCAGCGGCTGGAAGTGCCGGGCATCCGGGGAGACCCCCGTGCCGTAGCGGCAAGCATCACGGAACAGCTTGAGCCCTTCGCCGATCTGGCCCTTATCCCAGCTGATCATCGCGCGGGTGACCAGGGCCGCCACTACGGCATGGCGGTGGTACTGGCTTGGGGCGGCAAGGATGGTGTCGGCCATGGGCCCGGCGAGTTCGTCGCGCAACCCGGAAACGGCCTGTAGGTGCGCGGTCATCGCCTGGTCTCGCAGGTCGCGAGGAAGCTGCGGCTGGGCCAGTACCACCCTGGCTTCGGCGCGGGCGTCGCTGGCCCGGCCACGGGCGCACAGGATCGACGACAAAGCGCACCGCAGCCGGGCCTCCGCAACGGGCGGCAGTGGCTTGGCTAGCGTGTCCTGGGCGACCCGGAGGGCCTGGTCCAGCCGACCGGCGGCGGTAAGAGCTTCGGCGGCGGCCACCGACCGGGACGGTGCGTCCCGATGACTGGGATGTGTCAGTTCCAGCGCACGCATCGCCAGATCGGCCGCGGTTTGGGGAGACGAACACACTGTCTCTGCCGCCGCCCGGTCAAGGTCGGCCAGCGACGCGGAGTCGCCCGGATGCGCGGCTTCGAGCAGGTGGCGGGCAACCAGGACCGGCGATTCCCCGCGGTTCAGCAGGATCTCGCCGTATTGGCGATGCAGCGCCTTACGCGCTGGCCGTGGGGTCATGTCGCTGACAGCGCGGCACAGGAGTTCGTGCCGGAATGAGAATGCGCTTTCAGCGGCGGTCATGAGCCCGGCGCCCATCGCCTCCTCTATCGCGGGCAGCAACGCGGCCGGCGTTTCGCCGAGCATCTCGGCCGCGTCCTCCAGCCGGAACGAGGGCCCGAGCACAGCCGCTGTCACCAGCAGGTGCCGGGCCGATTTGCTGAGGCCATCGAGCCGCCGCTGCGCGGCACGGTGAATCCGCTGCGGCAGCTGGGCGGAAGCCCGCACGGCGCGGCCGCCGGTGACGTGAACGGCGTTATCGTCGCGCAGGCCGTGGATCAGTTCGGTGAGCAACGAGGGGTTCCCCGCGGCGCCGGAGGCCAGGGCGAGCAAGCTGGTGTCTGGCAGCGCGCCGAACGCGTCCGTAAGCAGCGCCGCCACCGCGTCATCACCGAGCGCGGCCAAGGTAACACGAGCGGCACCGTCTTTTTCCAGGATGCTGAACAGATTTTCCGCGTCTTGCTGCCGTGTGTTAGACCGGGCAAGGATCCAGGCGATCGGGTGCCGCTTTAGTTCCCTCGGCAATGTCCGCAGCGCCACTAGCGTGGCAGGATTTGCCCAGTGCAGGTCATCCAGGCATACCAGGACGGGGCCTGCCGCGGCCCGCTGTTCCAGGTGCGCTTGTATCTGGCTGATCCACCACGCAGGCGCATCCGGCAAATCACGATCGGGATCATCAGCGGTGAGCTTGGTGAATGGCTCACGCAGGGCCGTGCGCAAAGCGAAGAACGGGATCGCCTGGCCGAACTGGTCCGATGCCCCCGCTGCCAGTGAAAAACCTTGCCCTGCTGCCAGCTCGATGGCCTCGTGCAGCAGCAGGGATCTGCCTATGCCCGGCTCCCCCTCCACCAGCACCACACCCCCGAGTCCTCGCTGAGCACGCCGCAGCAGGTCACGGATTATCTGCTGCTCCGCCTCGCGTCCGCGCATAATCTCCTCGCCGAAAGATCGCACTGGCGGCTTAGCCTTCCCACGTGCTCCCGGTGAGGAGTCACTGATCATCGTCATCGGCTTTCCCTCCTTGGTGGTGATCCGCTTCGCTACGCCGCGCGGCCCGGCGAGTCTGATGTCTCACCAGCGGGCAGGCGGGGACCGACGACTAGCAACGGGTCGGCATCTGGACGTGGATCGGGATCAGGCGCTGTTTCAGTGAATGCCTCATGGGTCACGGCGCGCGCCCAGCGCATCCGGATCACCGCCGTTTCGGAATGATCGCCGAACTCCTGCGCTACCCGTTCGGCGCAGCCTGCGCGGCCGAACGCCCGGACGGCCGCGGTGATGGCCTGCTGGACCTGGTCCACGCTGGGTTCATCCGAGCGCTGCAGCGCCGACACAAAGAGGGCGTCGGCTCGGAGCGTGCGGATGCTGACGGAGTACTTAGCTGGCCACATGGTGTGCCGCTCCTTCGTGTCATGCTCATTGGCGGCTGCGTCCCTGTGATTGTCAGCTGGCGCGGGCCACGCTCGCATCCGCCAGGTGTACAGGCAAAAATGGCCAGTGGTGGCCTGGCACTCGCCGTGCGACTAGCCAGTCGGCCAGGGCTAGCGCCGCGGGAGCGTATCCAGGTCGACGGATAGGACGCGATGGAGTTGCCTGCGGGAGCTGATGCCAAGCTTGGTGAACACGTTGCCCAGGTGGTACTGAACGGTGCGGAGCTGATGAACAGGCGGGCACCAATCTCCGGGTTCGACACCGCCACCCTCGAAGCGCTCAACGATTTGCGCGGTGGTATGTAAGAGCTGCGGCGACGAGTGCGAACGGCATGCCAGGATGCATGAGCACTGCCGGGTGTGCGCCGAGGCCTGCCGCCGTTGCGAGCAGGCCTGCCGGGAACTGCTGGACGCGATCAAATAGGAAGCTGGGAGGTATCCGGATCGCCGGGCAGGACGCGGTGAGCTGACTACGTGAGCTGACGTCGAGCTTGGTGAAGACCCTACCCAGGTAGTACTGAACTGTACGCGCTATTCACCCGCATCGGCTATTCCTGGAACTACCCGTTCCCGCGAGCCATGCGGGCATGGCCCAATGCCGCTCAGCTTGTCGCGGTCGCGTTTCATGATCGCGGGCAGTTGCGGCGTATATGTAGCCGAAACTGCCCGCGATCATGCAGTCAGCCCGGTCGGCCGCCGGAAACGTCCCATCCGCCGGGATGCGCGGGTCCTCATGGCCGTGGTGCGAGTGACGTAAGTGACGCAATACCAAGATCAATTTAGGCTAAGGGCTTATCGGGAAATAACCGTAGCTTCATGATGTCGGGCACGCTTGCGTGGTATGAGCGCGATGGAAGTTACGCCGGAGATGCTGGCGGCGAAGTTCGAGGCGGTCTTCCCGCACCTGGATGAGCGGCAGCGGCGGCTGCTGCTCGGGGCTGAGGCCCGGACGCTGGGCCATGGCGGGATCCGGCTGGTAGCCCGGGCCGCCGGGGTCCGCGAGGCCACGGTGTCCCTGGGCGTGGATGAGCTCGACTCGGGCGAGGAGCCGCTGGGGCGGGCCCGGCGGCCGGGCGGGGGACGCAAGCGGGCCGCTGGCCTTGATCCGGGGCTGCGCCCGGCGCTGCCGGCCCTGGCCGGGCCGGACGAGCGGGGCGATCCGGCCTCGCCGCTGCGATGGACGGCCAGGTCGACCCGGGCGCTGGCGGACGAGCTGGCCGCCCGGGGCCGTGAGGTCTCCGCCGACACCGTCGGTGACCTGCTGCGGGAGGAAGGATTCAGCCTGCAGGGCAACGCCAAGGCCGTTGAGGGTGCCCAGCATCCGGACCGGGACGCGCAGTTCCGCTGCATCAGTGAGCAGGCCCGGGCCTGCCAGGACGCCGGCGACCCGGTGATCAGCGTGGACACCAAGAAAAGGGAGCTGGCCGGGGACTTCGCCAGCGGCGGGAAGGAGTACCGGCCCAAGGGCCGCCCGGTGCCGGTGCGCACGCACGACTTCATGGACCAGGACCTGGGCAAGGCGATCCCCTGCGGGGTCTATGACGTGGCGGCCGGTGCCGGGTGGGTGAACGCCGGCACCGACCACGACACCGCGGCGTTCGCCGTGGAGTCGATCCGCCGCTGGCGGAAGGGCCAGGGCCGGGCGGCTTACCCGCACGCCCGGCGGCTGCTGATCACCGCCGGCGCCGGCGGCTCCAACAGCTACCGC
>JAJKHX010000427.1 GCA_021154785.1 Nocardiopsis sp.
CCCCCCGCGGGCTAACGCCGGACGAGCTAACGCAGGATCAGGCCGCCGCCGGAACTCGTCGGCGACCGGTGGAGCTGGGAGGTGTACGCCGTGGCGACTGGCGCCTGAAAAGGCGATCGCGGGGCTCTTTCAGTCTGCGTCCCGTTGGGAGTAATGTTCCCCGCTGGGGACCTGCCGGTCGGCCTGGCCCGGCTTGCGCCAGACATCGCGAATACGGGGATGCTGCTTTCCCATGACGATTTTCCCGCGGGGGGAGAAAAGGACGATGGGACACGATGAGAATTCGACCTGGCTTCTGGCGGCTCGCGGCGGCGGCGGCCGCCATGGGCTGCGCCCTCGCTCTGCCCGAGCTGCCCGCGGCCGCGTCCACGGCGGCCCCGCACAGCCTTAGCTCAGCTAGTCGCCCGGCGGGCGCCGCCTTGGCCGCATGCGCCACGTCCCGCCCGCACAGCGGCAAGATCCTGTACTCCGGGATTAGGGGTGGCATGGGCACGCTCGCCATCAAGAACAGCCTCAGTCACGATGCCGTGATCGTGCTCGTGCGCGGCAAGTCAAAGGCGATTGGCGTGTACGTCCGCTCCCACGCCAGCACCACGGTGCGCAATATCAAGAGTGGCAGGTACACCGTCTATTTCACCAGCGGCTCGTACTACCGCGCCTGTAAGGGACGCTTCACCCGCGGGGCCTCCTACTACCGCGTCAAGCAGCACCTGCCCTTCGCCTTCCCGCCGCACTACACCATCGCCACCCTGATCATCTACGCGGCCAGCGGCGGCAACGCCCCGAGTTCGCCCATCAGCCCGCGGGGCTTCCCCGCCCCGTAAGCCCCTGGGAGCGTGGTGCTGCGGTGGCGTCACCGCAGCACCACGCTGCCGTTGGGGCCGCTGAGGCGGGCGGCAAGCGCGGCACTTGCCGCTGGCCTGATCTCGACGCCCGCTCCGAGGACGTCCGCTCCGAGGGCGGCGAGCTTCGCCGCCACCGACGCGGGATCGGGGTGCTCGAGGTGGAAGGCCTCGAGGGTCAGCCCGCCAGGCGCTGAACTGGCCGGATGCTCGGTATCACCCCAGCTGATCAGGAACGGCACCAGCCCGTCGGCCGCCGCGCTGGATGTCATGCGCCAGTGCAGCGCCGTTCCGGTGGGCCCGGTCCGCTGCCCGTCAGTCGCCTCGCCGGGATCATAGCCGTGGCGGCGAGCCCGGATGACCGTCGCGTCGATGTCCTCGCAGGCCAGGGCCCAGCCGGCCAGCTCGCTGCGGGTGATCCCGTCGATCCCGAAGGGGCGGGGCCTGGCGGGCTCGGGCTGGCCGGGATCAGCCGCGATGATCTCCAGGTAGGTCGCCGGACCGAGCGCGAGGAGCGCGTTATGAGTGCCGAGCCCGGTATGCCGGCCGCCATCGTGGGCCCGGACGCCGAGACGTTCCTCCACGTCGGCGACCGCCGCCCGGAGGTCTGGAACGGCGTAGACCAGGTGGTCGATCAGCATGTGATCCTCAACTCAGCGGGGGCGCGGGCTGGTAATGGCCTTGAGCGCGACCGCGCCGCGTTCGCGCGCCGCATCCTCGAATCTCTCATGCACGCTCATGGCTCAGGGGTACCGCATCAGCCTGGAGCCCGGAACCCCGGCCGGCGTTCTAAGGCAGCAGCTCGAGGCGGCGGACCAGCTTGGCCACCTGGTTCCGCGGCCCGATCACGCTGATGGCGAGCGGGGCCAGGTCACCAGGTTCGGTCTTGGCGAGCGAGCGCAGGTAGTCGTCGTACACCCGGGTCGCCTGGGCCGAGGCTGGCATGTCGGCCGCGAGCAACTGCCGCTCGATGGCCTGCTGCCGGATCTCCGCGAGCTGAGCCGAGGCAGCCGCGAGGATCGAGCACCCCGCCCACGGCAGCCCCGGATGCCAGTGACCCGAAGCGTCCGGGCCGCCCGCACCGAGCAGCCCCGGGACTCCGGGCGCGGTCGCGGCGGCGACGCACACGGCCGCGTTGGCGGCCTGCCCGGGGGAGAGCGCCTCGTCCACGATCACGACCCACTTCAGCTTCGCCGCGCCGGTCCGCTCTCCGGTGCTCATCTCGTCAGGCGAGTAACCATGCACGGCCTGACCATTATCTTCCCGTATTTCAGACGTAGACATACAGGAATTCTAGATGGCTATGCGACAGTCAATCTATGTAACCGAACTTAGTTCGGCTACTCTGTCGATATGCCTGACCTGGACGAACTAGATACGGCGCTCCTGCGCGAACTACAGCACGATGCACGGCGAACCAACCGGGATCTGGCCGCAGCGATCGGCGTCGCGCCCAGTACAGCGCTCGACCGGACCCGGTCGCTACGCCAGCGCGGAGTGATCCGCGGCGCCCTGCTCGACGTGGACCTCGCCGCCATCGGCCGCCCGGTCCAGGCGCTGATCGCCGTCCGGATCCGGCCGCCGTCCCGGCGTAACATCGAGGCCTTCCGCGACTGGGCGGCCCGGCTCCCGGACACCGTGGGCGTGTTCGTGGTCTCCGGCAGCGAGGACTTCCTGATTCACGTCGCGGTGGCCGGCAACCAGCATCTCTACGCCTTCGTCATCGACAAGCTGACCGAACGCCCCGAGGTGGCCGACGTCCGGACCAGCGTCATCTACGAGCACCTGCGCAACCACGCCGTCACCCCTGAACCCTCGGCGCCGGAGCTATGACGAGCCCGCCTTAACGAGCCGCGCCCAGGCCAGCCGGGGCGAACGGGCCGGGAATCGGCAGGTCGCCGAACTGCGAAAACGGCCACATGATCAGGAACGCCCGGCCGACTACTTCGCTTTCCGGGACGGTCCCGTCGTCCGGCGCGCTGGTCATGTGCCCGCGGGAGTCGTCGGAGATCGCCCGGTTGTCGCCCATGACCCACAGCCGCCCGGGCGGGACGATGATGCTGAAATGCGGCACCGAGGGGGCTGCGCCCGGGAACAGGTAGGACTTCTCGTTCAGCGGGATCCCGTTGACCGTCATCTTGCCGCTGTTCGTGCAGCACGCCACGTGGTCGCCGGGCAGCCCGATGACCCGCTTGATGTAGTACGTCTGCGTGCTGTAGATCCCGGCATCGGAGAGCACGTCGTCCAGCACCCGCAGGAACGGGTTGCGCGGCGGCGCGGGGTCGGGCGCGCCCGACATGCTGCCCCACGAGCCCCGCCCGCTGAACACCACGATGTCCCCGCGGCCGATGCCGCGGAAGTGGTAGACGACCTTGCTTACCAGCACCCGGTCGCCGGTGAGCAGGGTGTCTTCCATCGATGCGGAGGGGATCCGGTACACCTGCACGACGAACGCCTTGACCAGCAGCATGAGCACGATCGCCGCCAGCACGATGGCCATCAGCCGGCGCCAGGATCTTTTCCGCGTCCCGGCCCCGGTGCTTTCGCCGGGGGCGGGGCTTTCCTCCGGACCGGGGGCCTGGTGCTTATCCGGGGGCGCGCCGGGATCGCGCTGATCGTTGGTCATGATTCCCCCCGGCCCGGACGGCGGCGGATTTTAGTGTGTCATATCTTGTGATGAGCGGGCCCGAGTTTCTCCCGCGCCGAGCTCAGGTCGTTCACCGGCGCCACCTTCCGGAGGGAAACGCGGATGACCATCCAGCACGTGCGCGTCGCAGGCACCAGCTATCAGCGCGGCCTGCAGTACGGCCAGCAGGCCGCGGACCGCGTGCGGCGGTCGGTGCAGGCCTACCAGCGGACCTTCGAGCACTTCGCCGGGTGGGACTGGGCCACGGTCCGGCGCGAGGCGGCCCGGTTCGAGGCGCCCGTCCAGGCGTTCCGGCCCGCCTACGTCGAGGAGCTGCGCGGCATCGCCGACGGCGCCGGCCTCGACCTGACCGACGTGCTGGCGATCAACGTCCGCACCGAGGTGATGTACGCGGCCCAGGCCCGCCACGCGGCCCAGGCCCGCCACGCGGCCCAGGCCCGCCACGCGCCGGCGGGCAAAAAGCGCCTACCCAGTGAGTGCAGCGCGTTCGCCCGCGTCCCGGCCCCGGGAGAGGCCGGCCCGGCGCTCATCGGCCAGAACTGGGACTGGCTGCTGCACTCGGCGCAGACCATCGTCGTGCTGGAAGCGCGCCAGGACGACGGCCCGGACTTCGTCACCGTGGTCGAGGCGGGACTGCTGGCCAAGGCGGGCATGAACGCGGCCGGCCTCGGCCTGGCGACGAACGCGATGGTCACCGACGCGGACGTCGGCGACCCGGGGCTGCCCTACCACGTGCTGCTGCGCGCGGTGCTCGACTGCGCCACCGTCACCGACGCCCTCCAGGCGCTCCAGGGCGGCCCGCGCTCCTCCTCCGCCAACTACCTCATCGCCCACGCCAGCGGCAGCGCCCTCGACATCGAGGCCGCCCCCGGCGACTTCACCCGGCTCTACCCGCTCTATCCCGAGAACGGCGTGATCCTGCACACCAACCACTTCCTGGCCCCCCGCATCCACCCGGCGGACCTGTCCCTATGGGCCATGCCCAGCAGCCAGGTCCGGCTGCAGCGCCTCCAGGCCGCCCACCAGGCGAACGACGCCAGGACCCTTGACGACTTCCGCGTGGTGCTCGCCGACCACGCCGACTACCCGCACAGCGTCTGCGCCCATCCCGAGCCGGCCGCCCACCCGTGCGAGCAGGGCCAGACCATCGCCTCGCTGCTGATGGACCTGACCGCCGGCCAGCTCTGGCTCGCGGCGGGCAACCCCTGCCAGGTTCCCTACGAGCAGCTGACCGTCAAGCTGTGACCCCGGTCTCGCTAGCCCGGCCGCGCGCGCTCGAGCCGGGGGACCGGGTGGCGGTGCTCTGCGTCAGCGGCCCGGTCGAGCCCGGCGCGCTGGCGGCCGGCCTGGACGCGCTGCGGTTCGCCGGCCTGGACCCGGTCACCTACCCGTCCGCCCACGACCCCGGTACCATGCGCCGCTACCTGGCCGGCGACGACGCGATGCGGGCCGGGGACCTGCGGTCCGCGCTCACCGACCCGGGCATCGCCGGGATCATGTTCGCCCGCGGCGGCTACGGCGCGCAGCGCACCCTGGAGGCGATGGACTGGGACGGCCTGGCCGGCATCCGGCCCAAGGTGGTAGCCGGCTACTCCGACATCACCGCGGTGCTGGAAGCGGTGGCGGTCAGGCTGGGCTGGGCGTCGGTGTTCGGCCCGATGGTCGCCATCAGGGAGGGCGCGGCGCATTACTCGTTCGGCTCCTTGCTCCGTACCCTGATGCGGCCCGGGCAGGCCACCGTGATCCAGTACCCGCAGGCGGTCGCCGTGGTCCCCGGCGCGGCCCGCGGCGTCACCACCGGCGGCACGCTCAGCCTGCTGGTCTCCTCGCTGGGCACCGGCACGTCCCGGCCCGCCCGCGACGGCATCGTGCTGCTCGAGGACGTCGGCGAGGAGGACTACCGCATCGACCGGATGCTGACCCAGCTGCGGCGTTCGGGCTACCTCGACGGGGTAGCCGGCATCGTGGCCGGCACCTTCACCGACTGCGGCCCGCCCGAGGCGATCCAGGACATCCTGACCGAGCGGCTCGCCCCCCTCGGCGTGCCCATGATCGCCGGGGCCAACGTGGGCCACGGCGGCCAGGTCCAGGCCTTCCCGTACGGCATCGCGGCCGAGTTCGACGCCGGCGCCGCCACCCTGCGCCTGCTCGAGCCACCCCTAAGCTAGGGCCACCCCTAAGCTAGGGACCCCGCTCAATTAGCGCGCCTCCCGCATCCGCTGCGCCAGCCCGGCGTGCACCCGCCGCGGCCACAGCGGCCCGCCGTAGACGAACCCGGTGTAGCCCTGCACCAGCGTCGCGCCCGCTTGCAGCCGCTCCCAGGCGTCCTGCGGGGTCTCGATCCCGCCCACCGCGACGAGCACCAGCCGGTCCCCGGCCCGCGCCCGCAGCAGGCGGAGCACCGCCAGGGACCGGTCCCGCAGCGGCGCCCCCGACAGGCCGCCCGCCCCGGCCGCCGCCACCTGCGCGGCCGGGCTGGCCAGGCCGTCCCGGGAGATCGTGGTGTTGGTCGCGATGATCCCGTCCAGGCCCAGCTCGACCGCCAGGTCCGCGACCGCGCCCACGTCCGCGTCGGCCAGGTCCGGCGCGATCTTGACCAGCAGCGGCACCCGCCGGCCGCCCCCCGCGAGATCGACCGCCCCGTCGAGCGCCGAACGCACCGCCGTCAGCACCGGCCGCAGCCGCTCCGCCGCCTGCAGGTCACGCAGCCCCGGCGTGTTCGGCGAGCTGACGTTGACCACCACGTAGTCGGCCACCGCGGCCACCGCCCGCGCGCTGGCCGCGTAGTCCGCCGCCGCCTCCGCGTCCGGCACCGCCCGGGTCTTGCCGATGTTCACCCCCACCACCGGCCAGCCCCGTGAGCGCCTGGAACGGCGCAGCGCGGCCGCCGCGGCCGCCGCCCCGTCGTTGTTGAACCCCATCCGGTTGACCAGCGCCCGGTCCGCGGTCAGCCGGAACATCCGCGGCCGCGGGTTCCCCGGCTGCGCCCGCGCGGTCACCGTGCCGACCTCCACGAACCCGAATCCGAGCGCCGCCAGCCCGCGCGTCCCGCGCGCGTCCTTGTCGAACCCGGCCGCCAGCCCCAGCGGCCCGGGAAACTCCAGCCCCAGCGCCCGCACCCGCAGCACCGGATCCCGCGGCCCCAGCCACCGCCGCAGCAGCCACGCCGCCCCCGGCACCCGCGCTACCGCCCGGATCACGCCAAATGCCAGCCGGTGCGCCGTCTCCGCGGGCACCCGCCGTAGCACCATCCGGTAGAGCAGCCAGTACATCCCTCACCACCCCGAGGGCATTATGCCGAACGAGCCCGGTCCCCGCCCCGGCCCCCCGTCCCGCGGATATTTTCCGGGCCAACCGGACGGCGGGAGCGAACCTCGCGTGGCACGATAAACGGATGACCGGATGGGCCGTCTTGATCGCTTTCCTGCTCGCGCCGCTGGCGTGCTGGGCCCTGCTCGCCCGCACCAAGGTCCTGGGCTGGACGTTCGCGACCGCGTTCGGCGCGTACGCGGTTACCGAGGGCTATCAGATGACAGGCGGCTGGCCGTTCCGCGGTGAGCCGGCCTGGCTGCTGGCCGGGCTGCCCGTGCTGTCGCTCGTCGGGCTCGTGGCGGGCGCCTGCCTCGAGAAACACGAGATCAAGCTGGGAGTTCCCGGACTCAGCGCACACGCGAGGTACGCGACGGGCGTGCTCCTGGCCTTGGTCTACAGCGCCGTGGTGCTCGGCTGCGCGGTGCTGGTCATCGGCGTCGCCGGAGCCCCGCACCTGTAACCGTAAGGCGACGAGCTCGGACTCGCCGGTGAAGGCGTCCCACAGGGCGGCGTAAGTGCCGTCGGCGGCCAGCAGTTGGTCGTGCGTGCCGGTCTCGGCGATGCGGCCCTGGTCCAGGACCACGATCCGGTCGGCGCGCGACGCGGTGGTCAGCCGGTGCGCGACCACGATCGTGGTGCGCGCCGCGGTCAGCTCGCTGATCGCGCAGTTGACGGCGGCCTCGGCCGCCAGGTCGAGCGCGGCGGTGGCCTCGTCGAGCAGCAGGACGGCGGGGTCGGCCAGCTGGGCGCGGGCCAGCGCGATGAGCTGGCGCTGGCCGGCTGACAGGTTGCGGCCGCGTTCGGCTACCTCGTGCTCGTAGCCGCCGGCCAGCCCGGTGATCATGTCGTGCGCGCCGGTCGCCCGGGCCGCCGCCTCGACCTCGGCATCGCTGGCGTCCGGCCGGGCGTACGCGATCGAGTCCCGCACCGTCCCGGCGAACAGGTACGACTCCTGCGGGACGACGCCCAGCTGATGCCGGTAGCTGGCCAGGTCGTAGTCGCGGACGTCGGTGCCGTCCACCAGGACCTGCCCGCCGGTCGCGTCGTAGAACCGGGCGATGAGCTTGACCAGCGTGGACTTGCCCGCGCCGGTCTGGCCGACCAGGGCCACGGTCTCGCCCGGCTCGATCGTGAGGTCGATCCCGTTCAGGGCATTGTCGTCGCTGGCCCCGTAGCTGAAGTTGACGTTGCGCAGCTCGATCAGGCCGTTGAGGCGGCCGGCCTCGACCGGCTGGGTGGCGGGCGGCGTGGAGGTGCTGAGACGCAGCAGGTCGGTGATCCGGCGCAGGCCCACCATGGCCTGCTGGTAGCCGTCGAAGACCTGGGAGAGTTGCTGGACCGGGGCGAACACCATGTCGATGTAGAGCAGGTAGGCGATCAGCGCGCCGGTCGTCAGCGTCCCGTTGTGCATCTGGCTGGTGGCGAGGACCAGTACCAGGGCGCCCGCGATCGTGGACAGGGTCTGCACGAACGGGAAGTACAGGGCGATCAGCCGCTGGGCGCCGAGCCTCGATGCCCGGAACCTCTGGCTCAGCGCGCCGAACCGGTCCCGGTTGACCTGCTCGCGCCGGAACGCCTGGGTCACCCGCAGCCCGGCCACGTTCTCGGCGAAGTCGGCGTTGACGGCGGCGACCCGTTCCCGGGATTCGCCGTACGCCCTGGCCGACTTGGCCCGGAACACCACGGTGGCCACCACCAGCACCGGGAAGATGCACAGTACGGCCAGGCCCAGCTGCAGGTTGATGATGAGCAGCGCGGCGAGCACGCCGACGAAGGTGAGCACCGAGCTGACCATGGTGACCAGCCCGGTCTGCAGGAAGGAGGACAGGGCGTCCACGTCGGTGGTCATCCGGGTCATGATCCGGCCGGACTGCTCGCGTTCGTAGAAGTCCAGGCCGAGCCGCTGGAGCTGGGCGAAGAGCTTGACCCGCAGCGAGTACAGGAGCCGTTCGCCGTTCCGGCCGACCACCATCGTCTCGGCCGCGTTGACCACCCAGTCGGCCAGCACGATGGCCAGCCCGATGAGGGAGACTCCGACGATCGCACCGAAGACCTTGGTCTGCACGCCGTGGTCGATGCCGTTCCTGACCAGCGCGGGCAGCGCCAGCCCGGCCACCGCGTCCAGGCCGTCCAGCAGCAGCCCGATGACCAGTGCGGCGGCCAGCGGCCGCAGCAGCCGGCGCAGGCTGAAGTGCCGGTCCCCGGCCCGCGCCTGGTTCACTTCCACGTCCGGCCGGTCGTTGGCCGGCGGCAGCGCGTCGACCTGGGCAAGCAGTTCGGGGGAGGGGGGCAGGCTGGTGAACGCCGCGGTGACCGGCCCGGCCGCCGCGTTCGCCGTCGCGGCCCGCTGCCCGCGGCGGCCGCCACCCGCCGCGGCCATGACCCGGTCGTCGAGCACGTCTTCGACGGTGCGGGTACGCGGCCGGATCGCGGGCACGTCGGCCGAGCCTTCGTCCGCGGCGTCCACGATGAGCTTGCGGTACAGTGCGCACCGCTCGGCCAGTTCCTCGTGCGTGCCGCTGTCGGCGACCCGGCCGGAGTCCAGGACCACGATCCGGTCGGCCAGGTTCAGCGTGGACCGGCGGTGCGCGATGATCAGCGTGGTGCGGCCGCGCATCACCTCGCGCAGCGCGGTGTGGATCTCGGCCTCCAGCCGCGGGTCGATGGCCGAGGTGGCGTCGTCGAGCATGAGCAGCCGGGGGTCGGTGACCAGCGCCCGGGCCAGCGCCACCCGCTGCCGCTGGCCGCCGGACAGGGTCAGGCCCTGCTCGCCGACCATGGTGTCGTAGCCCTGCGGCAGCCGGGTGATGAACTCGTGGGCCTGGGCCGCCTGGGCCGCCGCCAGGACCTGCTCGTCGGTGGCGTCCGGCCGGCCGTAGGCGATGTTGGCCCGCAAGGTGTCGGAGAACAGGAAGCTGTCCTCCATGACCAGCCCGATCGCGGCGCGCAGGGAATCCCGGGTCAGGTCGGCCACGTCGTACCCGCCGACCCGGACCACGCCGGCCTGCGGGTCGTAGAAGCGCGGCAGCAGCTGCGCCAGGGTGGACTTGCCGGACCCGGACGCGCCGACCACGGCGACGGTCTCACCCGGTGCCACCTGCAGGGACAGGCCGCGAAGGACCGGCTGGCCCGGTACGTAGCCGAACGTGACGTCGTCGAAGCTGAGCCCGGCCGCGCCCGGCGGGAGCCCGGCCGCGTCCGGCTTGTCGGTGATGACCGGCCGCGAGTCGATGATGTCGAACACCCGGATGACACTGGCCCGGGCCTCCTGGCCGAGCGTCACCATGTAGGTGAGCATCCGCACCGGGCCCGTCATCTGGGCCAGGTAGGCGGAGAACGCCAGGAACGTGCCGAGCGTGATCGAGCCCTCGATGGCCAGCCAGCCGCCCAGCGCCAGCACGCCCACCATGCCCAGCGAGGGGACGGCGGTCAGGGCCGGGTTGTACTTGGCGGTGATCCGGATCATCCGCAGCCGGGACGCGAACAGCTTCTCGCTCGCCGTCTCCAGCCGCCGCTGCTCCTGCTCCTCCTGGCCGAACCCCTTGACCACCCGCACCCCGCCGATGGCCTCGTCGACTACCCCGGCCACCTCGCCGGACTGCTGCTGCGCGTCCCAGCTGGCCGGGAACAGCCTGCGCCGCGACGCCAGCGCGATGAAGTACAGCGCGGGCGCGACCAGGACGGTCACCAGCGTCAGCACCGGCGAGAGCACCACCATGATGCCGAGGGACAAGATGAACAGCACGATGTTGCCGAGCGTGACCGGCACCATGGACATCAGGCCCTGCACCATGTTCAGGTCCGTGATGGCCCGGCCGACCAGCTGCCCGGTGCGGATCTCGTCCTGGCGCGCGCCGTCCAGCCGGGACAGCGCGTCGAACAGTTCGGTCCGCATGTCGTGCTGGACGTCCAGGGAGAGCTGCCCGCCCCGGTACCGGCGCAGGTAGATGCCGCCGAAGTTGATCGCGGCGGCGATGATCAGCAGCCCGGCCAGCGGCCAGATGGAAGCGTGCCGCGTCACGATCACGTCATCGATGATCTGCCGCTGCACCAGGGGAATCGCCGCCGTGGCGACAGTCGCCGCCAGCGCTCCGCCCAGTGCCACCGGCACTGTCCGGCGGTAACGCCAGCAGTAACCCGCCAGCCGCTTCAGCCACCCCTTGTCAGAATCCCGCGTCCCAGCCGTGTTACCTGTCCTCCTCGACAGCGTTACCCCGAGTTTGCGCACAGGAACACTAACAGCCGGGCTCGCAGATTAGTTCCCTAAGCTAACGACCTAGGACTAATGGACTAGGCCAGCGGGGGTGTCAGGAGTAGCCGTCCCCGGGCGTCCGGGTGGGCGGGTAGCTGGGCGGGCTGGAGCGGCCGCGCAGCACGACGCGCCGGGTCGCGCGCCGGGAGACCTCGGCCACCAGCGACCCGATGGCGATGCCGAGCACCAGGTTGATGAACGCGGTGGCGATCTTCTGCGAGATCGGGGCGGTGGTGCTGAACGGGAACACCACGGCGACCAGGGTCGCCAGCCCGATGATCCAGCCGAAGAAGACCCGCGGGTACGGGGTGGTGAGCAGCAGCAGGTGCATCAGCGCGGTCGCGACCAGGGCGCAGCCGATCGACGCGAACACGTACCCCGCGGTGGAGGCGTCGCCCCAGGCGCCTTCCCGGCGCGGGGACAGGAACGAGATGTTGAACAGCCAGCGGGCCACCAGGATGCCGACCAGCGCGATCAGCGCCGCGACCACCGCGGTGGCGACGCCGCCGGACCACAGGGGCTTGGCATCGACCTGGCGCGAGGAACCCGGTCCAGGCTCAGGGCTCTCCATCGGTATTGTCATCTGGCCGCCTCAATGTGAACAACGCGTCTTCTACAACAGACGTAACCGCTAACGGCGGTCCGAAACTCCCCGGAGGTAACGTCCGTGACCCAGGAGCGACGAGGCCCTACCGCACCGGCACGCTGACCTGCGGGTAGCCGCTGGCCCCGTTGGGCTCGGGCGGCGCCAGGGTGGCGGTCTGGGTGTAGCCGGTCTTGTCGGTGGCCCGGGCCTGGAGCACGTGACCGCCGGAGGGGGCGTTCCAGTCCCAGGACCACTGCCGCCAGGTGTCGATGCCGGGCACGGCGGCCAGCCGGGCCTCGTGCCACGCGCCGTTGCCGACCCGCACCTCGACCGCCTCGACGCCCTTGTGCTGAGCCCAGGCCACGCCGGCCACCGTGATCTTGCCGGGCTTCAGGTCGGCCAGCCCGGTCGGCACGTCGATGCGGCACTCGGTCTTGATCGGCGCCTGCTGCGACCAGCCGCGCTGCGCCCAGTAGGCGTAGTTGCCGGCGAACGTGGTGACATTGATGTCCGTCACCCACTTGGTCGCCGAGACGTACCCGTACAGGCCGGGCGTCACCATCCGGGCCGGAAAGCCGTGCGCGACCGGCAGCGCCGTGCCGTTCATCGCCACCGCGAGCAGCGCGTCGCGGCCGTCCATCACGATCTCCGTGGGGGTGCCCGAGGTGAACCCGTCCACCGAGGTGCACATCAGCTGGTCCGCCCCGGCCCTGACCCCCGCCTCGCGCAGCAGGTCGCGCAGGCTGGCGCCCAGCCACTTGGCGTTGCCGATGTACGGGCCGCCGACGGGATCCGACACGCAGCACAGCGTGATGTAGTCCTCGATCAGCGGCCGCTTGAGCAGGTCCTCGAAGGTCAGGGTGATCTCCTTCTCCACCATGCCGTGGATCCGCAGCTGCCACTTCGTCGGGTCGACCTGCGGCAGGACCAGCGTGGTGTCCACCCGGTAGAAGCTGGCGTTGGGCGTGACGAACGGCGCCAGCCCGGGGATGTCCAGGTCGGTGCCGGGCGGCAGCGCCTGGGTGGTGACCGAAGGCCGGGGGAGGCGCACCGCCTGCTGCGCCTTGGTCACGCTGGTCCGCTCGGCCAGCACCCGGCCCGCCAGGCCGCCCGCGGCCGCGACGCCGGCGGTCGCCGCGCTGGCCGCGAGGAAACTGCGGCGCCGGGGCTCGATCCGCCCCGGTTCCGTCCCCGGCGCTATGTCTTCCCCCGTCGCGGGCCCGGGCAGCTCTCCGGCCGGGCCGGGCTCGGTCACCGGATCGTAGGAAACGGGCCGCGGGGCCGGCCGCGGCGGCGGCCCGGTCAGCGGGATCAGCGCCAGCAGCACCGCCACCGCGGCCGCGGTGGCGGCCAGCGTCGGCAGCAGGCTCGCGACCGTCGCGTCCGGCCGGGTCGTCGCGGCGGTGAGCCCGACCACCGCGAACACCGCCAGGCCGGCCATCCCGTAGGCCATCCGCCGGACCGCGGCCACCCCGATCAGGGCCGCGAACACGGCCAGCACCACCAGGATCCCGCTGATCAGCGCGAGCTTGTCGTTCGCACCGAACGTGCTGATGGCGAAGTTCTTCAGCCACGGCGGCGTGAAGTCGATCTGCAGCTCGCCCACCGCCACCACCGGCGATCCGCTGGCACCGGTCAGCCCGGCCACGAACTGCCCCACGCCCAGCGCGGTGCCCGCGGCCAGCAGCCCGGCGACGGCGCCGAGCCCCGGGCGCCGTCCGTCCCTCCCGCTCATGCTCATGTAGATGTATTCGGCGCGGTCGTGTCCAGGGTTTGCTCCCGTCGCCAATCCGTGACGTTTGCTGCTACGAATATCGATTGTGTCCAGTGCTGACCCGGGGGGGCGCCCCCCCGGAGCCCCCCGCGACTGGGGGGATGCCATCCCCCCAGATCCCCCTGGCCCCCCTGGCGGCGGCCTGGCCGGGCTTATCCGCAGCGTGGCGCGCGGCGACGCGGATGCCTTCGACTTCCTCTACGACCAGGTCGCCGCGTCGGTGTTCGGCATCGTCCGGCGGGTGGTCCGCGACCCGGCCCAGTCCGAGGAGGTCACCCAGGATGTGCTGCTCGAGGTCTGGCGGAACGCGGCAAAATTCGATGCCGAACGAGGCAGCGCCACCGCCTGGGTAACGACCCTCGCGCATCGCCGGGCGGTCGACCGGGTTCGCTCGGTGCAGAAGGAAGCCGACCGCGAGCGGCGCATCGCGACGGCCGTCATCCCCTACGACGAGGTCGCCGAGGCCGTCGAGGCGAACCTGGAGCGTGAGCGCGTCCGGCGCTGCCTAGGGTCGCTCACCGAGTTGCAGCGCGAGTCGGTGACCCTGGCCTACTACGGCGGCTACACCTATAACCAGGTCGCCAGCCTGCTCGGGGTGCCCGACGGCACCGTCAAGACCCGGATGCGGGATGCCCTGATCCGGCTGCGGGACTGCCTGGGGGTGAGCGAGTGATGAGCAAGCGCGAGCGCGACGAGCACACCCTGGCCGGGCCGTACGCGATGGACGCGATCTCCGGGCCCGACCGGGCCCGGTTCGAGCGTCACCTGGCCGGGTGCGGTGAGTGCGCGCGGGAGGTCGCCAGCCTGCGCGAGGCCACCTCCCGGCTGGCCGCCGCCACCGCGATCTCCCCGCCGCCCGAGCTGAAAGAACGGGTGATGGCCGCCGCGGCCGCGACCCGGCAGCAGCCGCCCGCGGCCGAGCCGCGGGCGGTCGGCCGCCGCTGGCACGCACGCCGCCGGGTCCGGATCCGGCTGGTCCTCGCAGTGGCGGCCGCGGCCGTGGCCGTCGTCGCCGTCCTGTTCGGGGTGAACAACGGCGTCATGCGGGACCAGCTCAATCACGACCAGGCCAGCAGTCAGCAGGTCGCTGCGGTGCTGACCGCCCGCGACGCCACCATGAAGACCGGGACCGTGCGGGGCGGTGGCACCGTCACCATCGTGATGTCGCACTCCATGCGCCAGCTCGTGTTCACCGCCGCGGACCTGCGCGGGCTGCCCGCCGCCGGGCGCTACGAGCTCTGGCTGGCGGGCCCGGCCGGCGACCGGCCGGTGACCATGATCCCGGCGAGTCACCACGGCATGGCGGGCCCGGTCGTCGCCTCCGGGCTGCGCCCGGGCGATCACCTGGTGCTCACCGCCGAGCCCTCCGGCGGCACCAGCCGCCCCACCACCCCGATAATGTTCGACGTCATCCTGTAGCTGTCCGGTCCCGGGCATCCCGTTCGTCGTCCAAGATGATGGACCAGGGAGGTCATTGGTGAAATACATGCTCATCCACTGCGTCGACGAGTCGGCCGAGGGCGCACCCGGCGGGGACGAGGGCAGGCCCGCGGTCGAGGACTGGATCGCGGAGATGGAAGGCCGCGGCGTGCTGCTGCACGGCGACCGGCTGCGATACGTGAGCACCGCCACCACGGTGCGCGTCCGCAGCTCCGAGCTGCTGGTCAGCGACGGCCCCTTCGCGGAGACCAAGGAGCAGGTCGCCGGCTACGACGTGATCGACTGCGCCGATCTCGACGAGGCTATCGAGATCGCGTCCAAGCACCCGACGGCCTGGTGGGGCACCATCGAGGTACGCCCGATCGCGGCGAACCACTGCGGCGGCGCTGACCCGGCCGGCTGACCCGGGCCCGGCGCGCGGCCGGCTCCGCTTCCCCGTCCGTCTACCCGGACCGCTGCCTGTCGTCTTCGAACCGCGCCGCGACCACGTTGGCCCCCGCGATCACCGCCGCCATCACGTACGCCATCAGCAACACGACGCTGACGCAGAACAGGTCCTGGCTCCGCTCGCGGATCGCCGCCGTCATCATGACCGGCAGCAGGATCGTGGCCAGGCCGAGCACCCAGGTGAACGCCCAGTGGTTGGCCCGCCGCCGGGCTTCCGCCGGTCCCGCCAGCGCGGGCGGCGGCCACTCGGCCCGCCCTTGCACGCGCGGCCGTGATCCTGGTGACCGCGGCTGCCGGACCGCGGCGGTCCTGGCCGGGATGTCCGCGGTGGCCCCGGCCAGTTCGGCATAGGTCCGGGCCAGCAGTGCCCGGCCGGCCCGCTGATCCAGGTCGTCCCGGGTCAGGCGGCCCTGCGCGAACGCGACCTTGAGCGTCTCGATCGCCCGCTCGCGGTCGGCATCGGACGCACGGAAACGGCCATGACCAGCCGCCACCGGGTCCACCGGCCCTGTCGTCACCGGCGCCTCCCGGGGAGCACAACGCAGCCTCAGCGTAACCCGCCCGCTACCGGCGCGTCACCCCGATCGGCGCTGACAGCCCCGGCCCGCTCGCCGGGCACCCGCATCATCGCGAAGGGTTCACAGTCCGCGCGCAGACCTACAGATCCTTGGTGAAGGCCTTCTCATGATGGCCGCGGCCCATGAGGGCCAGAGCCGGATCGTCGCCTCGATAACAAGTTGGCGGAACTGGGCCGCCTTTTCACATGTGACACCCTTCCCTTTCCCGCGGGCTGCGATCCGCACCGGCAAGAATGACGGAACAAACGGGCAATCCGGGCACTGTCCGGGTTACCTAGTTATCGTGTCGAGTTACCCCCGCCTTTCCGGGGTTACGATCCGCGGTGATGGGGGTTGTGAAGGTAGTGATTGTGATGGGCGGATCTTGCGAAAGGCGCCGCGCCCCTGGCCGCCGATTGCCTGCTCAGCCCATTCGAAGATCACGAAGTCAGCGTCACGTCAAGATTTCCATGATCATGAAGACTTTTATATCGGAAAACGTAGTAAATCCTTCGCGATCATGAAAGACAGCCAGCAAGGCGAGGCCATCGGGGTTTCAGGGACAGATGTGACTCTATACGCAATGCCAGGACGAAGACTTTTCATGACGGCCGCTGCCCAGTGACAGGCCAGAGCCGGATCGTCGCCTCAATGGCCAGGCGGCGAGACGGGTTCGTGTTTTCCCATTTGGGACCCCGCCATTTCCCGCGGGTGAATGTCCCCGGTGACGGGTGCTGTGAAAGCAGCGGCACCTGGGAAACTGCCCCTGGCCGAGGGCCGCACGGGGTTATCCTGCTGGCGCTTCCGCCGCCCGCGGGAAAGCGCGGCGGCCGGCCTCGCCGCCGCGTTCCCGTGATCGCGAAGGGTTTTTAGTCTGCCCGGACTAAGAACCCTCCGCGATCATGAAGGGACGCCCGGAAATGCGGGACTGGAGGGAGCCAGCGGGCGGGTGCGGTTATAGGTGCGGCCGCGGGGCGGAAGGCTGTCATGTCGGCCGCTGCCCGCGGGCGGATCAGAGCCGGATCGTCGCCTCGATGGCCAGGCGGCGGGACTGGCCCATGTTCTCCGACTCGGGACCCCGCTTTGCCGCAGGTTACGATCCGCGGTCATCCCGCCGTCCGGTGGATCGCATCAGCGGCCACGCCAGTCGCGGACCAGGGACTGTAGATCATCGTGGGTCAAAATCCCCGCTCTCAGGGGAAATTTGACCCACGATGACGGAAGGGCCAGGCTCCCGGTCACAGGAGGTGAGTGTCTTACCGTGGACGGAGCCGGACCGCCGCCTCGATGATCAGGTGGCGAGACCGGCTCACGCTTCCGCATTGGCACCCTTCCCTTTTCCGGGGGTAAGGAGACACGATCCCGGCTGCCGGGGTCCCGACCGGAACGTCTAGGATGCCGGCCCTAGCCGCGGCCTGGGCATTCTCAGGATGAGCGCGCGCCAATGTGTCACTTGGTGCCCGCGTGTCCGGTTAGCTCCCGCTCCGGCTGGGTAGCGCCCGTTCATGGCCGTGGAAGAGTCACAGCGATTGCTGGCTGGGCGGTACCGGCTTGGCGCCATCATCGGCCGGGGCGGCATGGGCACGGTCTGGAAGGCTCGCGACGAACTGCTGAAGCGGAATGTGGCCGTCAAGGAGATCGTCTGGCCGCCGCAGCTCGACCCGGCCGAGCGTGAGCTTGCCCGCCGTCGTGCCGTCCGGGAAGCGCAGCTCGCCGCGCGGCTCCATCACCCGAACGTGGTGGCTATCTACGACATCGTCGAGGAAGACGACCGGCCCTGCATCGTCATGGAACTCGTCCCGTTCCGCTCGCTGCGTGACATGGTGGCCGAGGACGGGCCGCTTTCGCCACCAGAGGCGGCCTTGATCGGCCTCGGCGTGCTGGGTGCGTTGCGCGCGGTGCACGAGGCCGGGGTGGTCCACCGGGATGTGAAGCCAGCCAACATCTTGCTGGGCCCGGAGGGCCGGGTGGTGCTGGCCGACTTCGGGATCGCCAAGGCCGCCGACAGCCCGACCCTGACCGCCTCCGGCATGCTGGTCGGCTCGCCGTCCTACATCGCGCCCGAGCGCGCCCGCGGCGGCCTCGCGGGCCCGCCCTCGGATCTGTGGGCGCTGGGAGCCTCGCTGTTTTACGCGGTTGAGGGCAGGCCGCCGTTCGACCGGGACGGCGTGCTCGCCAGCCTGACCGCCGTGGTCGCCGACGAGGTCGATCCGGCCCCCCACGCGGGCCCGCTGCGGCCGGCCATCGAGCGACTGCTCGACAAGAACCCGGACACCCGCCTCGATATCGCCCGGGCCGAGCAGCTCCTCCTGCCGGTCGCCTCCGGCGGTGCCCCCGCCGTCGCGGTCACCGCCGAGCAGCCGGCCGCGACCGAAGACCTGCCCGAAGCCGAGATCCTGCCCGAGCTCGAAGCCCTGCCCGAAGCGAGAGCCCTGCCGAAAGCGAGAGCCCTGCCCGAGGCGAGAGCCCTGGCCGAGGCGAGAGCTCTGCCCGAAGCCGAAGCCGAAGCACTGCCCGAAGCAGGAGCAGGAGCAGAAGCCCTGCTCAACGTCCAAGCCCCGCCCGGGCACGAAACCCCGCCCGGGGACCACGTCCCGCCCCGGGACCACGTCCTGCCCGCTGATGTCATCGCGCCCGCGGACCACCGTCCCCGCGCCCGAACCCGTGCCGCCGGTGCCCGTGCCGCCGGTGCCCCGAGCTCGCGCAGTCCCCGCCGCACCCGGGGCGGCCTCGCCAAGATCACCGCCGTCGCGGCCACCGCCCTGATCGCCGCGGGTATCGCGGTGGCCTTCCTTCTCCCGTCCGCGCATCCCGCTACCCAGCGAGCGGGCACGACACCGTCCGCGGCCACGACCCGGCCGTCACCAGCCGGCTCAGCCTCCTCCGCGCCCGCCTCCACGTCGTCCAGCCCGCCAGCATCCCCGTCACCGTCGTCGTCCAGCCCGCCAGCATCCCCGTCACCGTCGGCCACGCTATCCGCATCCGCCTCCGCGTCCGCCGGCGCCGGCTCGGGCCGCGCCCTCCCCGCCGGGTACCACCGCTTCACTAACTCCACCGGTTTCTCGATCGGCGTCCCCCGCGGCTGGACGATCGAGCACGACGGCCACTACGTCTACATCCGGGATCCCGCCAACAGCGGCATCTACCTGCTGATCGACCAGTCGGATCAACCCCGGCCCGACCCGCTGGCGGACTGGCGGCAGCAGGCGGCGGCCCGTCAGTCGAGCTACCCCGGCTATCACCTCATCCTGCTCAAGGCGGTCACCTACCCGCAGGCGGAGAAGGCCGCCGACTGGGAATTCACCTACGTGAAGGACGGCATCGTGGTCCGGGTGCTGAACCGGAACATCCTGGCCAACGCGCAGCACGCCTACGCGCTGTACTGGTCGATGCCGGCCATCGAATGGAACGCTGCCTACCACTACTTCCAGGCCTTCGCGGATACGTTCACGCCCGCCCCGGCGCGCTAGCCCGTCACCCGGGTAGTCCGCTAACGCCGTGCGTACACTAGCGACACAAGACGCAAACGGGTGCCATGTGTCAGGTTTAGGGGACGGGCTAGCCGTGAGACGGGACGACGGATCCGACCTCGGGAGTTCAGCCCGCGATGCGGGCCAGGTCGCGGATGTCCCGGTAGCCGCGGGCACCGTGCGCTGGGAGCGGCCGACCGCGCGGAGCTTCTGGAACGCGCTGGCCGATCCCGAACGGGAAGCGCTGGCGGCGGCCGGGGTGGAGGAGGTCTTCCGGCCCGGCGCGGTGCTGTGCCGCGCGGGTGACGACACCTCCCAGGTGATGATCATCGACTCGGGCTGGGTCAAGGTCAGCGTCAGGGGCGGCAGCACGGAGAAGATCCTGGCCGTGCGCGGCCAGGGCGACGTCATCGGGGAACGCGCCGCGCTGGCCGCCGGCGTCCGGTCGGCCACCGTGACCGCGCTGGACGAGGTGTCGGCGGTGGTCATCCCGGCCGAGCGGTTCGCGGAGTTCCTGCGCGCTCACCCCCGCGCCGCCGAGGTCCTCGAGCGCCAGGTGACCGAGCGCCGGGACGAGGACCGGGCCCGTCTTTTCTCCGCCGAAGACGCCGGGACCGAACGGGCCGCCGCCGAGCGCCGCCTGGCCTGGCTGCTGTCCGACCTGGCCCAGCGCCGGGGGAGCCACCACCATGCGGTGTTCACGCTGCCGATGTCGCAGCAGGAACTGGCGGACTGGGCCGGGACCAGCGCGGACGCGGTCGGCCGGTTCCTGCGCTCGTGGCGGGACCGGGGGATCGTCGCCCGCGGCGAGCGGTCCCGCCGGCTCACCGTCATCGACCTGGCCGGCCTCGCCGCCCTCAGCGACCCGGCGCCCGATAAAGCAGGCCCGCCGCCGGACGGCTCCCGCCATCTCCCCGCCGAAGCGGCCACCCAAAAAGCACAGGAAACCCAGGAAGCACCCGAAACCCAGGAAGCACAATGGCAGCGCAGCTGGCATGAGCCGCTGAACTGCGCGGTCGTGTTCACCGACGTGGCCGGGTTCTCCGATCCGCTGCGCAACGACAGCGATCGTGACGTGGTGCGCGCGGCGCTGTACGAGATCCTGCGGGGCGCCTTCGGGGCGTCGGGCGTGCCGTGGGCGGCCTGCTACCGCGAGGACCGCGGTGACGGCGCCGTGATCGTGGTGCCGCCGGCGATCTCCACCCTGCGGGTGGTCGACCCGCTGGCCGCCGAGCTGGCCGGCCGGCTGCGCCAGTACAACCGCCGGGCCAGCGAGGTGGTGCGGATCCAGCTGCGGGTCGCGCTGCACGTCGGGCCGGTCGGCAAGGACCCCGAGGGGCTCACCGGGCAGGCCGTGATCACGACCGCGCGGATCCTCGACGCGCCGGTGATCAAGGCCAGGCTGGCCGCCGAGCACGCCGATATGGTCTTCGCGGTGTCCGACTACGTCTACGACCACGTGGTGCGGAACTGCGACGGGCGGGTCGACCCGGCGGCCTTCGAGCACCTGGAGTGCCAGGTCAAGGAGTCGCACGTGTCGGCGTGGGCGCGCCTGGCCGGCCGGGTGGCCCCGCCGGCGCCGGACCTGGCCACCACCGTGCCCGCGCCGGGCCGCCTCCCGGCCCCGCTGCCGGTCGCGCCCCCGCTGGGCAAGCTGCCGGCCGAGGTGCGCGGGCGGGAGGCGCTGACCGGGGAGCTGCGCCGGGCCCTGCGGCCTTACCCGTGGCGGGCCAGCCGGGCGTTCGTGATCGCCGGCATGGGCGGCCTGGGCAAGTCGACCATCGCGCTGGCCGCGGTCCGGATGGCGCGAGAGCGCGGCTACCGGGTGTGGTGGGTCCGGGCGGCGGACACGGCCCAGCTGACCAGCGGGATGCTCGAGGTGCTGCGGGAACTCGGGGCGCCGGAGTCGGTGACGGGCCCGGTCCGCGAAGGTGCCCAGACCGCACCGGACCGGGCCTGGGAGTTCCTCAACTCCGATCACGGCGCGGGCCGCCGCTGGCTGCTGGTGTTCGAGGGCGCGGACAACCCGGCGGTGCTGGCGGGCGACGGTGCGGGCACCCCGGCCGACGGCACCGGCTGGCTGCGGGCCGACCCGGCCGGGATGGTGATCGTGACCACCCGGATCAGGGACCCGCGCGTCTGGGGCCCCCGGGTCACGCTGCGCGAGCTGCGGCCGCTGGACGACGAGGCGGGCGCCGAGGTGCTGCGGGACCTGGCCCCCGAGATCGCCGATCGCGGCGGGCAGGAGGCCCGTGACCTGTCCCGGCGCCTGGGCGGCCTGCCGCTGGCGCTGCACCTGGCCGGCACCTACCTGGGCTCGCCGTTCGCCCGCTGGACCACGTTCGCGGGGTACCGGCAGGCCCTGGACGGCGTGGAGCTGCCGGCGGCCCTGACCGATATCGAGGAACGGGGCGCGGACATCCACGCCACCGTGCAGCGCACCTGGGACCTGTCCCTGGACGCGCTGGCGGCCGAGGGCATGCCGCAGGCCCGCCCGCTGCTGCTGGTGCTGTCCTGCTTCGCGCCCGCCACGCCCATCCCGGCCTGGCTGCTGCGGCTCCCGCCGCTGGCTGACCTGCTAGCCCGCCGCGCCGACCACCAGGACAACCAGAACAATCCAGCCGAACGGAGTGGGCTCCGCGACGCCCTGCAAGGTCTCTCGCACACCGGGCTGATCGACATCTCCGCCACCGGTGGCCCGGCTGGCCTGAACGCGGTCACCGTGCACCCGGTGGTCGCCGACGCCAACCGGATCCGGCTGGCGGCCAGCGTCGCGGCCGAGCGCGCGGCCGTCCAGGAGACCACGGTGGCGCTGCTCGAGGCGGCCACGGCCGGGCTCGACCCGGTCCGCCCGGCCGACTGGCCGGCCTGGCGGCTGCTGCGGCCGCACGTGAACGTCGTCATCGACCTGCTCGCCGACGACCTGGACGCCGCGGTGCTGGCCCGGCTGCTCGCGGTCAGCGCGGTCGGGACCGAGGCGCTGCTCGGGGCCGGGCGGCTGGCCGCGGCCGGGAAACTGGCGCAGGCCAGCGTGGCCGCCGCGACCTTCCTGCCCGGCGATGCCCCGGCCGCGCTCAACGCCCGCGGCTACCTGGCCCGGTCCCTGGTCCGCCGCGGCCGCTGCGGCGAGGCCGAGGCGATCTACCGTGAGCTGCTCGCCGACCGGCTCCGGGTCCAGGGGGAGGCGCACCTCGACACCCTGGCCACCCGGCACGACCTGGCCGCGGCGCTGGGCGTGCAGGGACGGTTCGGCGCGGCCGAGGAGCTGTACCGGGGCCTGCTCGACGATGACTACCAGCTACGCGGACCCGACCACCGGGAGACCCTGGCTGCCCGGTACAGCCTGGCCCGGATGATCGGGCTGCAAGGCCGGTACGACGAGGCGGAGAAACTAGGCCGCCAGGTCCTCGACGCCCAGCTCCGCGTCCTCGGCCCGGACCATCCGGACGCCCTGGCCAGCCGGCAGAACCTGGCCCGGCTGGCCGGCAAGGCGGGCCGGTACGCCGAGGCGGAGCGGCTGTACCGCGGGGTGCTGGCCGACCGCCGGCGCATCCTGGGCGACGATCACCCCGATACCCTGGCCACCCGCCACCGGCTGGCCCGGATCATCGGGCAGCGCGGCCGCTACGGCGAGGCGGAGGAGCTCTGCCACCAGGTCCTGGCCGACCGGCGCCGGCTGCTGGATGAGGACCATCCGGACAACCTGTCCACCCGGCACCGGCTGGCCCGGATGCTCGGCCTGCAGGGCCGGTACGCCGACGCCGAGCCGATGTTCCGGCAGGTGCTCGCGGCCCGCCGCCGCACCCTGGGCCATGACCACCCCAGCACCCTCGACACCCAGCACCGGCTCGGCTGGCTGATCGGCCGCCAGGGCCGCTACAACGAGGCCATCGACATCGTCAACCAGGTGCTCGGCGGCCGCCGGGACCTGCTCGGCGACGACCATCCGGACACGCTGGCCGCCCGCGAGACCCTGGCCTGGCTGACGGCGCTGCGCGGCAAGCCCGCCGAAGCCGGCGAGCTGGCCCGCGACGTGCTGGCCGAACGGCGCCGGGTGCTCGGCGAGGACCACCCCGACACCCTCACCACCCGCGCCACCCTGGCCTGGACGACCGAGCTGCAGGGCCGGTACGCCAGCGCCGAGCAGCAGTACCGCACCCTGCTCGCCGACCGCAGGCACACCCTGGGCCCCGCTCACCCGGATACGCTCACCGCCCGCCAGGACGTCGCCCGCCTGGTCGGCCTGCAGCGCCGCTACGCCGAAGCCGAGCAGGTCACCCGCGAGATCCTCGCCGACCGGCGCCGCCTGCTGGGCGACGACCATCCCGACACCCTCGCCTCGCGCGCCGTCCTGGCCCGGCTGGCCGCCCGCCAGGGCCGCCGCGCCGAGGCCGAGGAGCTCTACCGGCAGGTGATCACCGACCGCTCCCGCGTCCTGGGCGCCGGTCACCCCGACACCGCCGCCGCCCGCGCCGAGCTCGCCCAGCTCGCGGGCGGATAACGGCTGGCGCCGCCCGGCGGCGGTTACCAGCGCCCGCGGTGCACGATCTCGTCCAGCGGCCGCCGCCGGGGATTGCGCACCGGGGTCAGCGGCCGGTCGGCCGGATAGCCGAGCGAGATCAGGAAGGCCCAGGGCCGGTCCGCGGGGAAGCCGAGCAGCTCGCGCGCGAGCTCCAGGTCGGTGACCCCCGCGTGGCACGTGCCGATGCCCAGGTCGGCGGCGGCCAGCAGCATGGACATCGTCGCCTGGCCCAGGTCGAACTGGGCCCGGCCGAACTCGTTGTCGGCCGCCGGGCCGATCACCACGATCGTCGCGGCCGAGCCGGCCACGTGGGCGGCGCCCCGCCACACCCGGGCGAGCTCGCGGAGCTGGGCGCGGTCGGTGACCACGATGAAGTCCCAGGGCTGCCAGTTCTGCGACGACGGCGACCGGCGGCCCGCCTCCAGGATCTGGTCCAGGTCGGCCGCCGGGACCGGGCGGCCGTCGAAGGCCCGGACGTTGCGGCGTGAGGTGATCGCCTCCCAGGTCTGCATGACTCCTCCTCAGCTACTGCGCGGGTGCCAGCGGCGGCGCGGGCGGCTCGCCCCACCAGCCGCGCAGGAACGCGCCGGCCCGCTCGCAGGCCCCGGCCAGCGGACCGTCCTCGTGGTCCAGCGCCTGCCGGATGAGCCCGCTGATCGTGGCCTCGACGGCGGCCAGGACCTGGCCGGGGGAGGCGTCGGCGGCGGACCGGTAGCCGATCACCGCGCCCGCGTTGCAGACGAAGTCGGGCAGCGCCACGACACCGCGCTGACGCAGCACGGCGGCCCCCTCCGCGGTGTAGGGCGCGTTCGCGGCGGGCGCGACGACCCGGACGTCCGGCGGCAGCGCCGCGGCGGTCCGGGCGCCGATCATTCCCGGCCGGGTTCCGGGTACCAGGACATCGGCGCTGACCTCGGTGAGCAGTCCGGCAGGCGGTATGACCGGCCCGCCGTAGCGCAGGACGCACTCATCGCCGTGCTCACGGCGCAGGCCCAGCAGCCGTCCGACGTCCAGGCCCGCCGGGTCCGCGACGCAGCCGGCCACGGTGGACGCCGCGACCACCCGGCCGCCGCGCCGGATGACCTCGCGGGCCACGCCGCCGCCCACCTTGCCGAACCCCTCGATGGCTACCGAACGGCCGTCCCACCCCCGGCCCGCACTGTCCGGGCCGCCGTCCAGCGCCGTCCCGGCCGCCACCGTGACGCCGTAGCCGGTCACCACGTCCTCGAACGGCACGCCGTCCACGACCGAGTTCATCGCCGTCGGCGCCGCCCGGCCCGCGCGCAACGGCGCGAAATCCTCCTCCGAGGTCCCCATGTCCGGACCGGTCACGAAGCGGCCCGCCTTGACCAGCGGGCGCACCTCGGCGCAGAACCGCGTCATCAGGGCCGCCTTGCCCGCGCGGTCCGCCGGATCTCCGCGCACGCCCGCCTTGGCCCCGCCGACCCGCTGTCCCAGCGCGGCGAACTTGTAGGTCATCGCCCGGGCCAGCAACGCCACCTCGGCCACGCTGACATCTGCCGCCAGCCGCGTGCCTCCGGCTGATAGCGGTGCCCCGGGCAGGTCGAACACGACGAACCCGGGCACCGCCCCCAGTTCGACGACCTCCACGTCGGGGAGCCTAGCTGGCCCGGCGGTAGGCCCGCACCGCGAGCGGCACGAACACCAGGAAGATCCCGGCCAGCCAGGCCACGCTCTTCCACAGGTTCGCCGCGACCGGGCCGCCGAGGGCCAGCGCCCGCATGGTGTCGACCACGTAGGTCACCGGCTGGTTGTTGGCGAAGGCCTGCAGCCAGCCCGGCATCGTCGAGATCGGCACGAACGCCGAGGACAGGAACGTGAGCGGGAACAGCCAGATCAGCCCGAACGCCTGCACCGATTCCTCGTCC
>JAJKHX010000428.1 GCA_021154785.1 Nocardiopsis sp.
CATGGACATATTGTGCGCCCGGCTCCCGGGCTCGGTGAAGAACAGCATCCTGTGAAGTTCTTCTGCGTCGCAGTCCGCAGAATGCATTCTGTGAGCCGGTGGCAGACGGCCCGCAGGTCCAGGACGAATTTCGGGCCCGGCGCCGCGGAGATCTTTCCGTGCAGCTCAGCCCGTTCGACAGAGCCGGCCGGAGGCTTCACCCGCCGCGGCCGCCTCCAGATGTTCTCCATATTTCCTTCAAGTATGAGGCCGGCCCTGGCGTGCACATTGGTGCAGGAGCCCGATGAGGTCCCGCCCGCTTGGCGGGCCCAGCACATACAGGAGACACCGTGATCAGCTTTCATGCCGGCCGCAGCCATGCTGCGGCGGTGCCAGGGGCGCCGTCCTTCGAAGAGGTTCGCGACTTCCCGTCCGGCGGCGTCCGCCGGTGCGACCGATCTGACACCGGCGATCCAGCCGTGCGCTTCTCGGACCGCAGCCGCCATGACGTCGTCATCGTGGGCGGACGAGTCGCCGGATCGGCCACCGCCATGCTGCTCGCCCGTCTCGGGCATGACGTCGTGGTCGTGGATCAGGCATCGTTCCCGAGCGACACGGTATCTACTCACTCGATCGCGCGTAGCGGCGTCGTCCAGCTCCGCCGCTGGGGTCTGCTCGATGCAGTCCTGGACAGCGGCGCCCCGGCTATCAGGCAGGTCACGTTCCATGCCCTTGGTGACTCGGTCAGCCGGCCGGTCAAGCTCAAGGCCGGGATCGACTTTTCGTCGCGCCCCGGCGTTACATGCTGGACGCGATCGTCGCGAATGCCGCCGAACGGGCCGGTGCCGACGTGCGACCCGGCGTCACCGTGACCGGCGTGCGGCGGGACAGGCGCGGCCGGGCGGTGGGGGTGTACGGGCATGATCACGCCGGCGCTCCGATCGATATCGGCGCCCGGTACGTCATCGGTGCGGACGGCCTGCAATCGCGGGTCGCCCGCTCGGTCGGCGCCGCGATCAGCGAAGTCCGCCCGGCGGACGGCGCGACCCAGTACGCGTACTACGCAGGCATTCCGTGGACCGGCAACGAGTTCTTCGTCGGCCCGCGGTCGCTCGCCGGGGTGTTCCCGACTCACGGCGGGCAGGCATGCATCTGGATCTGCAATCCCTCCGCCGACGCGAAGGCGGCCCGCCGCCGGACCGCGTCGCGCACGGAGGCTTTCGGTGAGCTGCTCGAGCGTTCCGCCCCTGCGCTAGCCGAACGGCTACGCCATGCTCGCCGCACCTCCCCGGTGTCGGGCAGGCTCCGGATGCCCAACCAGCTGCGCCAGGCGTTCGGCCCGGGCTGGGCCCTAGTCGGAGACGCCGGATATCACCGCGACGCGGTCACCGGCTACGGCATCAGCGACGCGTTCCGTGACGCTGAGTTCCTGGCCGTCGCGCTTGACCAGGCCCTCGGTTCCGGCGCCGGGGAGACCGCGGCTCTGGCGCTCTATCAGCAGCAGCGCGACCAGGCGCTCAGGGAGATCTTCGAGATCACCTGCCGCCTCGCCGCCTATCCGGCGGTGCCGGCGTTCATCGAGCTGCAAAAGCAGCTGAGCGCCGCCATCGACAAGCAGGCGGCGGCGCTGGCCGCCCGGCCGGTTCCAGGCGAGCGCCTGCTCGCCACGGCCTGACCGGACATTGCCGGGCCGGAATACGGACGAAGGAGGTCGCCGGCTGGATTCCCCGAACTGATCGCGCCTCAGCACAACTTCCATCCGTCAACTCAGATCAAAATCCAAGGAGACAAACGAGATGACCACCACCGACATGACCGTCACCGAATTCGACGGCCCGATGCGCAACGGCGTGGACACTGCCGCCCTCTTCGCCACCCTCGACGCGGTCAAGCAGGCCCCCGAGGCAGCCAGGTTTCAGTTCCGCGCGCACAACGAGTGGGTCAGCGGCACGCACAACCGCACCACCATCGCCGATTACTTCGGTGTCGGGGAGGAACGCTCGCACGAGCATACGTTCGTCTTCGACGCCGACCATCCTGCCGTCCTGGTGGGCCGGGATCACGGACCGACCCCGGTCGAGTTCGTGCTGCACGCCCTGGCCGCATGCCTCACCGTCGGCCTGGCCAACATCGCCGCCAGCCGGCGGATCAGGCTGACCGAGGTCCGCGCGACCGTTACCGGGGACATCGACCTCAACGGCATTCTCGGGCTCAATCCCGATGTGCGTAACGGCTACGAGCGAATCACCGTGCGGTTCACGGTCAGGGGTGACGCCCCGGCCGAGAAGCTGCGCGAGATCGTGGAGCAGTCGCGAGCCCGCTCAGCGGTCTACGACATCATCACCAACCGGGTGCCCGTCACCATCGAGGTGGACACCCTCTGACGCCCAGACCGGGTGTCGCGACTCCCGCGGGCCGGGATGGCCGTGCTAGCCGGCCTCCTAGCCTGCGGGATGCCGATTTCGGCGTACGCACCCCGTCTGCCGCGTCATCGCGCGCGGCGGCGCCGAGGCGAGAGGAACGACATGCGTTATCCGCCGGTCCAGCGCGGCCTCATCGCGCTGGTGCAGGTGCTGGTCATGGGGGTGTGGTTCTCCGCTTCCGCGGTTGTTCCCGCCCTGGCCAGGCAGTGGCACATGAGCGCCGGCTCGGCCGCCTGGCTGACCACGCCAGTGCAGGCCGGGTTCGTAGCCGGGGCCGTCGGCTCGGCCGTGCTCGGCCTGGCCGACCGCATGCGGCCGCATGTGCTCCTCGCTGGCTGCGCCGCCGGCGCGGCCGGGTGCACCTTGGTCATGGCGATGTTCGCGGACGGCCCGTCCGCCGCCGTGCCGCTGCGGTTCGCGACCGGAGCCTTCCTGGCCGGTGTCTACCCGGTGGGCATCAAGCTCATGGCCTCCTGGTCCCGGCCGGCCGGCCGGGCGCTGGCCATGGGGGTGCTCATCGGAGCCCTGACCCTGGGGTCGGCGCTGCCGCACCTGATCGGCGGCCTGTGGCGGCTGGACTGGCGGGCGGTCCTGGCGGCGTCCGCGGCCATCGCGTTCGCCGGGGCGATCATGGCTGGCGCGCTGATCAGGCCGGGCCCGCAGGTCCCCCTGGCCGGCCGCGCCGGCCGGCCCCGCCAGGCCCTGGCTTTGTTCGCCGGCAGCGGTCCCCGCCTGGTCAGTCTCGCCTATTTCGGGCACATGTGGGAGCTGTACGCGCTGTGGACGTGGCTGCCGGCCTTCCTCGCCGCGAGCAGCACCGCCCCCGCCGGCCTGCCGGCCGCAGCCGTCTCCGGTATCGACGCCTTCCTCGTCATCGGCGTCGCCGGGCTGGCAGGCTGCCTGATCGGCGGCTGGGCGGCGGACCGCGCGGGCCGCGTCGCCACTGCCGCCGCGGCGCTGGCCATAAGCGGTGCCTGCTGCCTGCTCTCACCGCTGTCCTTCACCGCCAGCCGCCCCTGGCTGCTTGCCTTCGCGGCGGTATGGGGGGCCGCCGTCATCGCCGACTCCGGCGTGTACTCCACGCTGCTGAGCGAGCTGGCCGACCGCCGCTACCTCGGCACCGCGCTGACCGCCCAGACAGCGATCGGATTCCTGCTGACCATCGTCACGATCCAGCTGATTCCCCTGCTCGCCGCCGCCGTGGGCTGGCGCTACGCCCTGCTGGCCCTCGCGGCCGGGCCGCTGGCCGCGCTGGCCGCCCTGACCAGCCTAAACCACAAGATGAGGCCGAACGAGGCCGCCATCACCATCACCGGAAGGACAACACCATGAATTCCTGCTGGCCCAGCGGGCCACCCGCGATCGGCCAGGCCGCCGAGCTGTCGCGGGCGGTCACCCCGGACGACATCGAGCGGTTCACCCAGATCAGCGGGGACCGCAACCCCCTGCACTACGACCCCGCGGTCGCGAAGGCCTCGCGCTTCGGCGAGATCATCGTCCAGGGCGGGATCACCAGCGCCATCCTCAACGCCGTCGTCGCCGAGTCGCTGCCCGGCCCGGGCACCGTTTTCCTGAACGTGAACTGGGACTTCAAGGCACCCGTCCGCCCGGGCGACGTCATCACCGGCCGGGTGGAGATCCTGGAAGCGAGGACCGACAAGCCGATCACCAGGCTCCGCACCACCGTGATCCGCGACGACGGCACCGTTGCCCTGGACGGCACCGCTGTCTGCTACACCACGGCGATCCCCGCCGGACACCTCGATGACCGTCGCTAGCCTGCGGGGACGGCGATTTGGGCTTTGCCCGGTTACGGTGCACCATGGCACATGTGGAGGTCGCATTCGGCGATTGCGAGCTGAGCGTCGAGCGTATCGAACTGCGCCGGGCCGGCCAGATCGTCGATATGGAGCCCCAGGTATTCGATGTGCTGGCCTATCTGCTGCGCCATCGCGAGCGGGTGGTGCCGAAGACCGAGCTCCTCGACCAGATCTGGGGTAACAGGTTCGTCTCTGAGTCGGCGCTGTCCAGCCGGGTCAAGTCCGCGCGCCGGGCCGTGGGCGACACCGGCCGAGATCAGCGGGTCATCAAGACAATCTACGGCCGCGGTTACCGGTTCGTGGCCGAGGTAAGCGAGAAAGCCCGGTTCGCCGGCCCGCCTCACGGCGGCGCCGCAGCTGACGACCCCGCCTGGGGCACCACGACATCGGCGCACCAGGTGCTCCGGGCTATCGGCGGCATCCGCGCGGGCACCGGGGCCGCCATTCAGGTCAGCGGCCGTCCCGGATCGGGAAAGACGCAGCTGCTCGGCCAGGCGGCGAAGACCGCCCGGCACCAGGCCCTGGCCGTCGGGCTGTCTGCTCCGGTGCCGGGAAGCCGCGGCCCGTACACGTGCATCGCCGAGGCTCTCAGCCAGATGGCCCGGCAGCACCCCGGGCTGCTTGGCGCGACTCCGGCCGGGTGCCGGGCCGAGCTCGAGCGAGCCTTCGGAGGACAGCCGCCCACGACGCGTCAGCGGTGGTTCATGGCGGTGCGCGAGTTCCTCGTCACCGCGGCGGAGCATTCGGGTGCGGTGCTGCTGATCGACGATCTCCATCTCGCGCCTCCCGAGGCCCTGACGCTCATTGACGATGCGGCCCAGCTGACCCGCAGTCACCCGCTGGCCGTCATCATCGCTCAGCGGTCAGACGCCCGGGCCCGGGCCCGCTTCGAGGTCGTCGAGCTGGCCGATGGCGATGGGCCGGCGGCCGGCCAGCACGCGACCGTCGAGCTGCCCGCCGGACTGGCCGAGGTCCTCCGGCGGGCCGCGCAGATCGGAGATCGTTTCGATCGGCTCGAGTTCACCGCGGCCACCGGGCGCGACCCGCAGGCCGCCGGCCAGCTCCTGGACCAGGCGCTTGACTGCGGAGTGATCTGCCTGGAGTCCGGCGGGTACCGGTTCGCCGGTCCAGACGTCGCCGCCCGGCTGGCAGCACAGGTCGCCCCGGCCCAGCAGCCAGCGGTAAGGACCGAGGTCGCGATCCGCCTCGCGGATCTTGGCGGGGCTCCGGCGCGGGTCGCCGACCTTCTCCTCGCCGCGGGCGAGCCGGCCATGGCCGTACCGTACGTGCTGGAGGCGGCGCCGATCGCGGCCGCGTCCGGGCACCACGCACAGGTGCTGAGCTGGACCGCGGCCGTGCGCGGGCAGGCCGATGGGCAGGCGGAGGCGGCGCTGCTGTCGGTGCGGGCCGACGCGCTGGCGGCGGCCGGTGACCACGCCGCGGTACCGGCCTACCGCAAGGCGCTGGCCGCCGCGGACCTCGATCAGGTGCCAGGCCTGCGGGCGCGGCTGGCCCGCACCGCGATCCTCGGCGGGGATCTCGGCTCAGCTGAGGAGGCACTCGCCGGGCTCGAGCCGAGCGGCGGGCCCGACGACGGCGCCATCCTCCTGGCGAAGGGGATGCTCGCCTACTTCGCTGGCGATCTCGACGGCGCTGACGCGGCGGTCCAGGCCGCTCGCGCGATAGCCCTGGCGCCCGGAGCGCCGGACCGCCTGCTCGACGTCATCACGCTGCAGGGCATGATCGCCCACAACCGCGGCGAGTGGTTCGACCGGCTCCGTCGTGAGCTCCGGGCCACCAGCGAGAACCCGCAGCTGGCCGCGGCGGTGTTCGATTCGCACCTGTGCGTGGCCGAGTACCTGCTCTACGGGCCGACACCTTATGCGGAAGTACTCGCCCTGACGCGCCAGCTGCGTGAGCAGGCCGAACGGACGGGCGTCCGGCGCGGGGTGGCGTTCGCGGTGACGGTGGCCGGTGAGGCGGCCCTGCTCGCCGGGGACCTTGACGCGGCCCGCGCCGATCTGTGCGACGCGCTTGCCTTGCATGTCGAGATGGGAGCCGACACCGGCACGGCGCATGCGCTGCAGCGGCTGGCCGAGGTCGAGCTGGCCGCCGGCGACCGCCCAGCGGCCGAGCGGCTGCTGCGGCGTGCGCTTCCGCTCGCGCGCTGGTCGCCGCTGGCCCGCCATCTCCTGCAGCGCATCTACGGGACGCTGATCGCCGCAGCGCCGGACGCCGGTGCCGCGCTGGCGGTCATCGATGAAGCAGCGGAGAGGCTGGACGAGCCGTTTGCCTGCATCTTCTGCCAGGTCATGATCGCAGTGCCCGCATCGATCGCGTGTACCGAGGGAGGGCGTCTGGACGAGGCTCGCTCCTGGCTCGCCCAGGCCGAGAGGTCGGCGGCGGCCTGGCAGGGCACGGCCTGGCAAGGAGCGGTGGCCGAGGCGAGGGCCCACCTCGTCCGGGCCGAGGGAGACCATGCCG
>JAJKHX010000429.1 GCA_021154785.1 Nocardiopsis sp.
GCGTCTTCCAGCAACAGGAAGAGGACCCCTATATCTGGAAGAACGATCTGTCAGGTACGCAAGACAATTGGCAGGCCACCGGGATCACGCTGCCCGCCGGCACCGCAACCAGCCCGTGCGTCTTCTACGGAGGCAACTTTTACCTCGCCGGGGGCAGCGCGTTCGACCCCGGTTCATTCGGCTCCGCCTTCTGGGTCTACACGGACAACACGTGGCAGGCCATCAACGGGCCCGACGCATGGCGCGAGCCGCGAATAGGCCAGGCGGTGGCCCTCTTCGACGAGGCGATGTGGGTCGCAGGCGGATACGGAGCCTCCGGCACCGTCTACGACGATGTGTTCTGTTACGCCAGCGACGGAAAGGGCGGGGGCCAGTGGACGGCGAAGCCCTCGTTGCCGCAGCCGAGGTGCAACGCATCGCTCGGCAGCGTGGGGGAGCGGCTCTACCTCTTCGGCGGGTACACCGACATGCCCGGCGGAAACCCGATATCCGATCTTCACCTCCTCACCGGCACCGGGTGGGCAGATCAGCAGAGGATTCCCCCGGCCGGCGCGCCGGACTACTGGTGCCTGGGTTCCCTCCAGGACGCCCTGCTCCTGCTGGCCAGCTTCTCCGGGCGGGCATTCACCCTCCGCATGACCTCGGCGCCGAATTGGCAGGGTGATGACTCCAACCTCTCGAATGTCGCCATAAGCCCGGACACCCAGCCGCCGTACGGATTCACCACCGCCCTGTTCAAAGACCGGCTTTTCCTGATGATGGGCGACACCGCCGGGCATTCGGCGTTCGCCTACTACGAACCGCCGTTCAGCCATGGCCGAGCGATCCGGGAGGCGTAAGATGCCCGCGCCGTCGAGTCCGCCCGTTCCCGCGCTGACGCGGGATACGATCACGACCCTCACCCTCCTGCCGATAACGGACGTCTACGTCGATCCCTGGCAGCCGACCCAGAATTTCCACCGCCAGTCGCTGGTGGTCTCCTCATCGGCTAACAAGAGCCAGAAGGTCGGCTACCTGATGTTCGACCTGACCCCGATCCCGCCCGGCGCCGCGGTTACGGCGTGCCAGCTGGTCCTGACCGTCGACGGCCAGCTGTCCAAGCAGATTGTCAGGGCACTGCTGGTCGACGACGACAGCTGGACCGACCGCATGACGTTCCAGACCGCGCCCGCGCCATCGAAAACGCCGGTCGGCACCTGGCTGGCGGAAGGCATGCCCCGGGTCGCCACCAACGCCGTCAACCCCGTCCTGGTCGCGGCGGTGCGCGACAGGCGCGCGGGACCGAGCCGACGGCTGTCCGTCCAGATCAGCTCGGTGTTCGGCCAGGAGGGTGAGGCCACATCGAACTCGTACTTCTCCGTCGAATCGGCCGCCGTGCCGGGGTCCGCGCCTCGCCTGGTGGTCCGGTACCGCCAGGCCGCCGGCCCGCTGGCGCGGGACTGGCCGCAGGCGCAGGCCGACCCCCGGCACAGCGGCCGGTCTGCCTGGAGGTTCGCCGGCGCTCCCACGCAGGCCTACCTCGCCGATACGGTCCTGTCCGGCATACCGATCGCCAGCCCCGCCGTCATCGTCAACGACCTGCTGTATTTCTTTACCCCTACCACGCTGCAGGTGCTGAAACCCGCCCATAAGGCGCCGGAAACGCTCGTCTCCGGGCTGAAGGCGTTCGGTACATCCGCCCTTGCCCCCGGGGGCCTGCTGTACGCCGCGGCGGCGGCTGAGCTCGCCGCCTTCGACCTGACCGCCGACGGCAAGAAGATGATCTCGGTGCCGCTCACCGGCTCCTCCGAGATCACCGCGGGAGCCGACGGGAGCGTGTACCTGGTGCAGGATTTTACGCTGTACGCGTACGTCCGCCGGTTTGACACGCTGGCGCCGTCGTGGACCAAGGACCTGGGCACCGGCGTTCACTCACCGGTGACGCTGAGTGCCGACGGCTCGATCGCCTTCATCGCGACCGAGAACCAGCTCCATGCCCTGCTGGCCGCCGACGGCAGCGAGGTGTGGACCTACGACGTGCCCTCCGCTCCCGCGTCGCACCTGTCGATCCCGGTGTGCGGACGCGCGAATGGCCTATCGTACTTCGGCGTCGACGATGAGCTCTACGTCTTCGGCGCGATCGGCAGACCGCTGCGCACGCCGCCGCTCAGGCAGGTGCCGAACGCCCCGATCAGCCAGCCGCTGATCGACGATGACGACATCCTTTATGCACTGCAGTCGAGCATGCTGTTCACCGTGAGTGCCGACGGGACAACTATTACCGGCCGGGCCGAGATCCCCGGACTCAATGCGAACCTCCCGGTCCGTCCGGTTATGGATGGCGCCGGCAACGTGTTCATCATCGACAACGACGGCAGGCTCTATATCTGCACACCCGACCTGAAGGTGGCCAATCAACCCCAGCAGGTACCCTTCACCGGGCATCACCCAGGCCTGCAGATCGCACCGGACGGATCGTTGTTCTGCGGCTCGGCATCCGCGCTGTTCCGGCTCACCCCGGCGGTCAGCCCGGCGGTGATCGCGGACGCCTACCAGGACGCCACGTGCTACCGGGCGCAGTCATCGCTCGTCCTGGACGGAGCTGCCCTGCCGGCGTTGGCGAGCCTGGTATTTCAATCGGGCGATTCGATCGCGATCAGGCCCGGATTCAGTGTCCCGGCCGGGACCGAAGCGGTCTTCATCACGGGCTACTGAGCGACATTCCCCGATCCGGCACCAAGCCACTGTCTGCGACAAGGAGGTACCTGACATGGAAGACACCGGCCAGCCTGGGACAACCGACAGCCAAGACGCCATCTTCGTGGACGCGCGGGGCTACGTCGGGCTCTCGACAAGCAAGCCTGCTGCCCGGCTCGACGTCAGCGGAGACGCGAGCGTCAGCGGAACCGTGACAGCGACGGAAACCGTGACGGCGAAGGCTTTCCTCGGCGATGGGACCGGCCTCACGATGAATGGCCCGGCGACTCTGCAGGCGGCCCTGGACGCGAAGTTCGACAAGGCTGGCGGGGCGGTAAGCGGAGCTCTCACCGCCGCTGGCGGACTGACCGTGGGCACCGTGGCAGCGCCAGGGACCGCACCGGTCCGGTTCACCAGCCCTGTCGCGGCACCGAATGTGCAGTCCACGAACCTCAACCAGTACTCGATGTACCCGATGAGCGGCGCGCAGATCTACGAGGACATCTTCGCGGCGCAGGCGAGCCTTGCGATCGTCAAGCTCGGGTCGCCCGCGTACGACGACACGTCCTGGCCGTCGTCCAATCTGTGGCATCACCGGACAATAATCAAGTTCGGGGGCAACAACGAACAGGACGGCAACGGCGCACAGGTGACCATCCCGCCCGGTTACGACACGGTCTGGATCAGGGTGCTCGGCGACCGCTGGAACGTTGTCCACGCGTACGCCCTCGATCGCGCCGCCGGTCTCGGCGTCTGGGCGGGCGGGAACCGCCAAGGCAACTCCTACTGTCCTGACGGATCGCTCAGTGACGGTACGAATACGACGCACGAATGGCTTCCGATCTACGTAGGCTTTAGCGGCAGGATAGCGCTCATTTCCAAGCCCAATACCAACTCGGATTTCTGGTTGTCAGGCCTCGCGTTTACTGCGAATCCGTGGGCGCACGCGGCGCAATCGGCGGTCGCATTCAATTGGGGTCTGAACGGCGGTGACCAGATCAACTGGGAGGGCGGGACGGGAAGTGACGTCGACTGCTCCGTCTCGCCCCAGACGACGTCGAGGCTCATGGTTCCGTTCGTGAACTCAGGCCGCGACAAGCTGCTCTACGTGATCGGCGAGAACAACGACCCCAACCGTCTGGCCCACGACGGTGTCTTGGTGAACGGCACGAACGTCGGACGGCTGCGGGCGAGCTTCGACAATCCCTTCGCCCGGCACTGGAGCAGCAAGATGTATGAACGCTACGCCGCCGTCATCGTCCCGGCACATCTGATCACGGCATCCGGGTTCTTGACTGTGCAGATTGACATGGGGCACCAGGACGACAAATTCTATTTCCGGGAAGTCGGCAGCCATGACCTGGAGGTGCCGATCTCGTAGCAGGCGCGCCGCACTGGCACCCGGCCGCAGCCCTTGACCTCGATCTCCTGTGCCTTGGCCCACTCACGGATCTCGGTCTTGTTCACCTTGCCGCCGCCGCCCGGCGCCCACCGCGGACTGGACGACGGGCACCCCGACCCAGCGGTCAGCACTCACATAACAGGCCAGCGCATCCCGCAGCCTGATTCACACGGTTGCTGACTGGGTGCCGATCACGACCGTTACGGCCAATTCATCTCCGGTCTTGTCGGTCGCGGATCACGACCGTGCAGGGGCATCTGGATAAATGCCGTTGCCTGACGAGCGTCGCGTACTGCGCGTGCTACTGGCCGGTCACTGCTTTGAACTCGACGACCAGTTCAGCGGGTACCCGGTCGCGGTCTTTCACCTCGATGCCCTGGGCCATGGCCCACTCGCGGACCTCGGTAGTGTTCAGCCCGCTTGCCGGGCCTGCGCCCGCCGTGGGCGGGCCTGCGGGAGGTGCCGATGACTAGCCGCCCGGCTTTGACGCAGGCGGCCAGGGCGTGCCGCAACTGCTGGGCGTGCTTCGCGTTCAGGTCGATCTCATAGTGCGTGCCGTCCAACCGGAGCGGACCGTCCCTCGGCGGCGCTGCCGTCGATGTCATCGATGAACAGGGCTTGTACTTTGTGGGCCACGGCTGCTCCGTTCCTTCTGCTGGCTGGCGCACATCTCAGGCACTTCATGCAGTACCGGCGCGGAGCCGCATCGGCCGGTTTGTTCTCCGGTACTGAGCGAATCAGTAGCCAAATGCCGACGCCTCGTCTATGCCCTGTGTTCTGGCATGTCAGCGTAGAGTTTTGCAGCTGTGCTCGAACAGCTGGCGGATCGGGTAGCAACGGCAGTGACAGAGCTGGTGGTGCTGAATCTGGGGGGCATTTTGAGAGGCAAACGGCGCTGGCCGATGCTGACTGGAGCTTGTCTCGGCTCGTGTGCGCCTGGGTATTTCCTGGTCAGCGACTGTACCAAGGGCGATGGAATCGTCCAGTTGGACATGGTAAGGAGAAGGTCTACGGTTCGATTCCGTAACGGGGCTCAGCTCATGTGAGTATTCCGAAAGCTAATCAGCCGGTATGCGGCCTGGGGTGTGCCCCTCAGGTGCCCCTCGCCGCAGCTCTAGCCGGGTGATCACGGTGATGAGCGGCAATGACGGCGAGTCGGCCAGGACCGGTTAGTGGTCATGGCGGAGCGAGGGTGGCCAGCGGACTGGACAGCGGATGGCCGGCCAGGGGCTGCCCGATGTGCGCTGCGCTCGGCAAGGGTGGCAACGGCTTCTGGGTCAGCGTGTCCGGCGAGGTCGCCGGAGTGCACCTGGAGCGGCGCAGCCGGCTGCCGGGCTACTGCATCGTCGTGTGGCGGCACGGGCATGTCGCGGAACCGGGCGATCTAGGCCCGCTTCAGGCGGGCCGGTACCGGGCGGAGGTCCTCGCGGCGGGACGGGCGGTCCAGGCACGATAAGCCGGTCGAGCTGAACTGCATGACACTGGGGGACACCGTCCCGCGCTTGCACGCTCATGTGCTGCCCCGGTACCAGGACGATCCAGCCCCGGGGCGGGCCGATCGCCGGGGAGGCGATCTTCGCCGCTGACCCGGTGCCGGAGGCCGGGCTGCACCGCCAGGCCGCAGATCTCCGCGGCCTGCTGGATACCTGACCTTGAGCGGATAGGCGCGCTGCCTGCCGCGGCCTAGTACGGCAGTCGCCAGTTGGGCCTTGAGCTGCTGGGACGCGGGGAGGTGGGAGATTCCCGTGAAATGAGGGCAGCCGCCCAAGATCATGTGTTTGTGA
>JAJKHX010000430.1 GCA_021154785.1 Nocardiopsis sp.
CCGCCGCCTTCACCCCGGAACGCCACGATCTCGCCCCGCAACGGCGGACGATCATCGCGGCCCACAGCGAGCTGCAGGAACGCGAGCTGCTCAAGCGGGCCGCCCCGGAAAACCGGCAGCCCTTCACCGAGATCGCCCGCGCGAGCCTGCACGACCTGCAGGCTCGCGCGGCAACCCTCAGCTCAATGAGCTGATCAGGATTGCAGCCAGGCCAGCAGGTCGGCGTTGATCGTCGCGGCCTCGGTGGTCGGCATGCCGTGCGGAAAGCCCTGGTACGTCTTCAGCGTGCCGTTCTGCACGAGCTTGGCGGACAGCGGCCCGGAGTCGGCGTAGGGAACGATCTGGTCGTCGTCGCCGTGCATGACCAGGACCGGCACCGAGATCTGCTTGAGGTCCTCGGTGAAGTCGGTCTGGGAGAAGGCGACGATGCCGTCGTAGTGGGCCTTGGCCCCGCCCGTCATGCCCTGCCGCCACCAGTTCTGGATGATCGCCTCGGAGGGCTCCGCACCGGGCCGGTTGTAGCCGTAGAAGGGGCCCGACGGCAGGGCCCGGTAGAACTCTGACCGGTTGGCGGCGAGCTGGGCCTGGAGGTCGTCGAAGACGCTCTTGGGCAGCCCGCCCGGGTTGGCGTCCGTCTGCACCATCAGCGGCGGCACCGCGCTGATCAGCACCGCTCTGGCCACCCGGCTCTCCCCGTGCCGGGCGATGTAGCGCACGACCTCGCCGCCTCCGGTCGAGTGCCCGACGTGGACGGCGTCGTGCAGGTCGAGATGTTCGGTCACCGCGGCCAGGTCGTCGGCGTAGTGGTCCATGTCGTGACCGTCGCTGGTCTGCGTCGACCGCCCGTGCCCGCGCCGGTCATGGGCGACGACCCGGTACCCGTGCTGCAGGAAGAACAGCATCTGGGTGTCCCAGTCGTAGGCCGACAGCGGCCAGCCGTGGCTGAACACGATCGGCTGGCCCGAGCCCCAGTCCTTGTAGAAGATCTCCGTGCCATCGGTCGTCGTGATCGTGCCCATGCTGCCTCCGTGGATCTGGGAACTGTCTCCGAAACGCCCGCACCGGCAGCCTAACCCAGCCCAGCAAAGGTCACGCCCGCCATGATCACGTCATCGCGTGTGGCTACCCCGTATTTCCCGCGTGTTTAGCTTCGCAGTCGCGGACGGCGGCTCTGCGGCCTGTTACCACAGAGAAGCCTGAGAGCCCCGTGCCGCTTTGATACGCTATCCCGGGAAATAGCGGGGTGGATATGGCTTACGGGGTGGATCCGGTACCTCCTGGGGTCCTTGATCCACCCAGGAAGCCGGATCCACCCCGTTAATCCGCCCGCCCGGACAGCTGCCGGGCCGCTGGTGCTGGAGCGGCCAGTCCGGGCGGGAACGCCTGCCGCCCGGTGCAGGGGCAGAGCCGGATCGTCGCTTCAATGGCCAGGCGGCGGCCCTGGTTCACATTTTCTCATTCGGCACCCTTCTCTTTCCTGCGGGTTACGATCCGCGGTGTTGGATGCTGCGAAATTAGTGACACATGATGAACGGATCTGGTGGCAGGCGCTACACCTTTGACCGCCGATGCCCGGCCTTTTCGAAGATCACCAAGGCAGCGTCAAGGCAGAATGAAGGAAAGCCGGCAAAACGAGGCCATCAGGATTCCAGGGCAGGTGTGACTTCATGCGCAACGCCAGGACGTCGCCTCGACGACCACGTCAGCCCATGGAAAGCGCCGCGACCCACACCGCGGCCGCGCCGAGCCAGGTCATCCCCACCGCCACCCCGGACAGCATCAGGGCGGCACTGCTGACCCGGCCCGCGTTCACGAACCGCAGCCTAATGCGCCTGCTGATCAGGGAAAGTCAGCTGGGCTTCCTGGCCCGGGGAAAGCAGGAAGTAGGCCAGGAACGTGACGCCGTCCTCCCGGGCGTCGAACCGGGCGATGCGCTCGCCCTCAGGCTCGAAGAACACGTCCCCGGCCGCCAGGACCGTCTCCGGCTGGCCCTCGATCTGGTAGACCGCCGAACCCGCCACGATGCTCCCCACCACCGGCCCGTTGTGCACGTGAAGCCCCGCCGCATGACCAGGCAAGATCCTGATCTCGCGGATCTCGACATGGCCGGTGTCCTTTACCGGCCGCAACTGCACGTCCGTGAGCACGGTGCGGCTTACCGGCTGGTCAGGGGTCGGATCGGCGGCTCTCGGCATGGCTGTCCTCCTCGCCCCCGAGGCTAACTGATCGCCGTTCATGGACTACCAGGGCGAGCGCACCCTGCACGCCGACTACTTCGGCCGCCAGACCGACGAGCACTTCGCCGCCTACTGCGCCGCCAGGCCGCACAACGCGGTCAGTGGACTCGAGCAGCCGGTACCGGGGCTCCTGGGCGTCCCCGGCGGTCACCTCGACCAGGGACCGGTCCACCAGCCGGCGCAGCACGATGCGTTCCGGCTCGGTGGCCAGCTCCCAGCTCCAGTCGATCATCGCGCGCAGCGTCCGCTGCCGCGCCGGGCGCCCCGCTGGCCCGCGGTAAGCAGCCGGAACCGGTCGTCGAGCCGGCCGGCCAGCGTATGCACCCCAGGGCACGCACCCGGGCCGCCGCCAGCTCCAGCGCGAGCGGTATCCCGTCCAGCCGCCGGCAGATGCTGGCGCCAGCGCGGGCGTTGCCCGCGTCCACGGTGAATCCGGGCCCGGCCGCGGCGGCCCGGGCAGCGAACAGCCGCGTCGCCTCAGCCTCCGCGAGCGGCGGAACCTCCCAGAGCTGCTCGCCGCCGATGGCCAGCGGCTCCTGGCTGGTGGCCATGATCCGCACCCCCGGCCCGGTCTGCAGCAGCCGCTCGGCCAGCGCCGCGACCGGCCCGATCAGGTGCTCGCAATTATCCAGCGCCAGCAGCAGCTGCCGGGATGCCAGCGCGCCGGCCAGCCGGTCCGCCAGCGGACCCGGCGCGGCGCTGTCGCCGATGCCCACCGCCGCCGGCACGAGTTCGGCCACGTCGGCCTCACCGGTTCCCGCGGCCAGCTCGACCAGCCATGTCCCGGCCGGGTAACCGCCGGCCGCCTGCGCGGCGACCTCCAGCGCCAGCCGCGTCTTGCCCACCCCGCCCGGTCCGGTGAGGGTGACGAGCCGGCCGGAGCCGAGCAACGTCCGTACCTCGCTCACCGCCCGCTCCCTCCCAATCAATCCACCGAACGAGGCAGGCAGATTCGTCATCGCCGGAACCATCACCGGATCCTTGGCAGGCGCCCGCAGGGCGGGATCCTGGGCAACCGGATCGGCCGGCGCCGCCTGCTGACGATAGGAAACGTCACCTGCGGCTCATTCGTCGACATCTGGACCACAGCATGCTGCCGGGCCGCGACCAGGGTGCGGACCAGTGTCCGCCCCGGGTCCGGCCGGGTCCCCGGTGCGCGACTGTGGAACCATCGTAGGAAGGCAGGAAGGAACCGCGCACCATGAGCGACACGATGATCTACCAGCGGATGGGGACGACGGCCCGCGGCCAGGCCCACGCCCTGTTCGCGCAGACGATGGGATACGTCGCGATCACCGCCGCCTTGTTCGCGCTCGGCGCCTGGCTGGGCCGCGACCTGACCGGCGGCGTGGGCATCGTCGCGTACATCGCCTCGTTCGCCTGCCTGTTCGGCATGCGTTTCGCGGTCCGTCGCTCCGCGCAGCTCACGGTCGGGCTGCTCGGCGCCTTCGGCCTGCTGATCGGCCTGGGAACCGGGCCGGTAGTGGCGTACTACGCGAGCGCGGACCCGCAGGCGGTGTGGCAGGCAGGCGGGGCCACCGCGCTATTCATCGCGGGGTTCGGCGCGGCCGGCTACGCCACCCGGCGCGACTTGGCCGTGGTCGCCCGGGTGTGCTTCTGGGCGCTGGTGGCCCTGATCGTGTTCGGTATCGTGCTGATCTTCGTCAACATCCCGGGCGGCGAGCTGGCCTACTCCGTGCTCGGACTGGTGATTTTCGCCGGCTTCACCATGTTCGACTTCCAGCGCCTGCGCGGCACCCGGCAGCAGGACCTGGCCACCGCTCCCTTCCTGGCGGCGTCGATCTTCCTGGACATACTGAACGTCTTCCTGTTCTTCCTGGAGATCTTCTCCGGCGGCCGACGCGACTGAGCAGTCACCTCAAAACTGTTCCCCACCAGGCGCCCCACCCCACTAGCCGCTCTTGTCCCACCGGCCGCTCCCGCCCCGGATCGCCGCGCCCGCACCCGCCACCAGTCGCCGCGCCTCCGCCAGGACCGGATCGATGGAGCATTCATCCGCCTCCCGCCGGATCGATGGAGCATCGAGCCGGTCCGGGCCACGCCTGTAACGGGACACCCGAGGCACATGAGACCCAGGCGACCCAGCTACCGCACCGCCCGGAACTCACCGGAGCAGAGCCACCGCGATGCGGCATCGTGGTTGTCCTGACCACAGTTGTCCTGACCACCGCAGCGTCACATCGCGGTGGTTGCCGGCGGCCGGCGCGACTGAGCGGTGACCGTTAGCCGAAGGTGAACACGCACGCCTGGACGCCCGGGTCGGTGAAGGAGATCTCGAAGATCCGGTCGGCGACGGGCCGGGCTGCCGGATGAGCTGGTAGAGCCGCGGCTCGGTCACCGTTCCGTGGCCCTGGCCGTCGACGTCGCCTCCGTGCGCGGTGTCCGGCGGCTGCCTGTCGACGAGCACGCGGAACCGCGCCGGCGTGCCCCCGGCCGCCGGTCCCATGACCAGGTGAAGATCGCGGGCGTGGAAACGGCACGCGATCCGCCCGCCGGGCCGGTCCAGCGTGACGGCCTGCTCTTCCATCGTCCAGTCCCCGGACAGGGCCCACTGGTTGAGCCACAGCTCGGCCGGGACCGTGTAGGAGTGCGGTGCGTCCGGTACTACTCCGCCGGGGGAGGCGAAGTTCCCGATCTGCTCGGAATGGTGTCGACGCCGCCGGCAACGCGTTTCCCATCCGAGGAACCCTGAGCCCCGTTGGCCGTCCTCCCGGCTACGATCGACATGGTTGTCGATTATGCGGCCAGGAGAACCAGCATCATGAGCAAGGAGCCCGCGCCCGCCCGGACCAGGGGCGGCTGGGAGCCGTCGGGGACGGCGGCGGCCCGGCGCAGCGCGCACGGCGAGCGGGTCACCGCCAAGGGCGCCCGCACCCGGGAGGAACTGGTGGCCGCCGCGCGGCGCGTCTTCGAGCGGGATGGTTACGCCGGGGCCCGGGTCGCCGACGTCGCCGCCGCGGCCGGGGTGGCCCACGGCAGCTTCTACACCTACTTCTCGTCCAAGCAGGACGTGTTCCTGGCGGTGATGCACGAGGTGGGGGAGCGGTTCGAGGAGGCCGTCGCCCCGCCTGCGGACGGACGGGGAGCCGATCCGTACCAGGCGCTGGATCAGGCCAACCGCCGGTACCTGGCCGCCTACCGGGCCAACAGCGTGATCTGGGCGCTCGCCGAGCAGGTGGCCACGGCCGACCCGGAGATTCACCGCATCAGGCTCCTCGGCCGCCGCCGGCATGTCGACCGGGTGGCGAACACCATCCGGCGCTGGCAGGACCGGGGCCTGGCCGACCGCGGCATTGACCCGGAGACCACGGCCGGCGCGCTGGTCTCGATGATCTCCAACTTCGCCTACTGGTGGCTGGCCGGCGGCGACAGCTACGACGCCGAGGCGGCCGCGGCCACCCTGACCGGCATCTGGGCGCGGGCGGTGGGGCTGCGCCAGCCATGACGTCCCCGCCCTGGCGTCCCCACCCTGACGCCGAGCCTTGAAGTTCGACATCGATGTCGAATACGCTCGTCCGGTGGGGTCCGCCAAGAGTTTCGGTGACGTGACCGTCGACGTGCACGATGACCACGTGGCGGTCGCCGAGCTCGGGCGGCCGCCGGACAACTACTTCGACGTCGAGCTGATCAGCTCGCTGGCCGACGCCTACGAATGGGCCGGGGCGCAAGCGGGCGCCCGCGCGGTCGTGCTGTGCTCGGCGGGCAAGCACTTCTGCGCCGGGGCCGACTTCACCGGTCGCTCCGGCCGGGCGCGCCCGCTCGGAACCGGAACCGGGACCGGAACCGGCGCCGGGGACCTGTACGCCCAGGCGGCGCGGCTGTTCCGGGCCCCGCTGCCGGTGGTCGCGGCCGTCCAGGGCGCGGCCGTGGGCGGCGGCCTCGGCCTGGCCTGCTCGGCCGATTTCCGGGTGGCCAGCCCGGCCGCCCGGTTCGCCGCCAACTTCGCCCGGCTGGGCCTGCACCAGGGATTCGGCCTCAGCGTGACGCTGCCGGCCATCGTCGGCCAGCAGCACGCGAACCTCATGCTGTACACCGGCCGCCGCGTAACCGGCGACCAGGCGGCCCGGCTCGGGCTGGCCGACCTGCTCACCGATCCGGCCGAGCTCCGGACCGCCGCCCGCGAGCTGGCCGCCGAGCTCGCCGCGGCGGCGCCGCTCGCGGTCCGCGCCATCCGGGCGACGCAGCGGGCCGGGCTGGCCGAGCGGGTCAGCGCGGCGATGGCGGCCGAGCTCACCGCGCAGGAGCGGCTGCGCCGGACCGCCGACTTCGCCGAGGGCGTCCGCGCCTCCGCCGAACGCCGGCCGCCCCGGTTCCAGGGCCGATGACCAGCCACGCCGGCATCCGGTCGGAGCTGCGGGCGTGGGTCGCGGCGAACTGGGACCCCGGGCTGAGCCTGGCCCGGTGGCGCGAGCTGCTGGCCGATTCGGGCTGGGCCAGTCCGGCCTGGCCGCGCGACTGGTGCGGCCGGGGCCTGCCCCCGGCCGCCGCCGCGGTAGTGACCGCGGTGCTGGCCGGGGAGGGCGTCCCCGGGCCGCCGGATGGCGTCGGCGTGGCCCTCGCCGCCCCCGTGATCATCGAGTACGCCCCCGACGAACTCAGGCGGCGGCTGATCCGGCCTACCGTGACCGGCGAGATCACCTGGTGCCAGCTCTTCAGCGAGCCGGGCGCCGGGTCCGACCTGGCCGGGCTGGCCACCCGGGCCGTACCCGACGGCGACGGCGGCTGGCTGGTGACCGGGCAGAAGGTGTGGTCCACCGGGGCGGCGACCGCGGATTTCGGCCTGCTGCTGGCCCGCACCGACCCCGCCGTGCCGAAGCACGCCGGCATCAGCTGCTTCGCGCTGCCGATGCGCCAGCCCGGCGTCGAGGTCCGGCCGCTGCGCCAGATGAACGGGCACGCCTCGTTCAACGAGGTGTTCCTGGACGCCGCGCGGGTGCCGCCCGGCCACATGATCGGCGACCCCGGGGCCGGCTGGCCGGTCGCCCGGGCCACCCTGGCCCGGGAACGCCGCCTGGCCGCGTCGAGGCCCGCGCCCGGCCCCGGATCGAGGAAAACGCCAGCGGAGCAGCCGGGCCGGGCCTGGCAGGAGGCGATCGCCGAGCGCACCGCCGCGGCCGAGCCGCACAAGTGGTACCCGCAGCGGGCCGGGCGCCCCGACCTGGTGGTCGCGCGCGCCCAGGCCGAGGGCAAGGCGGCCGACCCGGTGATCCGGCAGGAGATCGCGAAGCTCATCGAGCTGGCCTGGTCGGCGCGGTGGACGGCGGACCGGGCCGCCGCGGCCCGCGCGGCCGGCCAGCCGCCCGGGCCGGAGGGCTCGCTGGGCAAGCTGGCCAGCACCCGCATCGCCCGCCAGGCGGCCCGGGTGCACGCGCTCATCGGCGGGCCGCACGCCATGCTGACCGGCCCGGACTCGCCGCTGGGCGGGGTCGTGGCCGAGATTATCCTGTCGGTGCCGGCCATCTCGATCGCCGGCGGCACCGATGAGATCCAGCGGACGATCATCGCCGAGCGGATCCTCGGCCTGCCACGCGAGCCTGACGCCGACCGCGACGTGCCCTTCCGCGATCGCGCCGGCGGGCTCCGTCAGGCCGGCCGCGGACAGGAGGGCCATGCCGTACCTTGACCGGTCCGGAACCCGGATCTACTACGAGGTCACCGAGGGGCCCGGCGGCCCGCCCCCGCTGCTGCTCAGCCACGGCTACGGCGCCTCCGCGCGGATGTGGCGGCCGAACCTCGCGGCCCTGGCCGCCGACCGTACCGTCATCACCTGGGACATGCGCGGCCACGGCGCCAGCGACAGCCCGGACGACCCGGAGCAGTACAGCCACGCGGCGTGCGTGGCCGACATGGCGGCGCTGCTCGACGCGGCCGGAGCGGAACGCGCCGTGGTCGGCGGCCTGTCACTGGGCGGCTTCGTCTCACTGGAGTTCGTGCTGGCCCACCCGCAGCGGGTCGACGCGGTGATGCTCTTCGACACCGGGCCCGGTTACCGCAGCGACCAGGCCCGGCAGCAGTGGAACGAGAGAGCCTTCAAGACCGCGGACCGGCTCGAACGCGACGGCGTCACGGCGCTCGGCGGCTCGGCCGAGGCGGATTACGGTCATCGTTCGGCCCGTGGCCTGGCTCTGGCCGCCCGCGGCATGCTGGCCCAGCGTGACGGGCACGTGATCGAGGCCCTGACGTCGGTCAAGGTCCCGGTGCTCGTCCTGGTCGGCGCGCGCGACAAGCCGTTCGTGGCGGCCGCCGATTACCTCACGGCGAAGGTCCCGGGCGCCGTCAAGGTCGTGGTGCCCGACGCTGGCCACATGAGCAACGCCGACCAGCCGGACCTGTTCGACCAGGCCGTGCTGGACTTCCTCGGCGGCCTGAGCTAGCCGGGGCTTTCCGGCGGCCTCGCCTCCGCGCGGGGCGGGCGCGCCGCCGCGCGCAGCACGCCCGCCCGTTCCAGCGCGGTGATCTCGGCCTCGGTCAGCCCGGCCTCGGCCAGCACCTCGCGGGTGTGCTGCCCGGGCAGCGGCGCGGGCCGGCGGACCGATGCGGGAGTGGCCGAGAAGCGGGCCGGCGGCGGGATCACCCGGTAGCTTCCCGCCTCCGGGTGCCGGGCCTGCGGCAGCCCGGCGATGAGGTCGTCGAGGCTGGCGGCCTCGGCGGCCGGGATCCGGTGCTCAGAGCAGAACGCCAGCCACTCGGCGGTGGTCCTGGCGGCGAGTATCCGGCTGAGCGTGGCGTAGCCGAAGCCGGGGTTCAGCCAGATGCCGCGGCTGGTCAGGCGGGGGTCGCCGACCAGGTCGGGGATCCCCGCGGCCCGCAGCAGCGCCGTCCAGTGCGCCTCGCGGTGCGGCTGGACCGCGATCCAGCCGTCGGCGGTGCGCAGCGCGCCGCGCAGCGGCGTGAGGATGCGGTTGTAACCGGCCGGTCCCGCCGGCGGCTCGCTGATCGCCGCCCCGCCGTGCTCCACCAGCATGAACGATCGCACGGCGTCGGTCATCGGGATCTCGACCCGCTGGCCCTGCCCGGTCCGCTCGCGGTGGAACAGCGCGGCCATGATCGAGTACGCGACGACCAGCCCGGAGACCTTATCGGCTAGCAGCGTCGGGATCAGCCCCGGCGTCAGCCCGGCCCGGCCGAGGACATCGGGCACGCCGCTGGCCGCCTGGATGATGTCGTCGAACGCGGGCTCGTCGGCGTCGGGCCCGTCCGACGGGTAGCCGCACGCCTGGCAGAAGACGACGTCCGGCCGGACCGCGCGGATGTCGGAGTACCCGAGCCCGAGCCGGGCCAGCGAGGCGGGCCGCAGGTTGGTGACGAACACGTCGCAGCCGGCCGCGACCCGGAGCAGCGCGGCCCGGCCATCGGGATGGCCGAGATCGACGGTGATGTTGCGCTTGTTACGCAGCAGGTTCAGCGCCACCCCGGACAGCCCGCGGACCGGGCCGGCGCTCATCACCCGGTTGATGTCGCCCTGCCCGTTCTCCACGCAAATAACGTCGGCGCCCAGGTCACCCAGGATCTGCGTCGCCAGCGGCCCCATTACCACGGCGGTCAGGTCAAGCACGCGGATCCCGGCCAGCGGCCCTGCGGAATCGACATCCATGTCGATAACTGTAGGTCTCCCGGCCGCGGTTGTCTTCATCCCGGATCCCGGCCCGGCGCCGCGGTAACGCGTTACGACTCGATACCGCTTGGCTATTAAGAGCTGATTACGGCAAAAAAAGCGCACTGGCAGAGAAAGATGTGGCCTGGCATCAGCTGTGCATATAAAGCGGACGGGAGTGAGGCCATGCACTTTAACCTCGGGAGGGCAGCCGGGATCATAACTCCCGTGCTGCTGGGGAGCATGCTGGTGGCGGGGGCGGCAGCGCTGCCCGCCAAAGCCCAGACGTGGCAGGACACGGCGCTGGCAGGCGGCGCGGTGCAGGCGGCCGCGTTCAGCGGCGCGAACCTCGCCGCCGCGAACGGCGATGGTGTCATCAAGCTGTCCGGGACCGACGTGATCTGGTCGCTGCACGGTACCGTGCCGCTCGGCGTGACCCTGTCCGGCACGACGATCAGCTACTCGGGTAGCGCGGTCACCAACGCCGGCACGATTGTCGTCGACGCCACCGATGGCAACGGAAGCGCCCAGGCCGTTGAGATCCCCATTGCGCTCGGAGCCAAGTCCATCCAGGTGGGCGGCACGGTCGTCAAGGTTTCCCTGTCCGGCCTGGCCGGCACGAACACGCTGGGCACGGTGAAGTTCAGCGCGACCAGCACGAAGAGTACCGACACGGTCAGCTTTGCCGAGACGTCGCTGCCAACCGGGCTGACGTCCGGTAACCCGGTGCTGACCTACGTCGGCGGGACGGCCGCTCCCGGCACCTACACCGGGGTCGTGGTCACCGCGACCGACGCCGACGGCGCCACCGTGCACGGCACGTTCACCCTCACCGTCCGGGCCAGCTCGGTCACTGACGAAGGCGACCAGGTCAACCCGTACGGGAACGGCTTCGACGTGTTCCGGCAGGCCAAGCACGCCGGCGCGAAGATCGTCGGCTGGACCGCCACCCAGTCCGACCCGGCCACGCACTTCATCCGCAGCAATGGCGCCCACTCCGGCGCCTTCCGGTTCGAGTACGCGCCCGCCGGCTCAGGAACCGGGCTGTGCGTGTCCGACCCCGGCGGCGGCTGGAAGTCCGACCCGCTGCGCGACGGCCTGATCCTCGCCAACTGCAACAGCGGCCCGTTCCAGCAGTTCGTCCCGCAGTCCAACGGAGCGCTGCGGAACCTGGCGACCGGGCTGTACGTCAACCCCAACGGCACCGGCTCGCAGCTGCGCGGGGCCGGCGCCCCCACCAGGTGGGGCGGCTCCAAGTACAGCTGGAAGGAACTCGCCAACCTGCCTTAGCTAAAGGCAAAACACAAGACCGGGGAGGGACCGAACGAGGTTCCCTCCCCGCGTCATGTCCGGGCCTCGTCTGGCGGCCCGGACGGGGTTGGTACGGTGACCGTCGTGAGCAGCGTCGATGACGAAGTGATCGCCGACCTGGCGCCCCGCGGCGTGCTGCGCGCCGCGATCAACCTGGGCAACTCGGTCCTGGCGCAGGGCACGGCGTCCGCGCCCGCCGGGGTGACGGCGGACATCGCCCGCGAGCTGGCCGCGCGGCTCGGCGTCGCGGCGGACCTGACCTGTTTCGGCGCCGCCCGAAAGAGCTTCGAGGCGATGGCCCGGGGCGACGCCGACATCTGCTTCCTGGCTATCGAGCCGGCCCGGGCGGCCCAGGTCGCCTTCACCGCCCCGTACGTGGTGATCGAGGGGGTGTACGTCGTCCCGGCCGATTCCGGTCTCACGGCGGCCGCCGACGTCGACCGCGAAGGCGTCCGGATCGGCGTGAACGAGGGGTCGGCCTATGACCTGTTCCTGTCCCGGACCCTCCAGCGGGCCAGCCTGGTCCGCGGCGAGGACGGGATCGGCCTGTTCCGCGGGCAGGGCCTGGAGGCCGCGGCCGGCATCAGGCAGGTGGTCGGCGACTTCACCGCCCGCATTCCGGGGTTCCGGATGATCGACGAGGGGTTCATGCGGATCCGGCAGGCCCTGGGGACCACGTTGACCCGGGCGCCTGCCACGGTCCGGTTCCTGGCCGTTTTCATCGAGGAGCTGAAGGCCAGCGGCTTCATCGGCGACGCGCTGCGGCGCTCGGGCCAGGACGGCGCCCTGGTGGCACCGCCGGGGGCAGTGTCGTAGACGAAGCCAAGGCCATTGAACCGTTCGTCACTATGTGTCGTTATAAGATTACATAGTGTGTTGAACTCGGCAGCCGGGGCTGGGGGAGACCGGACCGGGAAGGGAAGCATGATGCGTGACACCTGGACCTGAAGGCCTGCGTGGTTAGGTAACGTGCCCGGCCGCCGGAGGCTCTCCGGCGGCCCGTCGCGTTACCAGGGGGCCTCACTCGAAACCGGACGTGTCGCCTGCCCCCCGGCGGACGATCTCGGGCTCGGGTGAGGAGAAGTCGATCACCGTGGTCGGCTCGGTGCCGCAGTCACCCGAATCGATCACCGCGTCCACCGTGTGCTCGAGTTCCTCGGCGATCTCCCAGCCCTGCGTCATCGGCTCGTCGTGGCCGGGCAGCAGCAGGGTGCTCGAGACCAGCGGCTCGCCGAGCTCGGCCAGCAGCGCCTGGGCGGTCACGTGGCGCGGGATCCGCACCCCGGCGGTCTTCTTCTTCGGGTGCTGCAGGATCCGCGGCACTTCCTTGGTCGCGGGCAGGATGAAGGTGTAGCTGCCCGGCGTGGCCGCCTTGATCGCCCGGAACACCGGGTTCGGCACGTAGACGAACTGGCCTAGCTGCGCGAAGTCCTGGCACACCAGCGTGAGGTGGTGCCGGTCGTCGAGCCCGCGGATCGCCCTGATCCTGGCCATGCCGTCCTTGTTGCCGAGCTGGCAGCCGAGCGCGTAGCACGAGTCCGTCGGGTAGGCGATCACGCCGCCCCCGCGGACGATGTCGGCCGCCTGGGCGATCGCGCGCGGCTGCGGGTTGTCCGGGTGGACGCTGATGTACCTGGCCATCAGTGGGGCAGGAAGTCGAGCAGCAGGGTATTGACCTGGTCCGGGGCCTCCAGTTGCATCCAGTGTCCCGGGCCGTCGAGCCGCTCGTACCGCCACCGGCCCGCCACGTTCTTCGCCGAGTCGGTCATCTGCACCTCGGTCAGCGCGAAATCTCCGGTGCTCCAGACGCCCATGGTGGGCGCCTGCACTGGCGGCAGCTGCACCGGCGGCCCCACCCAGGTCTCGGGCCCGACGTTGGCCCGGTACCAGTTCAGGCCGGGGACGAGCGAGCCGTTCGCCTCCATGTCGGCGGCCGCCTGATCGCCGTCGGGATGACCCCGGCGGAGGTTGGCCCAGTTGTCGTCGGTCAGCCAGCGCTCGGCGACGCCCGGGAACTGGAACAGCAGCATGTACCACGACTTCTGGCGCTGCTCCAGCGTGCGGCGCAGGGTGGACGGGTGGCCGACGGACAGCACCGCGAGGTGGTCGACGTTACCGGGCGCGAAGGAGGCCAGAGCCCAGGCCAGCGCCGCGCCCCAGTCGTGGCCGACGATGTGGGCCCGGTCGATTCCCTCCGCGGCCAGGATCGCCAGCACGTCCCCGGCCAGCACGGGCAGGGAATAGGCCTCGACCGCCTCGGGCTTGTCCGAGCGCCCGTAGCCGCGCAGGTCGGGCACGATGACACCGAAGCCGGCCCCGGCCAGCGCCGTCACCTGGTGCCGCCACAGCCGCCCCGAGTCGGGAAAGCCGTGCAACAGCACGACCGGCCGCCCCTGCCCGGTCACCTGGTACTCGATACCGACCCCGTTGACGTCAACCCGGCTCATGCGCCCTCCTCATGGAGGTCAACCTACTCCTTGCCCGGGCGGCCGGGGCAGGCCGACGTGGTCCCGCAGGGTGGTGCCGGCGTACTCGGTGCGGGCGATGTCGCGCTTTTGCAGGATCGGCACCACGTGGTCGACGAACGCGGTCAGCTGGCCGGGCAGGACGTTGGGCATCAGGGTGAACCCGTCGGACGCTCCCGCCTCGTGCCAGTCGGCGATGAGCTGGGCCAGCTTCTCCGGCGGGCCGGTGAAATCGAGGCCGCCGGGCAGTGCGGACAGCTTCTGCGCGATGGCCCGGAAGGTGGCCGCCGGGTCCTGCCCGGCCATCGTGTAGATGGAGGCGCCGAAGCTCGTCTTGGGGGCGCTGGCGAGCAGGCCGGGCGGGAACGGCGCGTCGGGGTCGATGGCCGTGTAGTCCAGGCCGGCCAGGTTGGCCAGGTTGCGCCAGCGGAACTCGCCGCTGGCCGCTCCCTCGAGCTCGTCCTTGAGCGCGGCGGCCTCGGCGTCGGTGCCCGCGATGAGGAAGGACAGACCGGGCAGCACCCGGACGTGCTCCGGGTCCCGTCCGAACCCGGCCGCCTGCGACCTCAGGTTCTGCCGGAACGCGATCCCGGCGCTGATGTCGGCCAGCGGCGTGAACACCGCGTCGGCGTACCGGGCGGCCAGCGCGATGCCCGGTCCGGACGAGCCGGCCTGGGTCAGGAACGGATGGCCCTGCGGCGACCGGGGGAGCGGGAGGTAGCTGGCGACGTCGAAGTACCGGCCGTGGTGCCGCGGCGGGTGCAGCCGGGCCGGGTCGGCCCACTGCCCGGTCGGCCGCGACATGACCGCGGCGCCGTCCTCCCAGGCGTCCCAGAGCTTGAGCACGACCTCCACGTACTCGCCGGCCCGGTCGTACCGGTCCGCCGCCGGCGGGTGCGGCTGGTCGCCGAAGTTGCCGGCCGCGGCGGGCTCGACCGTGGTGACGATGTTCCAGCCGGCCCGTCCGTGGCTGAGGAAGTCCAGCGTGGCCAGCCGCCGGGCCACGTCCCACGGGAAGCTGTAGGTGGTGGACGCGGTGGCGATCAGCCCGACCTGTTCGGTGGCGGTGGCCACCGACGAGAGGAGCTGGAGCGGGTCCAGGGCGGCGCCGGGCAGGAACTCGGACCGGAACTCGGCCACCCCGGGGCTGTCGGGCAGGAAGATCGAGTCCAGGATGCCGCGTTCGGCCGTCCGGGCCAGGTCGATGTAGTGCCGCGGATCCAGCACGCTGGCCGGGTCGGCGGCCGAGACCCGCCAGGCCGCCTCGTGGTAGCCCGAGTTGCGCAGGTAGACATTCAGGTTCAGGTAGCGGGGTTCCGCGGTCACCGGGGATCCTCCCATGGGTAGCTGTATTCGATATCCTCACACGGCCTCAGCCGGGTTAGGTGAGCGGTTCGCCGCCGCCGACGGGCAGGGACTGGCCGGCTCATGACAGGGTCCTTCCGAGGAAGCGGCGGATGTGGTCCGCCGCGGTGTCCAGGTGGCTTTCCAGCAGGAAGTGGCCGCCGTCGAGCAGGCAGATCTCCGCGCCGGGCGCGTCCGCGGCGAAGGCCAGCGCGCCCGCGGGAGCGAAGATCTCGTCGTTGCGGCCCCAGATGGCCAGCACCGGGACCTCGCTGTCGCGCAGCCAGGCGTGCAGCTTCGGGTACAGCGGCGGGTTGGTGGCGTAATCCGCGAACAGGGCCAGCTGGATCAGGTCGTTGCCCGGCCGGGACACCTGCGCGTAGTCGTGCTGCCAGGTGTCCGGGCTGACCGCGGTCTCGTCGGGCACGCCGTGCAGGTACTGCCAGCGGATGGCTTCCAGGGTCAGGGCCTGGCGGACGCCCGCCTCGGTCCGCGGGTTGCGGTCCTGCCAGTACGCGCGCACCGGCTTCCAG
>JAJKHX010000431.1 GCA_021154785.1 Nocardiopsis sp.
AGCACGGCGGACCTGAACGACTACCGGGCGAAGCTGAAGGGCCTGGCCGACGTCGGCTCGGTGTCGCCGCCGCAGGTCAGCGCCAGCAAGGCCACCGCCGCCTACACGGTCACGCTCACCCTCGACCCGACCTCCACCGCGGCCGTGCACGCGGTCGAGGGCCCGATCAGGACCGGCGCCCACGCGGCCGCCCCGGCCGGCACCTACGCGCTGGTCGGCGGCACCACCGCCGTGTTCGCCGACATCGGCAAGGCGGTCAACCACGACTACGCGCTGGTCTTCCCGGTGGCGGCGGCCGTCATCTTGGTCATGCTCGGGCTGATGCTGCGCAGCCTGGTGGCGCCGTGGTACCTGATGGCCTCGGTCGGCCTGGGCTTCGGCGCGGCCCTCGGCGCGACCGTGCTGTTCTTCCAGGACGTGCGCGGCCAGGCCGGGCTGGTCTTCCTGCTGCCCGTCTACATCTACGTGTTCGTCGTCGCGCTGGGCACCGACTACAACATCTTGATGGTCGCGCGCCTGCGGGAGGAGACCGCCGAGGGCCGGTCGCCGCGGGAGGCCGCGGCGCTGGCCCTGCGGCACGCCGGCCCGACGGTCGGCGCGGCCGGCCTGATCCTGGCCGGGACGTTCGCCTCGCTGGCGCTGGCCGGCAACAGCATCCTGGCCCAGCTCGGCTTCGCCGTCTCCAGCGGCATCGTGCTGGCCGCGTTCGTCGTCGCCACGTTCTTCACCCCCAGCGTCACCGCCCTGGCCGGCCGCGCCGCCTGGTGGCCCGGCGACGCCGGGCCACCCGCCGAGGGAAAGCCCGCCGAAGGAAAGCCCGTGCCGTCCGCGATCCCGGCCCGCCCGGGAGACGCAGGAGTCCCCTCCGGGAAGCACCGCCGCGACTGACCCCGCTGGGCCTGGCGGGCGTCCCGCGGGCCACGATGGCCGAGGGCTGGCTGCCGGCCGGGCCCGGGGTCTACTATCCGCCTGGTGAGCGCCCTGGATCTTCTCGTCAGCCGCCTGCCCGCGGACACGGTCAGCACCGACCCAAAGATTTTGACCGAACGAGCCACCGACTCCTGGACGCTCGACCTGCTACGCCGGGTCCGCGGCGACGAACTCGCTGAGCCGGCCGCGGTCGCCTTCCCCGTCCGCACCGAGGACGTGGCCACGGTGCTGGCCTGGGCGACCGAGACCGGCACGGCGGTGATCCCGCGCGGCGCCGGGTCCGGGGTGTGCGGTGGCGCGCAGGCGCGGGCGGGCGCGGTGATCCTGGACCTGTCCCGGATGGACCAGATCGGCGACGTCGACCTGGTCTCCCAGACGGTGACGGCCCAGGCCGGGGTGCGCGGTGACCGGCTGGAGGCAGCCCTGGCGGCGAACGGGCTGACCACCGGCCACTACCCGCAGTCGATCGCCATCTCCACCGTGGGCGGCTGGATCGCGGCGTCGTCGGCCGGGCAGGCCTCGACCGGGTTCGGCGCGATCGAGGACATCCTGCTCGGACTGACCGCGGTGCTGCCGACCGGCGAGATCCTGCGCTGCCGGGCCGTGCCGCGCTCGGCCGCCGGGCCTGACCTGCGGCGGCTCCTGATCGGGTCCGAGGGCACGCTGGCCGTGGTGACCGAGGCGACGCTGGCCTGCCGCCGCCGCCCGGCCGGGTGGGAATGGCTCGCGGTGGCCTTTCCCCGCTTCACCGACATGGCCGGCGCCCTGCGGGAAGTGAGACGAGCCGGAACCGGCGTGGCCGTGCTGCGCGGCTACGACGAGACCGACGCCCAGTTCAACTTCGGAGCCCTGGACCACTCCGGCGACTGCGTGGGGCTGGCCGGGTTCCCGGCGGACCTGCCCGGGCTCGAGGCCCGCAAGCAGGCGGCCGCCGCGATCATGACGAGTACCGGGACCGAGCTCGGGGCCCGGTACGGCGAGCACTGGGAACAGCACCGCAACGACGCCGTGCAGACCTACGCACAGGTCATGGGGCCTGAGCGCGCGTTCGGCGCCGGGGCGATCGTGGACACCATGGAGGTCGCCGGCCTCTGGTCGGCCGTGCCCCGGCTGCACGAGGAGATCAAAGGTGCCCTGGCCCCGTTCACCGAGCTCGCCGGCTGCCACCTGTCCCACCTGTACCCGTCCGGGTCCTCGCTGTACTTCACGTTCCTGATCAACGGCACCGACGAACACGACGCCGAGGCCACGTACCGGCAGGCCTGGGACCAGGCCGCCCGGAGCTGCGCCGGGGCGGGCGGCACGATCACCCACCACCACGGCGTCGGCCGGCTCAAGGCCCCGTACCTGACGCAGGAGCTCGGCGCGGAAGGAGTCGCCGTACTGGACCGGATCCGGGCGGCCCTGGATCCGGCCCAGATCATGAACCCGGGCGGGCTGCGGCCATGAGCAGTCCCTTCGGCCCGCTCGTGCTCATCGCCAACCCCCAGGCCGGACGCGGCAAGGTGGAAGCGGCGCTGCCCGCGGTCGAGCGCGTACTGCGCGACCGCGGGCTGGACTACCGGATCGTGCGCACTACCCATGCCGGTCACGCCACCGAAGCCGCCCGCCAGGCCCTGCGGGGCGGCGAGCGCTTCCTGGTCGCCGTCGGCGGCGACGGCACCGTGCACGAGGTGGTCAACGGGATGATCTCCGGCGGCCAGCCGGTCGCGCCGGACGCCGTGCTCGGGGTGGTGGCGGCCGGCTCCGGGTGCGACTTCGTGAGGTCATTCGGGCTGCCGCACGATGCGGCGCAAGCCGCCGGGCACCTGGCCGGGGACCAGCTCAGGACGATCGACGTGGGCAGCGTGACCTGCGCCGGGCAGGACCAGCCGCGGTACTTCGCCAACATCGCCGAGGTCGGCCTGGGCGGGGCGGTGGTGGCCCGGACGGCCGCCCTCACCCGGGCGGGGCGGTTCCTGGGCGGGGCCAAGTACGCCGCCGGGTTCTGGCTGACCCTGCCGCGGTTCCGCCCGGCGCCGGTCCGGATCGACGCCGACGGCCACCCCTACGCCTGGCGGGCGTTCAACGTGGTCGTGGCGAACTGCCGGTTCTACGGCGGCGGCATGCACATCTCACCGAAGTCCGACCCGGGCGACTGCCTGCTCGACGTGCTCGTCATGACCGGGCCGAAATCGGACGCGTTCACCACCCTGCCCAAGGTCTACAAGGGTGCCCACCTGCCGCACCGTCACATCGCCGAGCTGCGGGCCGGCCAGCTGCGCGTGGACGCGGACACGCCCTTCGCGGTCGAGGCAGACGGGGAGATCCTGGGCGTGACACCGGCCTCGTTCGGCATCATTCCGGCGGTGATCACGCTGAAGGTGTGAGCCGGACGGACGCGTCGCGAGTGGTCAGCCGGGTCCGCCGGACCAGCACGTCCTCCTCGGTCAGGGCCATCTCGCGGCTGCGGGCCAGGGCCAGTTCGACGCCCAGGACGCGCAGCCCGGCCACGGCCGGCTCGCCCAGCGACGGGTCCGCGCGGATCAGCCGGACGGCCTCGCGCCAGTCGTCGCCGTAGCGCTGCACCAGCCGGGCCGCGACCCGCGACGGCAGGCCCAGCCGGGTCACCTCGTCCCGGGCCAGCTCCACCGCCGTGACGGCCGACCCGTGCAGCCCGAGCGGGATGTCGCTAGTCCGGCTCGGGCCGAGGCCGGAGGCACCAGCGCCGCCCAGGTCAGCGGCGACCCGGTCCACCAGGTCCTGGGCCATGGCCCGGTATGTGGTCAGCTTGCCGCCGGTGATGGTGAACAGCCCGGGCGGCTCGTCGAAAATCTTGTGCTTCCGGGAGAGGTCGGCCGTCTTGGCGCCGCCGCCGAGGAGCGGACGCAGCCCGGCCCAGGACGCCACCACGTCGCGCCTGGTTACGCCGGGGAACAGCGGGGTCACCGCGGACAGGATGTAGTCCCGGTCGGCGTCGGTGACTTCTGGCTGGGATAGGTCACCGTCGTAGGGAGTGTCGGTGGTCCCGGCGTAGACCCGGTCCTCCCACGGGACGATGAAGACGAACCGCCCGTCGGCCGCGGGCGCCACCATGGCCGCGGTGGTCCGCACCGCGCCCGGCGCGAAGACCAGGTGTACGCCCTTGCTGGGGGACAGGCTGACCTCGGTGCCGGCCCGGCCGGCCCCCGCCGCCCGGCCAGCCAGTGCCGCGACCTCAGCGGCCCAGACGCCGGTCGCGTTGACCACCACCGTGGCCCGGACCTCGAACCGCTCGCCGGTCAGCTCGTCGGTCACCGCCGCGCCGGTCACCCGGCCCGCGCCCAGCAGCGCCGTCACCCGGGCGTGGTTGGCCAGCTGGGCCCCGTAGGCGTGAGCCGTGCGGGCCACCTCGATGGTCAGCCGGGCGTCGTCAGTCTGGCACTCGAAGTACCGCACCCCGCGCGTCCGTCCGCCCAGCCCGGGGATGGCCGCCGCGACCTGGTCCGCGCTCGCCGCCTGGTGGTAGCCGATGTTCCGCCCGGCCGCGAGCGCCTCGTAGACGGTCAGCCCGGCCCGGTAGGTCGCCCGGTGCCGCAGGTCGTCGGCCAGCATGTACATCGGGACCGGCCGGACCAGGTGCGGCGCCAGCCGGTACAGCGTGCCCCGCTCCCGCAGCGACTCCCGCACCAGCCCGAGCTCGCCGTGCTCCAGGTAACGCAGGCCGCCGTGGACCAGCCGGGAGGACCGCCCCGAGGTCCCGGCGGCGAAGTCGTCCTTCTCCACCAGGGCCACCGACAGGCCGCGGGCGGCCGCGTCCAGCGCGATGCCGGCGCCGGTGATCCCGCCCCCGATTACCAGCACATCGAAGGCGTCCTCGGCCATCCGGGCCAGGCTGGCCGCACGGGTCTGGGCGGAAAACGTCAGCACCAGCCGATGGTAACGCGGGTATCGGGCCCACCGACCCCGGCACCACCGCCACCGAGGAGGTGTGGGACCTCGGTGGCGGTGGCGCCGAAGGACTAACTCAGGCCGGGACTCACTCAGGACCGGACGATGATGGTCCGGCCCGGCTTGAAGGAGTGGCCGTTCCAGTGCCAGGTGGTGCGGGCGCGGCCGCCCGGGCAGCAGTCGGCGTCGGTACCGTTGTAGAAGAACTCGGTGGTGACGATGCGCTCCGAGCCGATGGACTTAACCGCCACGAACGGGATGTGCACCCTGGTGTGCGGGTAGTACTGCGGCGTGAGGGTGCCGAGGACGTGCAGCCGGCCGCCGGCCCCGCTGAACACCACGAGCCCCTCGGCGAGTTCCCCGGCCGCGGTCCCGCCCTGGTTGCTGCACCACACCTGGAGCGCGGCGACCTGCTGGCCGTTACCCAGGTTCCCGTAGGTGGGGCCCTGCTCGGACACGTCGAGCGGGCCGAAGCCGCTGTGCCGGAGCTTGGCGTCCCCATGGTGCAGCCGGATCGGGCCGTTGACCCGGCACAGCTTGCCCGGGACGGCGACGTTGCCCCACCTCACGTGGTGCAGGTTGAGTGAGTGGCCGGCCGGCTGCGCGAACGCAGTACCCGTGCCGACAGTAAGAACCGTGCTGGTCAGCGCGGTGACCAGCGCGATGATCAGTCTGATGAGACGTATCCGTGTCATTCGTACCCCCGGTAGTCAGCGTTTGATCACTAAGACGCCGGACCGGGGGCCGTGGTGGTAACAAAATGATCGCGATCCGGCGGGAGGGCGTGAACCGTCCTCGCCGCGCCCGTCCTCGCCGCGCCCGTTTCTGTTTCCGTTTCAGCGGCGAACCGGTGTTCTTCCGTATGATGCCGTCATGTCACAGCCTCCGCCCCCTGCCCGGCTTCCCATCACCACCGGCCTCGGGTTGCCGGGGATGATCATCGAACGGGACCTGGGGCTGATCTTCGGCGTCGTGGTGCGCAGCATGGGCTTCACCAAGTCGTTCGGCGCCGGGATCACCGCGCTCCGCGCGGGTGAGGTACCGCAGTACACCCAGCTGGTCGAGGACAGCCGCCGCCACGCCATCGACCGCATGATCGACAACGCGCAGCTGCTCGGCGCGAACGCGATCGTCGCGATGCGCTTCGACTCCTCCGAGATCAGCCAGCAGCTGACGGAGATCGTGGCCTACGGGACCGCGGTCGTCGTCCGGCCCGCGCAGGAACCGTGACCGGTCCGGCTCGCCCGCTCGCCGCCGAGGCCGACCGCGAGCGGCTGCTCGCCCTGCTGCGGGAGCACTACGCGGTGGGATTGTTCGGCCCGGAGGAGCTCGATCGCCGGGTCGGCATAGTGCTCGCCGCCCAGTACCTGGACGAGGCCGCGGCGGCGGTCGCGGACCTGCCGGGCGTCCCGGCCGCGGGCACTGCCGCCGCGGCCGCCTCGGGATCAGCGGCCGCGACGGGCAGCACCGGGGCGGGCCGCGCGGGGGAGCCCCGCGTCATGCCGGGCCGGTCCTCGCCCCGCCGGGTCAGGCGCGGCCACGGCCACGCCGACCAGCCCGCCGCCGGCTGGATCCCCACCGACGAGCGGTTCCGCGACCCCACCAGCCGCGCCGTCATGCGAGTCTGGATCGACCCCGCCGACCAGAGCCGCCACTACATCCCCGAACCCGACCCCTGATCACGCGCGGGCGTGGTGCTGGCCGGGGCCGTCCGCGCGGCCAGGGCGTGCCCCGTCAGATCATGAAACGGGCCTCAGCGGATCATGAAACGGGCCCCGTCAGGTCATCGGCCTCAGCGGATCATGAAACGGACCTCAGCGTCCCGCCGGTCCGGGCTCGGCGCACCATCAACCCCACCTGCCCCCTTCGCACCATTTCGGTTCAGTGGTTGTGGCGTTCTACCGAATAGAGGGGGTAGAACGCCACAACCACTGAATTTCTGAGGTAGCTGAAGGAACTACGGGACACGCCTTAAAGCGTGCGCGCCGCCACCGTGGGCATCGCCGCCGTGCGCGGCCACCCTGGCCGAAGCCGCTACGGCCGCCGCGGCCGCCGGCCCGGTAAGCAGCGCCGTAAGCCAGCGCCGTGAGCCAGCCGCGTCAGCCTTCCTCGAGCGTGGCCCACGGCAGGACGGTAATGGTCTCGGCCGC
>JAJKHX010000432.1 GCA_021154785.1 Nocardiopsis sp.
CGTCAGCGGCGTCGGCGCGAGGCGCGAAGCGGCGGCGCTCCCGGCGGCCAGCAGCAGGAGGAGTGCCAGCAGGCCTGCCCGCAACGGTCCGCTACCCGGCGACCATCGCCCGCAGAGCCTGCCGAACCGACTTCGTCGCAGCCAGCACCGCCGTCGGCTCGTAGCCACAGTGCGCCATGCAGTTGTTGCACCTTGCGTCCTTGCCGCGGCCATACGCGTCCCAGTCGGTCGTCTCGATGAGCTCCTTATACGTCTTCACGTACCCGTCGTTCATCAGGTAGCAGGGCTTCTGCCAGCCGAGCAGCGAGTAGGACGGAATTCCCCACGCGGTGCAGCTGAAATCGGTCTTGCCCTCGAGGAAGTCCAGGAACAGCGGCGTGTGGTTCAGCCGCCACTTCTTGCGGCGGCCGTCGCCGAACGCCTTGCGGAACAGTTCCCGCGTTTCCTCCACGCCGAGGCAATGCTCCTGGTCGTGCGCGTTTTCTTAGGCGGAGACGGGCTAGTTCTGCATCTGGTCGACGCCGAGGTCGTCATTGAGGTACGAGAGTACGTCGATGATCGTCTGCGGGGTGTCGGTGTTGAAGAACGTGGTGTTCGTGTTCACCGTGAAGCCGCGCGACTTGGCCAGCTTGATCGCGGCCACCGCCTCGTCGAACACGCCTTCCTTGCAGACCGACTCGTCGTGCCGGTCCTTGAGGCCGTCGATGTGCACGACCCAGGAGAAGTAGGGCGACGGCTTGAACTTGTCCAGCTTCTTGGGCAGCAGCAGCGCGTTCGTGCAGAGGAAGACGAACTTCTTCCGCTTGATGAGCTCGGCCACGATCACGTCGATCTGCGGGTGCATCAGCGGCTCGCCGCCGGCGATGGACACCATCGGGGCGCCGCTCTCCTCCACGGCCCCGATCGCCTGCTCGACCGGCATCCGCTGCTTGAGGATGGTGTGCGGCTGCTGGATCTTGCCGCAGCCCGCGCACTTCAGGTTGCAGGCGAACAGAGGCTCGAGCTCGACCAGGAGCGGGAACTTCTTATTGCGAGTCAGCTTCTGCTTCATCAGGTAAGACCCGACGCGCAGGGACTGACGTAGTGGCATGGGCATTATTGCCTAACCTCCTTGGGCAGGCCGAACCGGATTGATTCCGTGGTCGTCACTCGCTCGGAAACCGACAGGGGGCCTAGCCCTGAAAGCGCCGAAATGATCTCCTCCACCACGGCGGGAGGGGCGGAGGCTCCGGCGGTCAGGCCGATCGTGGATACCCCCGTGAGCCAGCTGAGCTGGATGTCTTCCGCGCTGTCGATCAGGTGCGCGGGAGTGCCGTTCCGTTCGCAGGCCTCCACCAGCCGGACCGAGTTGGAGGAGTTAGCCGAACCGGCCACCAGCACCAGGCCGGATTCGGCGGCGACAGCCCGCACCGCGGCCTGCCGGTTGGTGGTCGCGTAGCAGATGTCGTCGCTGCCAGGCGTGCGGACCGCGGGGAACCGGTCGCGCAGCGCGCCGGACACCTCCGCGGCCTCGTCGACCGACAGCGTGGTCTGCATCAGGTACGCGACCCGGTCCCCGTCCCGGGGCCGCAGCTTCGCCACGTCCTGCGGGGTCTGCACCAGGACCATGGAGTCCGGTGCCTCGCCTAGTGTTCCTTCGACCTCCTCGTGGCCCTCGTGGCCGATCAGCGCGACCGTGTAGCCGTCGGCGGCGAACCGCCGGGCCTCCGCGTGCACCTTGGAGACCAGCGGGCAGGTCGCGTCGATGACCGCCAGCCCGCGCTGGGACGCCTCGGCGCGGACCATGGGCGATACCCCGTGCGCGGAGAACACCACCGTGGCGCCGTCTGGCACCTGGTCGAGTTCGTCCACGAACACCGCCCCGCGGCCCTCCAGGTCACCCACCACGCGGGTGTTGTGCACGATCTGCTTGCGCACGTAGACGGGCTTGCCCTGGAGTTCCAGGGCCCGCTCGACGATCTCGATGGCCCGCTCCACGCCGGCGCAGAACGACCGGGGCCCGGCCAGCAGCACCTGGCGCGGCCCGCAGGCCGCGGCCCACCGCTCGACGGCCGGGGCGGCCGCGCGGAGCGAGCGCAGCGCGGCCAGGCCGCCGGAGACGATGCCCGCCACCGGGTGGACCGGGGTGTCGGAGATGGCCCTGATCACGGCGACCGGCCGGTCGCCGGCCGCGGCGGCCAGCGGCGCCGACTCCATGTCGGCCAGCAGCGAGCCGTCGGCGGCCAGGGTAGCCCGCTCGGCCCGGCGGACCAGGTGGTCCACCGTGGTGACGCGGCCGGTCCGGACGGTCAGGCCGGCCCGGCGCAGCTCGCCGGCCAGCAGCGGCGCGGACGGGCAGGTCGCCACGCCCGCCTCGGTCGCGACGACCAGGTCGCCCGGGCTGAGGTCGGCGGTCAGCCCGGCCCCGACCCCCATCACCGCCAGTTGGCCGAACGAGTCGGCTTTGAGCTCTCCGGCCTGGTCAGCCGCCCGGCGGGTGCCGTAGCCCGTGCGCCGGACCCGGGGCGGGTCAGCGCTGCCTCGTAGCCCCTGGCGGATCGCGCGGGCCTCCACTCCCAGGGGGGCACAGATGATCGCGTCGGTCATTCGTGACCTCCATTGACGTACCTGCCGAGGGCGCTGACCGGGAAGGCCAGCCGGTACAGGTGATAGTTGATGTAGAAGTCGCCCGGGAAGCCGGTGCCGGTGAACCAGGGCTCGTCCCAGGTCCCGTCGGGCCGCTGTGTTTGCGCTAGCCAGCGGATGCCCCGCTCGGTGGCCGGGTTGCCCCGCTCCCCCGCCGCGAGCAGCGCGAGCAGCGCCCACGCGGTCTGCGACGCGGTGGAGGCGCCCTGCGCGGATAGCCCCTGGTCGTCGTAGGAACGCAGGTCCTCGCCCCAGCCGCCGTCCGGGTTCTGGTGCCGCTCCAGCCAGTCCACCGCGCGCCGGATCGACGGCTTGGACGGCTTCACCCCGGCCGCGATCAGCGCGGGCACCACCGCGCCGGTGCCGTAGAGGTAGTTGGCGCCCCACCGGCCGAACCAGGAACCGTCCGGCTCCTGGTTCCGCAGCAGCCAGACCACGCCGCGGCGGGCGACGGGCTCGGCGGCCCGGCCCTCGGCGGCGTACGCCTCCACGATGTGCGCGGTGACGTCGGCCGAGGGCGGGTCGATGACCGCGCCGAAGTCGCAGAACGGCAGCTGGTTGACCAGCTTGCGGGTGTTGTCGGCGTCGAACGCGCCCCAGCCGCCGTCCTTGGACTGCATCCCGGTCAGCCAGGCCATGCCCCGGTCGATGGCGGGCCGGCTGGGGACGGCCACCCGGCGCAGCGCGAGCACCACCTCGGCGGTGTCGTCGGTGTCGGGGTAGTTGTCGTTGTCGAACTCGAACGCCCAGCCGCCCGGAGCTGTTTGCGGCCTGCGCACCTGCCAGTCGCCAGGCCCGTGAATCTCCTCGCCCAGCACCCACCGGGCCGCCCGGGTCAGCGCCGGGTGGTCGGGGCGCAGGCCCGCGTCTTCCAGCGCGGTCATGGTCAGCACGGTGTCCCAGACCGGCGACTGGCACGCCTCCAGGCGGCGGACCGGGCCCTGCGGGCCTTCCTCGGTGATGGTGAACCGGTCGAGGCCGGCGATGCCCTTGGCCATGACCGGGTGGTCGAGCTCGTAGCCGAGCAGGTTCAGGCCCATCAGCGAGTACACCCAGGGCGGCTGGATACCGCCCCAGCAGCCATCCTTCTCCTGCCGGGCGATGATCCACTCGGCGCAGCGGCGCAGCGCGGCCCGCCGCACCGACTTTACCGGCCGGTAAAGGAGAGGGGGGTGGCGGCGGAAGGCCGCGTCGATAGCGTGCAGGGTCTTGTCGAGCCCGTTGAAGAAGCGGGCCCAAGGGTCGGTGGCGCTGGTCGTGCCGCCGACGGGCCGGGCGTCGAGGTCGCGGCGCGGGCGGGGCGCCCGGCCGTGCGGGCCGCCGGTCTTCAGCTCGTCGATGGACAGGCCGATCGGGCGGGACGGGCGGAACGACTGGACCACGGCCAGGGCCACGATCGTCTGCCGGGCCCAGCAGCCCCAGTCGTAGATGTTGAGCGGGAACCAGGACGGCAGGTAGATCAGCTCGGGCGGGATGACCGGCAGGTCATCCCAGGACCACAAACCGGACAGGGCCAGCCAGATCCGGGTGAACACCCGGGTCGCCTCGACCCCGCCCTGCTCGGTGATCCAGTCCCGGGCCAGCTTCATATGCGGCTCGCCCTGGTCGTCGCCGGCCAGCCGCAGCGCCAGGTAGGCCTCGACGGTGGTGGACAGGTCGGCCGGGCCGCCGTAGAAGTTGGCCCAGGTACCGTCCTCCCGCTGCTGGTACCGGATCCAGCGCGCGGCCGAGGCGATCACCGCGTCGTCGTGCAGGCCGAGGAACTCGCGCAGCAGCAGGTCCTCGGCGTCCATGGTCACGTTGGTCTCGAGCTCGCCCTGCCACCACCCCCCGGCGTGCTGCAACCCGAGCAGGTGATCACGGGCCCGGTCGAGGGTCCCGCGGGCCAGATCCGCCAATAGCGGGTCAGTCACCATGTCCGGGCCGTGATGAACTCGGCGATCGCGGTCAGCTCGGCCCGCACGTCGCTTGCCAGGTCGATGCTGGCCAGGCTCTCGTTAGCCTTGGCGAGCTGGGCGTCGGCCTCGGCCTCGGCCCAGTCCTTGCCGCCCGCCGCCACGATCAGGTTGGCCGCGCGGACCAGGTCGCCTTCGGTCAGCGCCTCGGGGCTGGTGAGCAGCGCGCCCAGCTCGGCCGCCTCCGGCTGGCCGCTGTTCAGCGCGGCCACCACCGGCAGTGACTTCTTGCGGGCGCGCAGGTCGGCGCGGACCGGCTTGCCGGTGACCTCGGGCGCGCCCCAGATGCCGAGCAGGTCGTCGGTCAGCTGGAAGGCCAGCCCGACGTGGGCGCCGAACCCGGCCAGCGCCATGGCCAGCGTGGGCGGGGCGCCCAGGTGCACCGCGCCGATGCTGCAGGCGCAGGCCATCAGGGCCGCGGTCTTGTTCCCCGCCATGTCCAGGCACTCGGCCAGGGTCACGTCGTCGCGCTTCTCGAAGGCCAGGTCCTCGCCCTGCCCGTCGATCAGGCGCAGCACCGCCGCGGACAGGCAGCGGGACGCCCAGGCGCCCTTGAGCGTGTCGTCCTCGAGCAGCAGGTCCTGGGCCAGGGCGAGCAGCGCGTCGCCGGCCAGGATGGCCGGGCCGACGCCGAACACGGTCCAGGCGGTCGGCCGGTGCCGGCGCTCGGTGTCGTTGTCCATGATGTCGTCGTGCAGCAGCGACCAGTTGTGCACCAGCTCCACCGCCACCGCGGCGGTCACGCCGCGGTCCGGCGGCGCGCCCGCGGCGCGGGCCGACAGCAGCGCCAGCGCGGGCCGCAGCGCCTTGCCGCTGCCGCTGCGGATCGGGTTCCCGGCGGCGTCGGCGAAGCCGAAGTGATAGGCCGCGACGGCGTGCACGGCCGGGGTGAGCCGGGCGATCGCCGCTTCCATCGCGGGACCGACCAGGTCCCGGGCCAGGGCCACGCCCTCAGGCATAACAGCAGTCACTGACGTTCCCCAATCGGTGAGGTGGGTTTCAGGACGGTCCGGCGCAGTTCGACCGCCGCGGCCAGGCCGCTGCGCACCGCGCCCTCCATCGTGTCCGGCCAGCCGGTATCGGTCCACGCGCCGGCCAGCACCAGGCCGGGCCGCTGGGTAGCGGCCGGGGGGCGCAGCGCGGCAGTGCCCGGAGCCTGCCGGAACGTCGCCCGCCGTTCGCGGGTGACGAAGAACTCGGCGACGTTCGCGTCGCGCGCGGCCGGGAACAGCTCGGCCAGCGCGGGCACGAACAGCTCCTGCAGCCGGGCCACCGGGGTGTCCGCGTACTGGTCCGCGGCCGACAGCGAGATGGCCAGGTACTGGTGGCCGGGGCGCCCGTGTTTAGAAGCCCCGTGTTTAGAAGCAGAGAGCCCGGAGATGCGGGTGCGGTCGAAGACCCACTGGACCGGGGAGTCGACGGCGGCCACGAACGGCAGGTCCATCACCGGCCGGTCGTAGATCACGTGCACGTTGACGATGGGCGAGGCGCCCAGCCCCGCCCAGGCCGCCACGGTCTGCCCGGGCAGGGCGCCCGGCGGCATCAGCGGCGCGGCCTTCTCGTGCGGGACGGCCAGGACCACCGCGTCCACGGTCAGGTCCTCGTCGGCCAGCCGGACCAGGTACCCGCCGCCGTCCTGGGGCTCGATAGCAGAAACCTTGGCGCCCAGGCTGACCCGGGCGCCCAGCTTGCCGAGCAGGGTCGCGGCCGCGTCGCCGTGCAGTTCGCCCAGCGGGAGGGCGGGGACGCCGATGTCGGCCGCGTTGTTCTTGCCGAGCAGGCCGGTCTTGACCACCACGGCGGCCAGGGCCAGCGAGGCGTCGTCGCCCGCGATGTTCAGGGACGAGACGGAGAACAGGTCCCAGAGCAGGCGGCGGGAACGTTCGGTCTGGCCGTGGGCGGCGAGCCAGTCACCAAAGCGTTGCCGGTCGGTGGCGGGGTCGGCCGGATTGACGCGGCGCATCGCTAGCGCGGGGCGGGATACCGACATCCGTTCGGTCAAAGAAAGGAACGGGTACCGGCCGAGAGCCGCCAGCATATGCAGGGGGCCGGGCAGCGCGTTCCTGCGGAGCCTGGCCTTCCGGGGCTGGCCGTCGGCCCCCGGAGCGAGGACGGTCACGTCGAAACGGTCCTGCATGGGCGCGTGGCCGGCCATGCCGAGCTTGTCGAGCAGGCCGCGGTAGGCCGAGCAGCAGCCCAGGAGGATGTGCTGGCTGGTGTCGACGGTCAGGCCGTCCCGGCTGAACGAGCAGGTGGCGCCGCCGAGACGCGGGCGCGCCTCGAGCAGCGTGACGTCGGCGCCCGACTCGGCGAGCGCGATCGAAGCGGTGATGCCGGCGAGCCCCCCGCCGATCACCGCGATCCTGGGGGTTCGTCCCCCAGTGGCGGAAACAGTACTCATCAGACCCTCCCAGCCAGGGCCTTTACGGCGACCATGGCCTTTTCCCCCGTGGACAAGGACACCCGGCTGCTCAGGACCGCGGCGGGCTGCGCCGCGATCCGCTCGAGGAGCTTGCGGTAGATGCCGGCCATGGCGCCGGTGCAGGCCGCGCTGCGCCGGTCGAGCATGGGCAGCAGCTGCCAGCCGGTGGCATACCAGTCGCGAGCTCGTTCCGCCCCGAACTCGACCCGCCCGGTGAACTGCTATGTGCTAGGAACCGCCCGGTCCACGTCGAACTTGGCCAGATCCCCGGCGGGCAGGGAGACCCCCCCCTTGGCGTGGTC
>JAJKHX010000433.1 GCA_021154785.1 Nocardiopsis sp.
CCCGCCGCGGCCCGCCACTTCGCGGTGGCCACCCTGCGCGCGTGGGGAGCCGCGGACCTCGCCGACGACGCCGCCCTGGTGGTGACCGAGCTCGCCGCCAACGCCATCGTGCACGCCAAGTCCGGCTTCACGGTCATCTTGTCCGCCCGCGGCAGTTCCCTGCGCATCGCGGTCCGCGACGCCTGCCCGCTGCCCGACGAGGGCCGGGCGGCGCTGATGCCCATCCCCCTGCACGGCCTGGGAGCGGTGGACGCGCTGGCCCGCGACTGGGGCGTAGAGTCGCTGGGGAAGGCGGGCAAGACGGTCTGGGTCGATCTGCGCCGGTAGCCGCCCCGGGGAGGTAACGCGGGATGAGTCAGCCGCCCGAGGTCCGGGCCCGCCGCGTCTATGAGCGGCCCAGCGCCGAGGACGGCGCCCGGGTGCTGGTCGACCGGCTCTGGCCGCGTGGCCTGCGCAAGGACGCCCTTCAGCTGGACGACTGGGCCAAGGACGTGGCGCCGTCTACCGAGCTGCGCGCCTGGTACGGCCACGATCCGGCCAGGTTCGACGAGTTCCGGCGGCGCTACCTCGGTGAGCTCACCGGGAGCAGCCAGCAGGCGGCGCTCGGCAGGCTCCGCACGCTGATGGCGTCCGGGCGGCCGCTGACCTTGCTCACCGCGACCAAGGACCTGGACCACAGCCAGGCCGCCGTGCTCGCCCGGCTGCTCGGCCAGCCCGCCGAGCCTGAAGAGACCGGCGGCGAGGTGGCCTGCTTCGCCCACCTGGTGTGCCCAGAGTGCGGCGCCGTGACCACCGAGGGCCACCGCCCCGGCTGTGACCTAGCCGGAAAGGCGAGCTGAGCGATGGGCGGGGAGCTGGCCGGGCGGGTGGCGGTGGTCACCGGGGGCGCCAGCGGCATCGGCGAGGCCTGCGCCACCCGGCTCGCCGCCGACGGGGCCAGCGTGGTGGTCGCCGACATCAACGGCGACGCTGCCGCCGCGGTGGCCGGACGCCTCGGCGGCCGCCCCGTCGAGGTAGACCTGGCCGCTGATTTCGACGCCTTCGCGCTGGCCGGGCAGGCCGACATCGTCGTGAACTGCGCCGGGCTGCAGCACGTCGCCCCGGTCCACGAGTTCCCGCCCGATATGTTCCGGCGGCTGCTCGCGGTCATGCTCGAGGCCCCGTTCCAGCTGGCCCGGGCGGCCCTGCCGCACATGTACGCCCGCGGCTTCGGCCGGATCGTCAACATCTCCTCGGTGCACGGCCTGCGGGCCTCGCCCTACAAGTCCGCCTACGTCGCGGCCAAGCACGGGCTGGAGGGGCTGTCCAAGGTGATCGCGCTGGAAGGCGGCGGCCAGGGGGTCACCTCCAACACGATCTGCCCGGCCTACGTGCGCACCCCGCTGGTGGAGAGGCAGATCGCCGACCAGGCCCGGATCCACGGCATCTCCGAGGACCGGGTGATCGAGGAGATCATGCTGACCGAGCCGGCTATCAAGCGCCTGATCGAGCCGTCCGAGGTCGCCGAGCTGGCCGCCTACCTGTGCTCGGCGCCCGCGTCGTTCGCCAACGGCTCCTCGTACGTCCTGGACGGCGGCTGGTCCGCCCGCTAACCGCTCAGACGAAGGCGCCGAGGCCGGTGATGGCGCGGCCCACGATCAGGGTGTTGATCTCGCGGGTGCCCTCGTAGGAGTAGATCGCCTCGGAGTCGGCGACGAACCGGCCCACGTGGTTCTCCAGCAAGATGCCGTTGCCGCCCAGCAACTCGCGCGCCCAGCCGGTGGTCTCCCGCATCCGGACCGTGCAGAACGCCTTGGCCAGCGCGGAGTGATGGTCCTCGGCCAGGTCGGCTTCCTGCAGCGCGGACAGCCGGGCGCACATGCAGGCCGAGGCGGTGACGTTGGACAGCATCTTCACCAGCAGGTCCTGGACCAGCTGGAAGCCCCCGATCGGGCGGCCGAACTGCTGCCGCTGCCGCGCGTAGGCCAGCGCGTGCTCGTAGGCGCCGCGGGCGCAGCCGGTGGCCTGCCAGGCCACCCCGGCCCGGGTCAGCCGCAGCACCTTGGCCGTGTCCTTGAAGGAGTTGGCTTCCTGCAGCCGGTTCTCCTCCGGGACCCGGACGCCGTCCAGGGTGATGTGCGCGTTCTGCACCACCCGCAGCGCGATCTTGTCGGTCTGCTTGGAGGTCTCGAAGCCTTGGGTGCCCTTCTCGACGACGAACCCCTTGACCTGACCGTCCTCCAGCGACCGGGCCCAGATGATGACGTAGTCGGCGAAGGTGGCGTTGCCGATCCACTTCTTCTGCCCGTCGAGCACCCATTCCGGGCCGTCCCGCCGGGCGGTGGTGGTCAGGCCGCCGGCCACCCCGGAGCCCACGTCGGGCTCGGTCAGGCCGAACGCGCCGATCTTCTCCATCCGCACCATCTCGGGCAGCCAGCGCTGTTTCTGCTCCTCGGATCCGCACAGGAAGATCGAGCCCATGGCCAGGCCGCCGTGCACGCCGAAGAACGTGGCGATGGACGGGTCGACCCGGGCCAGCTCCATCGCGATCATGCCGTCGAGCAGGAAGCCGCCGCCTGGGCAGTCGTAGCCCTGGTACAGCTGGCCGGGGATGCCGAGCTGGCGGAAGTCGTCCATCAGGTCGAACGGAAACTCTTCCCGGGTCCAGTAGTGATTGATCACCGGCTGGACCTTCTTCTCCATGAACTCCCTGATCCGGTGCAGGAGCTCGCGCCCCTCGTCGTCGATCGACTGCTCGATCAGGTAGAAGTCGGCATCGGTCACCGCGGTACGCGTCATACCCGTACCCCTACCTCACGGGGCGGCGAGGAAACCGTCCACCACCGGCGCCAGCGCGGCCGCCTCGGTGATCAGGCCGAGGTGGCCGCCGGCATAGACGTGCAGCCGCGAGTCGCGGATCAGCCGGTGCATCAGCCGCGCGTTGGCCAGCGGGATGATCGGGTCGTCGTCCCCGGCCAGGATGAGCACCGGCTGGCGCAGCCACGGCAGGAACGGCACCGCGGTCCAGCCCGCCACCGCGCCGAGCTGGTAGAGGTAGCCGCGCGACGACGCGGGCCGGTCACCGCTATGCAGCTGCCCGTCATGGAGGGCCGTGCTGGCGGCGGCCCAGCCGGTCCGGGCCGAGCCGCCGTAGAGGTCGCCCGCCACCCGCTCCAGGTAGGCGCGGTCCAGGTAGCGCCGCGGCGTCATCAGGTGCGCCAGCACCGAGGGGCGGGCCAGGACCATCGGCGCGCCCGCCGCCGTGGCGGTCAGCACCAGGCGGCGGCACCGGGCCGGCTGGAACGCGGCGAAGTGCTGCGCCACCGCGCCGCCCCAGGAGATGCCGAGCACGTCCGCGTGGTCGTGGCCGAGTTCGGTCAGCAGGCCGGCGATCAGCCGGCACAGGCCGGTGAAGCGGTAGGGTCCCGGCGGCAGCGGCGAGCCGCCGATACCGGGCGGGTCGAACCTGATCACCTCGGCCGCGGGGTCGAGCGCGGCCGCGAACGGCCCGAGGGCCTCCAGCCGGGCGCCGATGCCGTTGATCAGGAGCAGGGGCGGCCGGGGCGGATGGCCTGCCTCGTTCGGTCGTCCGGGTCTCACCGCCACCCTCAGCCGCTGCGGGCCGACGGTAACGGTACGGACCTCAGCGGCTGCCGGCATAAGCATGCCTGGGGGCCCGGGCGCGGCCGCCCGAGAACACCACGTACAGGATCAGGGCCACCGCGAATCCCACCGCCCAGTTGTAGTTGTAGAGGGGTTTCAGGAACGGGATCAGGCCGTTCTGCGGGAACGGTCCCTGGCCGGGCGCCGACCAGGCCCCGCCGACGGCCAGCACCGCGCCGACCGCCAAGGCCACGACGCCGCGCCAGTTCCAGCCGCCGGCGTACCAGTAGGCGCCGCCCGGCCGGTACAGGTCGGGCAGGCTCAGGTCGGTGCGGCGCAGCAGCCAGTAGTCGGCGATCAGCACGCCCGCGACCGCGCCCAGCAGGCCGCCGTAGAAGCCCAGCCAGACGAAGATGTAGACATGCGGGTTGGACAGCAGCCGCCAGGGCTGGAGGAGAATCCCGATCACGCCGGTGATGATCCCGCCGGTACGGAAGCTGACCAGCTTGGGCAGCAGGTTGGAGAAGTCGTAGGACGGGCTGACCGTGTTGGCCGCCACGTTCACCGACAAGGTGGCCACCAGGATGCTGAACAGCGCGAACACGATCACCACCGGGTTGGTGAACTTCCCGGTGAGCTGGATCGGGTCCCAGATCGGCGCGCCGTAGATCTTCTGCGAGGCCGCGGTGATGAGCACCGCGAGCAGCGAGAAGAAGAACATCGTGGTGGGCAGGCCGAGCGCCTGGCCGATGACCTGCTGCCGCTGCCCTCTGCCGAACCGGGTGAAGTCCGGCATGTTCAGCGACATCGTGGACCAGAACGCGATCATGCCCATCAGCGAGGGGAAGAACACCGCCCAGAACGCGCTGCCCCAGCCCAGCTTGGACGGCTCGGACAGGATCGGGCCGAAGCCGTGCGCCTTGGTCACCATGTAGACGAGCAGGGCGATCACCGCGATCAGGACCACCGGGGCGGCCCAGTTCTCGAACCGGCGCAGGGTGTCCATGCCGCGCACGATGATGGCCATCTCCAGCACCCAGAAGAGCGCGAACGACAGCCACTGGGTCCACGGGTACCCGCCGAAGGCCGGCGTCGCGTGCGTCCAGCCGTTCCCGGCCAGCGCGCCGACCAGGACGAAGAAGCCCTCGCCGCCGATCCAGGTCTGGATGCCGAACCAGGCGCAGGCCACCAGGCCGCGCAGCACGGCCGGCAGGTTGGCCCCGCGCAGGCCGAACGAGGCCCGCGCGAACACCGGGTACGGGATGCCGTACTTGGTCCCGGCGTGGCTGTTCAGCAGCATCGGGACCAGCACGATCAGGTTGGCCAGCGCGATCGTGATGAGCGCCTGGACCCAGCTCATCCCGACCAGGATCAGCCCGGAAGCCAGCAGGTAGGTCGGGATGCAGTGGGACATCCCGATCCACAGCGCCGTGTAGTTGTACGTGGTCCAGGTGCGCCGCTCGATCGGCAGCGGCGCGAGGTCGCCGTTGGCGTACCCGCTGGCGGCGATCTCGTCGGTACTGGCCAGGCCGACCCGGCCATCAGGGTAGATAACTTCCTGGGCAACCTGCGACGCCACCATGCCATGGACCTCCCTGCGCGGTCATGCTGGTTTCTGGCTGAAACCGCATTGCCTGAAGGGTCCCCCGTGGCGGTAAAAATCAATCCTTCGCCAGGTTAAAGGGTTCAGCCGCGCCCTATGAAGGGCATCGTGGTCGCGGTGATGGTGAGGAACTGGACGTTGGCGTCCAGCGGCAGCGAGGCCATGTAGAGCACGGCGTCGGCGACGTGCTTCGAGTCGAAGACCGGCTCGGCCATCATCGAGCCGTTGGCCTGGAGAACCCCCTGGGCGAACCGTCTGGTCAGCTCGGTCTCAGCGTTGCCGATGTCGATCTGGCCGCAGGCGATGCCGTACGGCCGCCCGTCCAGGGACAGCGACTTGGTCAGGCCGGTGACCGCGTGCTTGGTCGCGGTGTAGGCGATGCTGTTGGGCCGCGGGGTGTGCGCGGAGATGGAGCCGTTGTTGATGATCCGGCCGCCCTGCGGGTCCTGGGCCTTCATCATCCGCACCGCGTGCTGGGCGCACAGGAAGACGCCGGTCAGGTTGGTGTCGACCACGCGCTGCCAGTCGGCCAGGTCGATCTCGTCCGCCTGGGCCGCCGGGCCGAACAGCCCGGCGTTGTTCACCAGCAGGTCCAGCCGTCCCCAGCGGTCCCTTACCGCGCCGAACAGCGCGGCCACCGACGCCGCCGAGGTCACGTCGGCCGGCACTGCCAGCGCCGCCTCGTCCGGCCAGCTCTCGGTGTCCGTGGCCTGGGCTGCCTCGGCCAGCAGTTCCTCGCGGCGGCCCGCCAGCGCGACCTGCCAGCCCGCGCCGAGTAGTGCCCGGGCGATGACCCGGCCCAGCCCGGAACTCGCCCCGGTGACGACGGCAACGCTCATGCTGATACCAGCCCTCTCTGTTAACTAGCCCACTCGGCCTAACAGTATTTACTGCATTACGGCACTGCGTGTACTGCGCCGCTGCGTCTACGGGACGACGGTGACCGGCCACCGGCCGGCCTTGACCATCCGCACCGCCAGCGACCCGACCCACCGGTGCCCGGCCTGCATGGACGCGCCCACGATGACCGCGTCGGCGCGTACCTCGTCGGCCACCCGCCGCAATTCGGTGTACGGATCCCCGTGCGCGACCACGAACGTGAGCGGCACCCCCAGCCGCTGCGCCCCGGACTCGGCCTCCTGCCGCAAGCTCACGGCCGTCTCCTGGAGCGCCTCCTCCTGGGCGGCGATCACGCCCGCCCCGGCGCCGCCCGCCGCCCCGTACATGGCCGACGGCCGCGCGACGTACACGCAGACCAGCCGGGCTCCCTGCCGCCGCGCCAGCCCGGCCGCGTACGCCCCGGCCCGCATCGACGTAACCGAGTCGTCCACTCCGACCAGGATGACCTTAGGCCCGTCGGTCCCCAGCTCGAAGGCTCCGCCCTGAGCATCCGTCACAGCGGAAGTATAAGGACAGGCCCTCCCCCCTGGCGGCATCCCTGGTGCGGGCGTCCCGGGGGCATGGCAGGCTATACGGGTGCGGCTGGCAACGTGGAACGTGAACTCGGTGAAGGCGCGGCTGCCCCGGCTGCTCGAGTGGCTGGACGAGGCCAAGCCCGACGTCGTGTGCCTGCAGGAGATCAAGACCACCACCGCGCTGTTCCCCGCGGTCGAGGTCGGCGAGCTCGGTTACGAGGTGGCGGCGCACGGCGAGGGCCGCTGGAACGGCGTCGCGCTGCTGTCCAGCGTCGGGCTCGAGGACATCAGCCGGGGGTTCCCGGGCCAGCCCAGCTACGCGGGCGAGCCCAGTGACGCGGACGGCCAGGCCGAGCTGACCCTGCTCGACGAGCCGGAGCTGCGCACGCCCGAGGCCCGCGCCGTCGGCGCCACCTGCGGCGGGGTCCGGGTCTGGTCGCTTTACGTGCCGAACGGGCGCACCCCCGAATCAGCCCACTACGCCTACAAGCTGGAGTGGTTCGCCGCGCTGCGCGCCGCGTTCGCGGCCGAGCTGGGCCTCTACGACCAGTTCGCGGCGTGCGGCGACTTCAACGTGGCGCCGACCGACGACGACGTGTGGAACCCGAAGGTGTTCATCGGCTCCACCCACGTCACCCCGCCGGAACGGCAGGCGCTGGCCGACCTGCGTGCGCTCGGGCTGACCGACGTCATCCCCAAGCCGATGAAGGGCCCGCACCCCTTTACCTACTGGGACTACCGGGCCGGCGCCTTCGCCAAGGACATGGGCATGCGCATCGACCTGGTGTACGCCAGCCCGGCCGTCGCCGGCCGGGTGGCCGGCGCCTACGTGGACCGGGAGGCCCGTAAGGGCAAGGGCCCCTCCGACCACGCCCCGGTCGTCGTTGACCTCGACTAGAGGCTCTCGAAGTACGCGGCCTGGACCTTCTTCGGCACGCACATGCACCAGGCGTCGGTCAGCAGTTCGCGGAGCTCATCGACGTCCAGCACCGGCAGCCGGGCGCGGACCCACTGGTACCGCTCGTCGCTGGGCAGCGGCATCATGAACGTCTCCGGCCGGCTGGCCACCAGCGCCGCCCGCTCCTCCCGCGGGAAGCCGAACCCCAGCTGCTCCTCGTCCGGCGAGACCGAGGCGTAGACGATCCGCCCGACCCGGAACTTCACCCGGTCCCTGATCAGGTGCTCGGACGTGCGCGGCAGCCCCATCGCGATCTCCCGCACGTCCGCCAAGGTAGCCACTTACAGTCCCAGGACCCGCTCGGCGTTGGCGTGGAAGACCAGGTCCATCACCGACTGGTCGTAGCCGAGCTCGTCCCACTCCCGCAGGATCCGCTCGTACGGCAGGCTCGGGTGGTCGCTGCCGAACATCATCTTCTCCCGCAGCCGGCCCCGGATGTCGGTCCGCAGCGACGGCGGGAAGTACTTCGGCGCCCAGCCGGACAGCTCCCAGTACACGTTGCCCTTGTGCAGCGCGACCGCGGTCATCTCGTCGGTCCACGGCCAGCCGGGGTGGGCGGCGATGATGGTCAGCGACGGGAACCGGGCGGCCAGGTTGTCGACCGAGAGCGGCCGGGCGTGCTCGATCCGGGCGCCGAGGCCGCCGGGCAGGCCGGCGCCCATCCCGGTCGTGCCGACGTCGATCATCACCGGCACCCCGAGCCCGGCGATGGTCTCGAACAGCGGGCTGAGCCCGGGCTCGTCCACCGCGTAGTGCCCCATGATCGGGTGGAAGTGGAAGCCGAGCACGTGGTGCTCGCGGACCGCGGTGACCGCGTCGGTGATGGCCTGCTCGCCCTTGAACGGGTCGACCGCCCCCCAGGCGCCGATGAACGTCTCCGGATGCCGGTCGCGGAGCGCGGCGACATAGGCGCTGGTGCAGGGCGGGGCGCCGGTCACCGCCTCGATGTCGAAGGCCACCAGCACCGCCTCCACGCCAGCCGCCTTGACGTCGGCGACCACGTCTTCCTCGGCCTTGCCGGTCCATTCCTTGCCCCAGTACTGGCCGAGCGCCGCGGCGTACGG
>JAJKHX010000434.1 GCA_021154785.1 Nocardiopsis sp.
CCTCCTCGGGCACCCTGGTGGTGTAGATCCCGGGGTCGGTGAAGTCGAAGCCAGGCGGGATGTCCGGAACGGGGACGGCAGCCTCCTTGGCGGATAATAGAACGTGTTCTAGTTTTGATTGAACCACGGATAACGGAGGTGGGCCATGGGCAGGGCGGTGATCGTCGAGGCGGCGCGAACCCCGGTCGGCAAGCGCAACGGCGTGCTGGCGGGCATGCACGCGGCCGAGATCCTCGGCTGCGTGCAGACGGCCCTGCTGGACCGGGCCGGGCTCGATCCGGCGGCGGTGGAACAGGTAGCGGGCGGCTGCGTCACCCAGGCGGGCGAGCAGGCCGGCAACGTCACCCGGACGGCCTGGCTGCACGCCGGGCTGCCGGAAGCGGCGGGCTGCCTGACGCTGGACGCCCAGTGCGGTTCGGCGCAGCAGGCGGCGCACGTGGTGGCCGGGCTGATCGCGGCCGACGCGATCGGCGTCGGGGTGGCGTGCGGGGTGGAGGCGATGAGCCGGACGCCGCTCGGGGCCGCGGTCCTCGGCGGCGAGAAGGGCACGCCCCGGCCTCCCTCGTGGTCCATCGACCTGCCGAACCAGTACGTCGGGGCCGAGCGCATCGCCCAGCGGCGCGGGCTCACCCGCGCCGATACCGACGCATTCGGCCTCCGTTCCCAGACCCTAGCCCAGCGGGCGTGGGCCCAGGGACATTTCGACCGGGAAGTCATCCCGGTCAAGGCGCCCATGCCGGACGGCGCGGGCACCCGGGTGGTGGACCGGGACGAGGGACTGCGCGAGACGACCCGGGAGGGGCTGGCCCGGCTCAAGCCGGTGGTCGAGGGCGGCCTGCACACGGCGGGCACCTCCTCGCAGATCTCCGACGGGGCGGCCGCGCTGCTGCTGGCCGACGCGGACCGGGCCCGCGAACTCGGCCTGCGGCCGCGGGCCCGGATCCTGGCCCAGGCCCTGATCGGCGCCGAGACCTACTACCACCTGGACGGCCCGGTCCAGGCGACGATGAGGGTGCTGGCGCGGACCGGCATGACCATCGCCGACATCGACCTGTTCGAGGTCAACGAGGCGTTCGCCTCGATCGTGCTGTCCTGGATGGCGGTCCACGGGCCCGACCCGGACCGGGTCAACGTCAACTGCGGCGCGATCGCGCTCGGTCACCCCGTGGGCAGCACCGGCGCCCGGCTGCTCACCACCGCGCTGCACGAACTGGAGCGGCGCGGCGCGGGCACGGCGCTGATCACGATGTGCGCGGGCGGGGCGATGGCGACGGCCACCATTATCGAGCGGGTGTGAGCGGGGGAAGCAGGGAACTCGTTCGGTCCAAGGTTTTCAGGGGTGCTGGGCGCTGACGGACACCACTTCTCCGGTCAGGTAGCTGGCGTAGTCGCTGGCGAGGAAGACCATGACGTTGGCGACTTCCCAGGGCTCGGCGGCGCGGCCGAAGGGCTCCCGGGCGGCGAGCTCGGTGAGCAGGTCTTCGCTGGTCACCTTGGCCAGGAAGGGGTGGATGGCCAGGCTCGGCGCCACCGCGTTGACGCGGATGCCGTGGGCGGCGACGTCCAGGGCGGCGCAGCGGGTCAGGGCCATCACGCCGGCCTTGGCCGCCGCGTAGTGGGCCTGGCCGGGCTGGGCCCGCCAGCCGAGCACCGAGGCGTTGTTGACCACCGCTCCCCCGCCGCCCTGGGCCACCAGCTGGCGCAGCGCGGCCCGGGTGCAGCGGAAGGTGCCGTTGAGGGTGACGTCGAGGACCTTCAGCCACTGCTCGTCGGTCATCTCCAGGATCGGGCTGGTGCCGCCGAGCCCGGCGTTGTTGATCATCACGTCGATCCGGCCGTAGTGCTCCACGACGGCGTCGATCAGCGCCTGGACTTGCGCCTCGTCGGTGACGTCGCAGGGCCGGGCGGCGACGGCGTCCTCGCCGTGGGCCGCGGCCAGCTCGGCGCGGGTGGCGGCCAGCCGCCGCTCGTGCTGGTCGCTGATCATCACCCGGGCGCCCTCTTCCAGGCAGCGTCGCGCGGCGGCGGAGCCGATGCCGGTGCCGGCCGCGGCGGTGATCACCACGACCTTGCCGTCGAGTAGCTGGTGACTTTTCACCGGGGCAACCCCAGGGCGCGGGTGGCGATGATGTCGTGCTGGATCTCGTCCGAGCCGCCGTAGATCGTGTCGGCCCGGCTGAACAGGAAGAGGCGCTGCCAGCGGTCGGACTCGGCCGACCCGGCCGCGAGGGCCGCGGTTCCGGCTACCGTCATGGCCAGCTCGCCCAGATCCCGGTGCCAGCGGGACCACAGCACCTTCAGGACCGAGGCTTTTGCATCGTCGTGGCCGGCCAGGGTGTCGACCGCGTAGGCCCGGATGACCTGCAGGCCGATCCAGGCGCGGGCGAGCCGGTCGCGGATCACCGGGTCATCAGCCGCGCCGGTCCGCTTGGCCAGCTGGGCCAGGTCGGTGAGCTCGCGCCGGAAGCCGACCTGCTGGCCGAGCATGGCCGCGCCGCGCTCGATGGCCAGCGTCGCCTTCGCGATCCGCCAGCCGTCGCCGGGCGCGCCGACCACGTTCGCGGCGGCGGTCCTGGCCTCGTCGAAGAAGACCTCGTTGAACTCGGCGGTGCCGGTCAGCTGCCTGACCGGGCGGACGGTGACGCCTTCCTGCTCCATCGGGACCAGGAGGTAGGACAGGCCGGCGGCGCGGGTCGTGCCTGGCTCGGTCCTGGCGAGGACGAAGCACCAGTCGGAGAGGTGAGCCAGCGAGGTCCAGATCTTGTGACCGGTGATCACCCAGTCTTCTCCGTCCCGGGTGGCGCGGGTGGCCAGGCCGGCCAGGTCGGAGCCGGCGCCGGGTTCGGAGTAGCCCTGGCACCACAGCTCGGTGACTTTCCTGATCGGCGGGAGGAAGCGCTGGTGCTGCTCAGGCGTGCCGAACGCGATCAGGGTGGGGCCGAGCAGTTCCTCGCCCATGATCGAGATGCGGGCGGGGGCGGCGGCGCGGGCGTACTCCTCGTAGAAGATGACCTGCTGCTCCAGGGTGGCGGCCCGGCCGCCGTGCTCGGCGGGCCAGCCCAGGCAGGTCCAGCCCGCGGCGGCCAGGTGCCGGTTCCAGGCCAGCCGCTCCGCGGGCCGCTCGTGCTCGCGGCCCGGGCCGCCGGTGCCCCGCAGGCCCGCGAACTCGCCGGTCAGGTTGGCTTCGAGCCAGTCGCGGACGCGCTGGCGGAATTCTTCTTCCGCCGCGGTGAAGCGCACCTGGGCCTCCTCCTGATCGCCCCTCGTGCGTAGGCTAAACCTACCAAGCACTTGCTTGCTAGCGGGAGGATCCCCTTGGCGCTGACGATCCCGGAGCTGACGATCCCGGCGGCCGTGACGCGGGCGGCGCGGGAGTTCGGGGACGCGGAGGCGCTGGCGGTGCCGGGCGGCCCGGATGGCCTGGGCGGCTCGGCTGGCCTGGGCGGCCCGGGCGGGGTCCGGCTCAGCTTTGCCGAGCTCGAGGAGCGGGTGGCCGCGGTGGCGGGCGCGCTGATGGACTCGGGCATCGGGGCCGGGGACCGGGTGGCGCTGTGGGCGCCCAACGGCGCGGAGTGGATGCTGGCCGCGCTGGGGGCGCTGAGCGCGGGGGCGGTGCTGGTGCCGGTGAGCACGCGGTTTACCGGACCCGAGGCGCTGGACGTGATCAGCCGCAGCGGAGCGCAGGCGCTGTTCGTGGCGGGCGGATTCCTCGGCGTGGACCGGCTGGGTGCCTTGATGTCCGCGGCGGCGGCCCCGGACGCCCGCGGCGGCCTGGAGCGGCTCACGCTCGTCGTCCGGGTGCCCGAGGAGTGGGACCGGTTCCTCCAGGCCGGCTCGCTGACGCGGGCGCGCCGGCAGGCGGCGGCGGTGCGGCCGGGAGACGTCAGCGACATCATGTTCACGTCCGGCACCACCGGGCGGAGCAAGGGCGCGATGACCTCGCACGAGCGGTCGCTGGCGGTGGCGCGGGCCTGGGCGGACTGCGGGAACCTGACGCAGCGGGACCGGTACCTGGTGGTGAACCCGTTCTTCCATACCTTCGGCTACAAGGCTGGCATCCTGGCGTGCCTGGTCAGCGGGGCGGCGCTGGTACCGCAGCCGGTCTTCGAGGCGGGCGAGGCGATGCGGCTGGTGGCGGCCGAGCGGATCACCGTCCTGCCGGGGGCGCCGACGATCTACCAGATGATCCTGGATCACCCCGCGCGCGCGTCGTTCGACCTGTCGAGCCTGCGGCTCGCGGTGACCGGGGCGGCGGACGTGCCGGTCGCGCTGATCGAGCGGATGCGGCGCGAGCTGACCTTCTCCACCGTGCTCACCGCCTACGGGCTGACCGAGGCGGTGGTGGCGACGATGTGCCGCCCGGGCGACGCGCCCTCGGTGGTCTCCAGTACGTCGGGGCGGGCGGCGGCGGGATTCGAGGTGCGGATCGGCCCGGCCGGGGAGATCTTGCTGCGCGGGCCGAACATGATGCTCGGCTACCTGGATGATCCGCCGGCCACCGCGGCGGCGATCGATGCGCAGGGCTGGCTGCATACCGGGGACGCGGGGCGGCTGGACGAGGCGGGCAACCTGACCATCACCGGGCGGCTCAAGGACATGTACATCTGCGGCGGGTTCAACGTGTACCCGGCCGAGGTGGAGCAGGTGCTGGCGCGGCTGGAGGGGGTGGCGGACGCGGCCGTGGTGGGGATGGCAGACCCGCGGCTGGGCGAGGTGGGACGGGCGTTCGTGGTGGTGCGGCCCGGGTTCGCGCTGACCGCGGCGGACGTGCTGGCTTTCTGCCGGGAACGGCTGGCCAACTACAAGGTTCCCCGGCGGGTGGAGTTCCGCGGCGAGCTGCCGCGCAACCCGTCGGGCAAGGTGCTGAAGCGGGTACTGAGGGAGGAGCCCTGATGGCGGACGAGGTCACCTACGAGGTGCGCGGCCGGATCGCGCTGATCACGCTGAACCGGCCGGACTACGCCAACGCGCAGAACTCGGCGATGACCTACGCGCTGGACGCGGCCTTCACCCGGGCGGTGAACGACGACGAGATCGCGGTGCTGGTCCTGGCCGGGGCGGGCAAGCACTTCTGCGCCGGGCACGACATCGGCAGCCCCGGACGGGACGCGGACCAGTCCTTCGACCGCGAGGCCGTGCTGTGGTGGGATCACGTCGGCAAGGACGGCGCCGACGCCCGCTACGCCCGGGAGATGGAGGTCTACCTGGGCATGTGCCGGCGCTGGCGGGAGATCCCCAAGCCCGCCATCGCGATGGTGCACGGCGCCTGCATCGCCGGCGGGCTGATGCTGGCCTGGGTGTGCGACCTGATCGTGGCGGCGCAGGACGCGTTCTTCGCCGACCCGGTGGTCAAGATGGGCGTGCCGGGGGTGGAGTACTTCGCCCACCCGTGGGCGCTCGGGCCGCGGTTCGCCAAGGAAGTCCTGTTCACCGGCGGCCGCTTCAGCGCCGAGCGGGCCTGGCAGGTGGGCATGGTGAACCAGGTGGTGCCGCGCGCTTCGCTGGAATCTGCGACGTTCGCGCTGGCGGAGAAGGTCGCCGAGATGCCGCGGTTCGGGCTGGCGCTGGCCAAGCGGGCGGTCAACCAGTGCGAGGACCTGATGGGGCTGCGGCCGGGGATGGACTCGGTATTCGGCCTGCACCACCTGGCGCACGCGCACAACGCCGAGGTGTCCGGGGACTCGCTGGGCGGTCTCGACGCACGGGGCATGAAGCAAGGCGGTTAGAAACGCGGTTAGAAATAGCGCAGGGTGCGGGCTTGGGTGAGGGCGGTGGTCAGGTGGTCACGGGCCGGGGCGGGCTGGGCGGCGTCCCAGGCGGTGAGAGCGGCGGCGATGGTTTCCGCTAGGCCGGCGGGGAGGGGCGGGGCGTAGTGCGGGAGGACGCGGACGGCCGCGATGGCCGCGGCCACGTCTCCGGCGTCCAGGTGCGCGGCGACCAGCGGCCACAGGTGGACTAGGCCGTAATAGGCCCATGGGTCCTTGACGGGCGTCGTCCTCAGCGCCACGAGCTCGCCCGACAATTTGATCACGTCGTCCCGGCGCCCGTCCTGCCAAGCCAGCCAGGCCTGGCAGGACCTGGCTCCGGCCAGGTAATCGGCGCTGACCATGGCGTCAGCCGTGGCCAGGACCCGGGGTAGCAGGGCGCGGATACCCTCGGCGTCGTGGCGGCGCAGCGCGGTCAGCGCCAGCCCGAGCAGGCTGTTCCCGATCAGAGTGCTCTCGCCGATGCGTTCGGCCATGGCCAGAGCGCGTTGCAGGTACTCCTCGGCCTGGGCCAGATCGCCGAGCAGCCACAGGAACTGGCCGACGAAGAACGTGGCATAGCCGGCATCCTTCTCCTCCGACTGCGTCGCCGCGGCCAGTCCCCGGTGCAGGTCGGCCAGGTCGGCCTCGTTCGCCTGATATCCGTTCTGCATCACCCGGGCCATGACGAGGTGCAGGTAGAAGCTGTACGTCGTGGCCGGAGGGCCCACCGCCTCGAGCACCGGGCGGACCGCCGCCAGCGTGGCCAGAGCCCGTTCCGGCTGGTTCTGATGGGTGTACTGGCAGGCCCGGCCGTCCACCATCAGTTCCAGCCACTCCCGGGCGGTGGCCGCGTCCCGCTCCCCCGCGTTCTCGCCGAGCAGCGCCTCGGCCGCGTCCCAGGCGGCCCAGGCCGCCTCGTGGCGGCCGTCGGCTTCCTCCAGACGGCCCAGCCGGATCAGCAGGTGGGCCCGGCGGAGCGTGTCGCCGTCATCGGGGCGCCATGCCTCAGTAGAGGCGGGCGCCTCAGCAGGACCGGGCGCCTCGGTAAGAGCGAGCGCCTCGGTGAAGGCGACCCGGGCCTGGCCGCGCTGCCCGGTCCGCCAGAGTACGCTGGCCAGCTTGGCCCGCAGCTCGACCGCGGCGCTGATCTCAGCGGAAGTCCCCTGGGCGGGAACGAGGGCCATGGCGGCGCGGTACGAGGCAATCGCCTCGTCGTTGGCGAAGGCGTCGGTGGCGTGGTCGCCCGCCTGCTCGTAGTACCGCAGGGCGCGTGCCGTCTCCCCGGCGGCGGCGAAATGCCGGCCGAGCACGGCGGCGACGTCCTCGGTCCGGTCCCTGGCCGCCGCCTCGAGCGCCCAGGCCGTCCGGCCGTGCAGCAGGCGGCGTTCGGCGCCTAGCAGGCCGTTGTAGACGGCCTCCTGGATGAGGGCGTGGCGGAACCGGTAGACCCGTTCGGGCTGCCCGGGCACCTCGCGCAGCAGGTCACGCTCACACAGCTCGTCCAGCGCCGCCCCTAGGCACGGGGCGCACACCGCGTCGAGCAGCGACAGCGGGAACTCGGTCCCGAGCACGGACGCGGGCCGGACGGCATCGCGTGCCGCTGGGCTGAGCCGGTCCACCCGGGCTCGGACCAGGCGTTCCAGCACCTGGGGAAGCCGCGGGCCGGCGGCCTGGCTCAGCTGCCACCCGTCCTGGCCGCGGACCAGGGCCCGGGTCTCCAGCAGCGAAGCCAGCCGTTCCTCCAGGAACAGCGGGTTGCCGTCGGCGCTGGCCAGCACGGCGTCCAGGACCTCCTGGCTGGGGCCCGCGGTGACGGCGCCGCTGGACAGCGCGCCGATGAGGGAACGGGCCAGCTCCTCTTCGGCCGCCTCGGGCAGCGGCTTCAGGTCCACCCGCAGCACCGGCCCTTCCAGCGGCGTCCGGCTGGTGGCCAGGACTAGCAGGCGGCGGCCCGCGGCCAGCCCGGCCAGGTCGAGGGTGAGGCGGAGCGAGGTCGGATCGGCCCAGTGCAGGTCCTCCAGGACGAGCACCACCGGCGCCGCCGCCACCAGGCGGGACACCACCGTGCGCCAGGCGGCGAAGGTTGCCCGCTGGAGTTCGCCCGGGCTCATCCGGCCCAGCGCCGCCCCGGCGGGCAGGCTCATCATGCGGGCCAGGAGCGGGAGTACGTCCTGGCTCCGCGCGGTGGCGAGGGTGCGTTCCAGGGCGGGACGGACCACCCGTTCGGCCTGATCGGGCGTGACGCCGGCCCAGCTGGCGAGCAGCTGCTGATACAGGCTGTACGGGGTGGACGAGGCGTAGGAGGCGCAGCGTCCCTCCAGCCACACGGTCCCGGCCGGCGCGCGGCGGCGGGCTTCCTGCACCAGGCGGGTCTTGCCCAGACCGGGTTCGCCGGTTACCAGCACGACCGAGCCGCGGCCGCGCACCGCCTCGCGCAGGGCCGTGCCGAGCGCCGCCAGCTCGGCCTGCCGGCCCACCAGCGGACCGCGCCGACGCGGGCTGGCTGATCGCGGGCGGGGCTCGCCCAGGTAGGTTGCGGTCAGCGGCACCGGGCTGGCTGTCACGAGCTCGCCCCAGGTGAACAGGGATCCGACGGCCGCCCGGGTGACCGGGCCGACCAGGGCCGTACCGGGCCGGGCCAGCGCCTGCAGCGCGGCGGACTGGCTCACGACCTCGCCGACGGCGCCGTACTCGACGCGGCCGCCGCCGCCGACCGGACCGAGCACCGCCGGGCCGGTCTCGAGGCCGATCCGCAACGTCACCCTGGCCGACAGCGCCCCGGCGGGGGGCGCCCCGGCGGACAGGGCCGCACTGGACAGGGCCCGGAACGCGGCCCGGGCCGCGCGCTCCGGATCGTCCTCGTGCGCCTCGGGCGCCCCGAACACGGCCTGGACGCCATGGCCGGACACCGATATCACCGTGCCGCCGAGCTCCTGCGCCGCGGCGATCACCGCGCCCAGGCCGCGGCCGGCCGCGTCCCGCAGGCTCTCCGGGTCGAGCTCGCCGGCCAGGACCACCTCGGCGGACAGCACACTCACGGTCCGCAGCTCCTCCCGCGGGGACGCGGCCGGTCCCGGAGCTGGGGACCGGGACGGCACGGCCTCGAAGGCGGCGGTGGCGTACACCTCCTCCAGCCACGGGGATACGCCCACGCCGAGTTCACCGAGCGCGACCCGGCAACGTTCGTAGGCACGCGCGGCCAGGTCCCGGTGACCAGCCGCGAAGTAGGCCCGGACCAAGGCGCCGGCCGCCTCTTCCGAGGCGGGGTCGTACTCGAAGCAGGCCGCCCAGGCGGCCAGCACGGCCTCCGTCCGGGCCTGGCCCGCGCCCCGGGACCGGTCCCGTGCCAGGGCCAGCCGCGCCTCCTGGCGCAGCGACTCCAGCCGTTCCCGCGGGCGCAGCGCCCAGTCGGCGTAGGGCTCGTCGGCCAGCAGTTCGCCCTGGCCGGCCAGGGCGGCGGTTAGCCGGACGTCGCGGGCCTGGCCCGGCTCCAGCGCGAGTGCCGCCCGCAGGGCCCGTTCGGTCTCCTCGGCGTCGACCTCGGCGTCCGGCGAGGCCCAGATGTGCGTCAGGTCGGCCGCGAGCAGGCCGTCCGCCGCCGGGCTGAGCACGGCGAGGCCGGCCCGGGCCATCGACAAGGCCTTCGATACCGAACGGGCGGCGGCGCGTGGATCCAAGCCTGGAAACAGTTCTTCGCAGGCCAGGTCGCGGCTGATTCGCCGTTCCGGGCTCACCAGCACGAGCTGGCAG
>JAJKHX010000435.1 GCA_021154785.1 Nocardiopsis sp.
CGTCGCGGCCGGGGGTGGCTCGATCTGCCGCTTCGACGGGATGCGATTCCGCGTCGGTCCGGAATCGGCCGGAGCGAACCCGGGCCCGGCTTGCTACCGCAACGGCGGGCCGCTGACGGTCACCGATTGCAACGTGCTGCTCGGCCGCATCCAGCCGGACCACTTCCCGCGCGTCTTCGGCCCCGGCGGCGACCAGCCGCTGGACGCCCAGATAACGAGAAAGAAGTTCCAGGAGCTCAGCGAGGAAATCGCCGCGGCCACCGGCGATACCCGCGGCCCGGAGGAGGTGGCCGCCGGGTTCACCGAGATCGCGGTGGCCAGCATGGCCAGCGCGATCAAGAAGATCTCGGTCCAGCGCGGTTACGACGTGACCGAGTACCTGCTCAACGTGTTCGGCGGCGCCGGCGGCCAGCACGCCTGCGCGGTCGCCGACGCGCTCGGGGTCACCAAGATCCTCATCCACCCGCTGGCCGGCGTGCTGTCCGCGTACGGGATCGGGCTGGCCGACATCATCGCCATGCGCGAGCAGGCCGTCGAGGCCCCCCTCACCCGGGAAAGCCTGAAAAACCTGGACACGGTCATCAAGCCCCTCGAAGACGACGCCCGCGCCGAGGTCGAAGCCGAAGGCGTGCGGCCGGACCGGATCACTGTCATCCGCCGGGCTCACTTGCGCTACCAGGGCACCGACACCGCCGTCATCGTCCCGGTCGCGACGCTGACCGAGATGACCAAAGCGTTTGAGGCCGAGTACTCCCGCCGCTTCTCCTTCCTCCTGCCGGACAAGCCGGTGCTGGTCGAGGCGGTGTCGGTCGAGGTCGCCGGAGGCCAGCAGGAAGAGAGCACCGACGGGGAAAGCCTGCCCCGTTCGGAAGAAAAAAGCCCGGAGCCGGCCGCCCGCGTGCCCCTGTTCACCGGCGGGGCCTGGACCGAGGTCGATCTGACCGAACGGGGCAGGCTCGAGCCCGGGCACGCCATCACCGGACCAGCGATCATCACCGAGGAGCTGGCCACCACCGTGGTCGAGCCCGGCTGGCGCGCCCTCGTCACCGAACGCGGCGACCTGCTCATGACCCGGGTCACGGCGCGGCCGGACCAGCAAGACGCCGGCACCGAAGCCGACCCGGTCCTGCTCGAGATCTTCAACAACCTGTTCATGTCGGTGGCCGAACAGATGGGCGTCCGCCTCCAGTCCACCGCCCACTCCGTCAACATCAAGGAGCGCCTGGACTTCTCCTGCGCGGTCTTCGACGCCGGCGGCGGCCTGATCGCCAACGCCCCGCACATGCCGGTGCACCTGGGCTCCATGGGCGAGTCGATCAAGATGGTGATCGAGCGCAACCGGGGCCGGATCCGCCGCGGCCAGGCCTACGCCCTCAATGACCCTTACCACGGCGGCACCCACCTGCCCGATATCACGGTCGTCACTCCGGTATTTAGCGATACCGGGGACGACATCTGGTTCTACGTCGCCTCGCGGGGCCACCACGCGGAGATCGGGGGAGTGTCCCCGGGCTCCATGCCGGCCGCCAGCACCCGGGTCGAGGAGGAGGGGGTGCTGATCGACAACTGGCTGCTGGTCGAGGACGGCGCGCTCCGCGAGGCGCAGACCACGGAACTGCTGCGGACCGCCGAGTACCCGTCCCGCGACCCGGCCACCAACCTGGCCGACCTGCGCGCCCAGCTCGCCGCCAACGCCAAGGGCATCGAGGAACTGCGCGCCATGGTCGCTCATTTCGGCCTCGACGTGGTGCGGGCCTACATGGGCCACGTGCAGGAGAACGCGGCCGAGTCGGTGCGGCGGGTGATCACCGCGCTGCACGACGGGGAGTTCGCCTACGAGCTCGACAACGGCGCCCAGGTCCAGGTGGCGGTCCGGGTGAACCACGCGAAACGAACCGCCGAGATCGACTTCACCGGCACCTCACCCCAGCTGGCTGGGAACTTCAACGCGCCGTCGTCCGTGGCGATGGCGGCGGTGCTGTACGTGTTCCGCACCCTGGTCGACGACGACATCCCGCTCAACTCCGGCTGCCTGCACCCGCTCAAGGTGATCATCCCGCCCGGGACCATGCTCTCGCCGCAGTACCCGGCCGCGGTCGCGGCCGGCAACGTGGAGACCTCCCAGGTCGTCACCGGGGCCCTCTACGCCGCCCTGGGCGTGATGGCGGAGGGCTCCGGGACGATGAACAACGTGACCTTCGGGAACGACTCTTACCAGTACTACGAGACCGTGGCCAGCGGCTCGGGCGCGGGGGAGGGGTTCGGCGGCACCGACGTGGTGCAGACCAAGATGACCAACTCGCGGCTCACCGACCCCGAGGTGCTCGAGTGGCGCTACCCGGTGCTGCTCGAGTCGTACCGGATCCGGCCGGGCAGCGGCGGCCGCGGCCGCTGGCCCGGCGGCGACGGCGGGATCAGGCGGCTGCGGTTCCTGACGCCGATGACCGTCACCACGCTGGCCGGCCATCGCCGGGTGCCCGCCTTCGGCCTGGCCGGCGGCGAGCCCGGCGCGCTGGGCCGGCACTGGATCGAGCACCCCGACGGCACGCTGACCGCCATGGCGGGGTGCGACTCAGTCCACGTCCGAACGGGTGACGTCTTCGTCATCGAGACCCCTGGCGGCGGCGGTTACGGGACGCCGGCCTAAGGCTCGTCCGCCTCCAGCTCGCGCAGGACCGCGATCAGGGCCGCCTCGTCGCCGCTGGTGTGGTCGAGCACCGCCATCAGCGCGTGCAGCACCAGGTGGCGGTCCTGCCCGGCGTCGAGCAGCCGCTGGGCGGCCTCCCATAGCTCGGGCGGGTCGCCGCGCCAGAGCCGGTCGGCCAGCACGGTGTGCCGCTCGATGTGCCGGCCGACCCCGCCGGGCGCGGGGGTGGCGTGGTCGGCGGCGATCAGCGCCCGCCGGTCGCGCGGGTCGGCCGGGTCCAGGATGGACAGGTCGGTGCCGGAGTGCCAGCCCTCCAGGACCGGGAACGCGAACGCCCGCCGCGGCAGCGCCTCCAGGTCGGAGTCCGGCAGCAGCCGCCGGACCAGCGCGTAGTCCAGGCCGAACTCGGCCGGGTCGCGGTAGGCCTGGGCGAACCGGCTGATCGAGTTGAACACGGCCTCGAGCGAGTCGGTGATGGCCGCCTCGCTCAGCCCGCGGCGGCGGCCCGCCCAGCGCACCCACACCGCCAGCACATGCGGCATCGCGTCCTGCTCGGCGAACGACAGCATCACCTTGCGCGGCAGCCAGCCGAGCAGGAAGGCCTCCACCTTGGTGGGGCTCATCCGCAGCGGGCGCCCGAAGTCCTTGTCGCACCCGTAGTCGATGATCCGGTCGGCGCAGTGACTGGCCGACCCGCGGTCCGACAGCTCCTCGGCCTCGTCGGAGGCGAGGAACTCGGCCGCGAGCATCGCCCGGCGGTCCTTGCTCCAGGCCTGCCGCCGGCCGGTCACGTTCAGCGGCCCGGTGGCCGTCAGCGAGCGCCCCCGGAACGGCGGCAGCGCCCTGATCCGGGCCCGGATGAACGCGTGGTACGACGGGAAGGACTCGCTGACCGTCGGCTCGTTCATCGTGTCGGTCACGGTCAGCGCCGTGTCCAGCATGTTCCGCGCCTGGCCGGCGTCCACCTGCCGGAACGCGTACTTGCCCTCGGCCCCGCGCTGGCTGCTGGCCTCGCGGCAGTGATCGAGCAGCTTGCCCACCCGGGAGGTGACCCAGCCGTCCTTGATCATCCCGTCCGAGTTGTAGTCGACCACCGAGACCAGGGCGTGCGATTCCTCCCCGGCGTAGCTGAACACGCAGATGATCTCGTCGGTGTCTCCGAGATCGTCCGGGTTGACGTAGCACTCGGCCGAGGTGACCGCGCCCAGGTGCTCGGCCCAGCCGGGACAGGGCACGCCGGCCTCGATCAGCTCCAGGGCGGCGCGCTCGGCCTTGGCCGCCTGCCGGGGAGTGCCGAGGCAGGCGATGCCCGACAGCAGGGCCAGCGCCGCCGGGCTGCGCTGCTCGCCCGCGTAGTCGACCAGTCCCTCGCCGACCAGCTGCTCGACGGTGGCCGCGCGCCGGCCGCCGCCGCGCTGGCCCCACCAGGTGCCGAGCAGCTCGCTGACCATGAGCTCGGCATCGAGCGGACTGCGTACGGCCAACAGCTCACGCGCCGCGCGCAGCAGCTCGGCGAAGAGCGCGTTGGGCGGCGGCGAGCCGCCCCGTCGCTGGCCGCCCCCGGAACCGCCGGGGGGCTGGCCGGGTGGTGGCTGGCTTCGTCGGCTCTGCGGGCTCACCCTGATAGCCTCTCAGATCTGGACATGCGGACGCTATGCTACGTTGTCATGCTCGCTGTGATTCCGGCTTCTAGACCATACGCGCCACGCCGGCGCGATTGAGGCGGGTATGACGTACGACCGCGACCGGCGTTCGCTGTTCGCGAATCCTCACACCTGGCCGCACTAACTGCCGGACTGTGGCACGCTTGATTGGTTGGCAGCGGGAAGATGATCCCGGGGAAGGAGCCGCCCATGGCAGCCCCCGGCGCGGTACAAAGGTGTTCGTCGTGAGCATGGATACTTCCGTGCCCAGGCAGCGTGACGCCTCGGACGCCGTACTGGTGGACATGCTGACGCTGGAGGCGCCGGTTGGTTTGGCCCTGTTCGGGCCCGACCTGCGTTTCCGCTGGGTGAACGCCGCCTTGGTGCGGCTCGGCGAGAACGCCGAAGCCGTCCCGCTGGACCCGGAAGCACTGGGTTCGGACGCACTGGGTTCGGAAGTACTGGACCCGGAAGCACTGGACCCGGAAGTCCCCGCGGTTGCCGCCCCCGCGCACCCGTCCGCCTGTCACGGCCTGCTGCCCTCCGAGGCATGGCCGGGTCCGGTCGCCGCCCGGGCCGAGGCCGCGCTGCGCAAGGTCCTGGACGAGGACGCGCCGCTGACCGAGACCGGCTACCCCGCGGTTCCGGCGTCGCGTGACCCCGCGGCCCCGGGCGAGCCCCCGGCCGAGGACGTGTCCGGCTGCGCTTCCTGGTACCCGGTGCACGACGCGGCCGGGCAGGTGCTCGGCATCGGCCTGATCCTGCTCAACGTGGCCGGCCCGTCGGCCGAGGCCGCCGAGGCGGCCGCCGCGGCCGCGGCCGAGATCAGGCGCAGCGAGGAGCGGTACCGCTCGCTGGTGCAGGGCGGTGCCCAGGTGGTCTGGGTGGCGGCGGCGGACGGCTCGATGAAGGAAGACTCGCCGGAGTGGCGCTGGATCACCGGCCAGTCCCAGGAGCAGTACACCGGGTTCGGCTGGCTGGACGCGGTGCACCCGGAGGACCGGGAGCGGGTCGAGCGGGACTGGCGGGAGTGCGTCAGGACCGGGAAGATCTGCGACGACCGGTACCGGATCCGCACCAAGGGCGGGTCCTACCGGCACTACGACGTCCGCGCGGTGCCGATCGAGCGGGACGGCAAGATCGCCGAGTGGGTTGGCGCCTGCACCGACGTGACCAGCCAGCGCGAGGCCGAGGAGATGCGCGGCCGGCTGACCGAGCAGCTGTCCGCCGCGGCGCTGCGCACGGCGCGGCTGCAGCAGGCCACCTCCATGCTGGCCGAGGCGCTGACGGTGGAGCAGGTGGTCGAGGTCATCACCGAGGTGGGCCGGACCGCGATCGGCGCGCTGCGGTCGGCCGTGGTGCTGCTGGACGGCGCCCGGCTGCGGGTGGTCAACGACGACCTGCGGGACGCGCCCGACTCGGCCGGCGGTGACCTGACGCTGGAAACCCCGAGCGTGATGACCCGGGCGATCTCGACCCGGCGGCCGGTGCTGGTGGAGGACCCGGAGGACCTGCGCAGGCAGTTCGACGGCGAGCTCGTGATCGACCCCGAGCGGGTGGCGCTGTCCGACGAGCGGTCCTGGGTGGGGCTGCCGCTGCTGGCGGCGGGCGCGCCGCTGGGCGCGCTGCGGTTCTCCTTCGCCCGGCCGCGGAAGATCACCGAGGAGGAGCGCGTCTTCCTGGAGGCGCTGGCCGGGCAGTGCTCGCTGGCGGTGGAGCGGGCCGGCCTGTACGAGCGGGAGCACACCACCGCGGAGACGCTGCAGCGGAGCCTGCTGCCGGACCAGCTGCCCACGCTGCCGCGCTTGGTGCTGGAGGCGACGTACCGCCCGGTGACCAAGAACATGGAGATCGGCGGCGACTGGTACGACGCGTTCCGGCTGGCCGACCAGCGGCTGGCGCTGGCGCTGGGCGACGTCATGGGCAAGGGGCTGACCGCGGCGGCCGGAATGGGCCGGGTCCGCAACGCGCTGCGGGCGCTGGCGCTGACCGACCCGCGCCCGGCCGCGGTGCTCGGCGGCCTCGACCGCCTGTTCGCCGCGACCGAGCAGGAGGAACAGGTCACCACCGTGGCCTACCTCGTCATCGATCCGGAAACGGGGGATGGCGTGCTCGGGAATGCCGGCCACCTGCCGGCCCTTGTTCTACAGGCAGGTTGCGCGCCGCGGTTCGACGGAGTGGAAGCTGGCACGCCACTGGGCTGGGCCAGCCCGAGGAAACAGCACGCGTTCAACCTGCGCCCCGGTAGTACTGCGGTCTTTTATTCTGACGGTCTGGTAGAGAACAGGAATCGTGGTCTGGACGCGGGTCTAGAAGAGCTGGCCGCCGTGGCCGGACGGGCCGATGAGGAGCTGCTGGCCCGGCCCGAGCGGTTCCTCGAGTACCTCGTGGAACGTATGCTCGCTGGTCACGAGCAAGACGACGACGTCACAGTGCTGGTCATGCACGTGCCGGCGGACGGACCGCGGTGACCCAGAGGGGGAGCGGCCCGGGCGGAGGCGTACAAGTCACTCCCGGCCGCAGCCTATGGTGATGAGTGGGAGGCAGGCGGGTTGAATCAGTCCGGAGTGGCATCTACCCAGCGAAGGAAGGGGTGACCGTGGTCGTGAGCGCTGCCAATTCCGCAGCGCGGAAGCGCACCAGGACCTCGGACCAGGGACCCCGGGCCGTCGAGGATCAGGCGGTTCAGGCGGCTCCGCGGCCGGGTGATCCCGACTCGGATGAGCACGGTTCCGAGCTGCGCGCCAACGCGGACCCAAACCCGGGATCGTCCAACGGCCTGGCCGCGGTGGATCTCGATGAGGCGGATCTCGACTCCGATGCGGGTCTGGACAACTTCGACGATATTGACGCCGACGACGCTGACCTGGCCGACGACGCGGAGCTCCAGGC
>JAJKHX010000436.1 GCA_021154785.1 Nocardiopsis sp.
AGGGAGGTGATGCGGCGTTTCCCCCCCGGTTTGATAGCCAGGGTCTCCACGCCGCGACCCTGATGAGCGAGAACCCCGATCCGGTCACCGTCGTCGTCGCCGACGACCAGTCCGCCGTCCGCGAGGGCCTGGTGCTGCTGCTCGGCACCGTGCCCGGCATCGCCGTGATCGGCGAGGCGGAGGACGGCGAAGCCGCGGTCGAGGCCGTCGCGGCCAAGGACCCGCAGGTCGTGCTCATGGACCTGAACATGCCGCGCTGCGACGGGGTCGAGGCCACGCGGCGCGTCCGCGCCAGTCACCCGCGCACCCAGGTGGTCGTGCTGACCACCTACTCCGACGACGAGTCGATCATCGGCGCGCTGCGGGCCGGCGCGCTCGGCTACCTGACCAAGGACGCCACCCGGGCCGAGATCGGCCGGGCCGTGCTGGCCGCCGCGGCCGGCCAGGCGGTGCTCGACCCGGAGGTGCAGCAGCGGCTGCTGTCCGCCGCCGTCCGCGCCCCCGCCCCGGCCCCGGCGGGCGGCACCGCACCGGACGAGGGCGACCTCACCCCGCGCGAGTCCGAAGTGCTCCGCCTGATCGCGGGGGGCAAGTCCAACCGGGAGATCGCGCGGGCCCTGTTCGTCAGCGAGGCGACGGTCAAGACCCACGTCAACCGGATCTTCGCCAAGACCGGCTCACGCGACCGGGGCCAGGCCATGCGCTACGCCTACCAGCACGGGTACGCCGAACCCCCCGCCTCCCACCCCTGAATTCAAGAACTTCCCACCAAACGGGGTACCTGTCACGCCCCCTGCATCACCACCTGCCACGGCCTGACCGCCACGGTGAAGAAGCCCCCCGCCACGCTGGCGTCATCCTCGTTCGCGAGCCGGGTCGCGGTCCCGAGCCGCCCGGGGCCGGGCAGCCGCAGGATCGTCATGCCCTCGCCGTCGGCGTCGGCGAGCGGGCCCGCCAGGACCAGGTAGCCCGCCTCGCGCATCCGGTTCAGGAACGCGACATGCTGGCCGAAGCGCGGGTCCTCGGTCAGCGGCCCGCTCCGCGGCGCTTCCCGTCCCGGCCGGTGCATCAGCGCCACCCAGGTGTCGGTGTCCCCGTCCGCGTCCCGGGCCGCGAGGTGCTCCTGGTAGCGGTCGAGTACCTGCGGCCAGCCGCGGTCGTATTCGGCCCGGGCCGCGGCCGGGTCCGCGAAGACGTCCCAGCCGGTGTGCTCCAGCCTGACCATCGTCCGCCCGGGGGCCGCGGGCGTGAAGGTGACCTCGACCTGACTGGCCCGGTCGGCGGGATGACCGGGATGCCAGCTGAACGCGACCACGGACGGCGGCTCCCACCGGGTGACGGTGCCCCACACGGCGGCCTGGCCGCCGGCCGAACGTTCGACGATCTGCCCGTCGTCGAACGACACCGTGGCGTCCTTGCCGTGCACGCTGAGCTCGCCGAGCGGCCACCACCGGCCCAGGCTGGCGGTGAATACCTCGAACGCGGCGGCCTGGTCCGCCTCGACCAGGATCGCCCGGCGGATCGGCGGCACGGTATTCACGGGCGGGACGGGGTTCATGGGCTGCTCCTCTTTATCTCGGCGGCGTAGGCGGCCAGGACGGTGTCCCAGGTCCGGACCAGCCACTGCTGCGCGATCGCCATCCCGTCCGGGGCCAGCGCGTACAGGTTCCTGGTGCCGGCGCTGCGGTGCTCGATCAGCCCCGCGTCGCTCAGCACCCGCAGGTGCTTGCTGACCGCGGGCCGGCCCACCGGCAGCCGGTCGGCCAGCCGGCCCACCGGCGTCGGCCCGTCGCGCAGCAACTCCAGGATCCGGCGGCGCACCGGCTCGCCCAGCGCGTCGAACACGGCGTCCGCTGATTGGTTACTCATAAGCAACGGTTACTCTAAGGCAACCAAGTAACGGCGCGCAAGAGCGGGGCCGCCGGTCAGGCGGTGATCGTGAGCGGCAGCACCGGGGTGCGCCGGCGGTGCTCCCGGGTCAGCGGGGCGTCCGCGTCCGCGCGGAGGCTCAGCGTGGCCTCGACGCCCCAGTCGCCCGGCGGCACGGTGTAGCCGAGCCGCTCGTCCACGCTGGCCGTGCCGATGAGCAGCGGGATCCGCTCGGTTCCGCCCGGCGGCACCCGGAACACGACGCCCGGGAGCGTCTGCCAGCCGGCGAAGCCGCCCACCTGGTCACCGGTGGCCGGGTCGACGACGCTGGCCGTCAGGCGCCCGTTGGTCGCGATGGCCAGCCCGGCCCCGGACCGGTCGCGGACCAGCAGCCCGTGCTGCAGGGTGTGCCCGGAACGGACCACGGCCGGCCCGTCCAGTTCGACCCCGGCCTCGGCCGGGCCGAGCAGCGCGGGACGCTCAGGCGGCGGCACCGGGGCCGGCCGCACGTCATCGGCGGGCCGGCGCCCCGGCGGGTACGGCAGCGCCCCGACCCGCAGGTCTACCTGGTCACCGAACCGCCGCCACAGCTCGCCCGCCGCGTCCGCGGCCCAGGGGACCAGGCCGATCTGGTACGGCGGCTGGCCGGCTTCGCCGCCGCCCAGGTCCGGCGAGTACGTCAGGATGTCCGGGTGCTGCTCGAGCAGCCGGGCCAGCGCCCGCCTGAGCTCGTCCCACGTCGCCATGCCCGCCAGGCTAGCCCCGCGTCACGCCGGCATCGTCCGGTACGCCGCCGTCCCGTGCTGCCGCCGTCCCGGCAACGCCGCCGTCCCCTGGTCATGCAGTGCCGGCGGTCACCTCTCGGAGCTCGCCGAACGACTCCCGGATGAGCCCCGGCAGGTCCGGCGGTCCCGGTTCGCTGACCCAGCGCTCGAACGAGATCTTGTAAACGGCGATCCCGGCCTCGGCGGCCAGGCTCGCGGCCGGGTCGGTGACCCCGCGCCGGCGCAGTGCGCCGGCGATCGCGGCGGCGAGCGCGGCGAGCTTGATCAGCTCGCGCTCGTGCAGTTCCTGGTTCGCGGCGATGACGGCCTGGCGCTGCCGGGCGTACTCGCCACGCTCCTGGAGTTCGGCGGCGGCGGCCTCCAGGGCGGCGTCGACCGCGTCGATCGGCGTCGCCGCTTCCGGGGCCCGCGCGACCGCGCTCACCAGGTACTCCTGCTGCGTGCGGGCGCCTGCGAACAGGACCTCGCGCTTGTCGGCGAAGTGCCGGAAGAACGTCCGCTGGGCCAGCCCCGCCCGCCGGGCGATCTCGGTCACCGTGGCCTGCTCGTAGCCGCGCTCGACGAAGAGCTCCAGCGCGGCCCGCTCCAGCCGTCCGCGCGCGTCTGGCTCCCAGCGTCCCATGGTCCGACCCTATATGATGGCAGCGACTGACATCAGGTATTAAATCCGCTGTCGGCGGCCGCTGCGCAGTCCGGGATGGCGCTCGGTGAAGCCGCCGTCGCTCTCATGACGCGCGACCCGGCCGGGATTCATCGATCTACAGGTTCTTCTCGAACCAGTGGTGCGCGTACGGCTCGTCGTTGAACGCCGCCACCTCGCGGTACCCCGCCGCCCGGTACAGCGCGATGGCCTCGGCCAGCGTCCGGTTCGTCTCCAGCCGCAGCACCCGGACGCCGTGCCCGGCCGCCCGGGCCTCCAGCTCGGCCAGGAGCCGGCGGCCCAGGCCCAGGCCGCGCGCCGCCGGAGCCACCCACATCCGTTTGACCTCGGCGGGCGCACCGGGGTGGAACTTCAGCGCGCCGCAGCCCACCGGCTCGCCGTACAGCACCGCGACCAGGAATTCCCCGGCCGGCGGGGTCATCTCGTGGTCGGCGGCGGAGATGCTCCGGGCCGGGTCGAAGCCGCCGTCGAACCGCGCGGCCAGCTCGTCGACGTAGGCCTGCAGACAGCGGCGGGCGTCCGGGTCCGCCGGGTCGCGCACGCCGATCTCGACCGCCGAGGCGGCCAGCAGCCGCTCTACCTCGGCCATGGCGGTCACGAGCCGCTCGCGCTGGCGCCCGGAGAGCGCGCCGAGCATGGATGCGGCGGCGTCATCGGAACGGCGGTCATACTCGGCCCGTTCGGCCTCGCCGGGGGCGGTCAGCCGCGCGGTCCTCCGCCTTCCGTCCGCCGCGCTCGCCCCGACGGTGATCATCCCTTCCTGCTCCAGCGCCCGCAGCAGCCTGCTCAGGTAGCCGGAGTCCAGGCCGAGCCGGGCCCGCAGGTCCCGGACATCGCGGCCGTCCGGGCCGATCTCCCACAGCACCCGGGCCTGGCCGAGCGGGCGGCCGCGAGCCAGGAAGGCGTCCTCCAGCGCGCCGGCCCGCTGCGTGACCGCCCGGTTGAACCGGCGGACCTGTTCGATCATCACCCGCTCCATTCTCTGACTATAGTCAGAGAATGGCACACATCCGACCCTATCGCGAAGCCGATCTGCGCGCTGTCTATGACGTCTGCGTCCGGACCGCCGACGCCGGCGGCGACGCCCGGGGCAAGTACCGCAGCGACGACCTGATGCCCGACCTGTTCGCCGGGCCCTACGTCTTCCTGGAGCCGGACTTCGCCTTCGTCCTCGACGACGGGCAGCGAGCCGTCGGCTACGTGCTGGGGACGCCGGACACGGCCGCGTTCGTCCGGGCCTACCGGGAGCGCTGGATCCCCAGGCTCTCCGGCTGCTACCCGCTACCACCCGGGAACCAGGGGGCGCCCGTGCCGCCGGCCAGCCCGGACGACGAGATGATCGCGCTGCACTACCGGCCGGAGCGGCTGCTGTGGTCCGGCCTGGACGCCTACCCCGCGCACCTGCACATCGACCTGCTGCCGCCCTTCCAGGGCGCCGGCCACGGCCGCGCCCTGATGGAGACGTTCTACGCCGCGGCGGCGCGGGCCGGCGCCCCGGGGGTGCACCTCACCGTGCTGGCAGCCAATACCCGCGCCATCGGCTTCTACCGCCACCTGGGCCTGCGCCGGCTCGATCCGGCCGAACCCGGTGAATCCCGTGTCGTCTACCTCGGCCGCGAGCTCTGACGCCGCAGACGCCCCGCACCGCCCCGCCTGTCCCGTGGCCCGGTACCCCCGGACATGAAATCCGGGTTCGAGAGCGTTAGCAACCGCTGGAAGCCCAATCTCATGGCCTTCCGCGACGCGGCCCGGCTCAAGTGCCGGGCCTGGAGCGCCGAGTGGCGCGCATACGGCAGGATGGAATCATGCAGCCGCGAGATTTTTCGCTTTACGGTGCCGTCGATCTGGGCGCGCGGCAGGCTGCCGCGCAGCGCAGGCAGCAGGCGGCTCAGTCTCCGTCCCAGGGTCCGGCCGGGCCGGGCGGCGGCGTCGTCATCGACGTCACCGAGGAAACCTTCAACACCGACGTCGTGGAGCGTTCCCGCACCACGCCCGTGATCATCGACCTGTGGGCCGAGTGGTGCGGGCCGTGCAAGCAGCTCTCGCCGGTGCTCGAGAAGCTGGCCGCCGAAGCCGGCGGCCAGTGGATCCTGGCTAAGGTCGACGTGGACGCCAACCCCCAGCTGAGCGCGGCGCTGCAGGTGCAGAGCATCCCCATGGTGGTAGCGGTGCTCGGCGGGCAGCTGGTGGACGGCTTCCTCGGGGCCATGCCCGAGGCCCAGGTCAAGCAGTGGATCAGCCAGGTCCTGGCGGTCGCCGACAAGATGGGCATGCAGCTGGCCGCGCCCGCGCCCGCTGACGACACGGACGCGGACACCGACGACGCGGCGGATGCCGCGGCCGACGAGGCCCGTGCCCCCGGCGCCCCGCCCGGGCAGGGAACGCCGCCGGGGATGTCACCCGCCTTCGCCGAGGCCCGCGCGGCCATGGAGCGCGGTGACCTCGACGGCGCCGCGAAGGCCTTCGAGCAGGAGCTGGCGGCCAGCCCCGCCGATCCGGTGGCCAGGACCGGGCTGGCCCAGGTCAACCTGATCCGCCGGGTCACCTCCTACGACCAGGCCCAGGCCCGGCGGGACGCGGCCGAGCACCCCGCCGATGTCGCCGCCCAGATCAAGGTGGCCGACATCGAGCTGGCCGCCGGGCGGATCGAGGAGTCGTTCGACCGGCTGCTCGGCGTGGTGCGCCGGACCTCCGGCGACGAGCGCGAGCAGGCCCGCAAGCACCTGGTCAGCCTGTTCGACCTGCTCCCGCCGAACGAGCCGCAGGTGAAGAAGACACGCGCGGCCCTGTCCGCCCTGCTGTTCTAGGTCCAAGAACGTTCCCTCCAGTCGACAGGGAATATGCAACTCGAGTTGCAAGTTTCCTGTCTCTGGAGGGTGCGATCCCGGCGATCCGGCCGAATCCTCCGACGCATTTCACTCGGAAGTGAGGCAAGGATGTACTTCACGACTTTTGATCCGTTCGGGCGGGACTTCCAGCGGCAGTTCGACCGGCTGGCCCGGTACGCGTCGCGTCAGGCGGCCGTGCTGCCGCTGGACGTCGTGCGCCACGAGACCGACGTCACGCTGCGGCTCGACGTCCCGGGCATCGACCCGGAGCAGCTCGAGGTCACCGTGGACCGCGGGGTCCTGACCATCAGCGGCAAGCGCGAGGAGGAGCGGACCGAGAACGACAAGTTCTTCGTGCGGGAGCGCACGATGGGCACGTTCACCCGCCGCCTGCGGCTGCCGGAGACCCTGAACGCCGACGCGCTCGAGGCCAGCTACGCCAACGGCGTGCTCGAGGTCCGGATCCCGGTCACCGAGCAGGCGAAGCCGCGCAAGATCGAGGTCCGCAAGGTCGAG
>JAJKHX010000437.1 GCA_021154785.1 Nocardiopsis sp.
ACCAGTCGAGCCGGGAGTTCGGTCAGTTCTTCGACGCGCTGGGGATGACCGGGGCGACGACCGAGGAGGAGATGATCGCCCAGATCGAGGAGCGCAAGGCCAGCACGCCGCGGGGGGCGGCCAAGCGGGCCGCCCTGGTCAAGGCGATGGAGCTGAAGAACTACGAGTTCAACGCGCACGGCGTCGAGATGGGGCAGTTCTATGCCTCCACCGCGATCGTCTCCGACGGATCCGTGCGGCCCGAGCCGGACCGGGACCCCGAGCTGTACTTCCAGCCGTCGACCGTGCCCGGGGCCCGGCTCCCGCACGTCTGGGTCGGGGCCAGCTCGAGAGTAGGCAGCACCCGCAAGCTGTCCACCCTCGACCTGGCCCCGTACGACCGGTTCACGCTGATCACCGGAATCGCGGGGTCGGCCTGGGCTGCCGCCGCTGCTTCGGTGGCCCGGGAGCTCGGCGTCCCGCTCGAGGCGGTGGTCATCGGGCCGGGCCGCGAGGTCACCGACATCTACTACGACTGGGCCCGGATCCGCGAGGTCGCGGAGGAAGGCGCGCTCCTGGTCCGCCCGGACAAGCACATCGGCTGGCGCTCGGCGGGCCTGCCGGATGATCCGGAGGCGGCGCTGCGTTCGGCGATGACGTCCCTGCTCAGCCGGTGATCCGGCCGCGGGTCTCAGGCGGCGGATCTCAGGCGGCGGCTTTCAGGCCGGAGGAGACCAGCGAGTCCAGCCGGGTGCGGGACAGGCCGGTGGCGCCGATCACCAGATCCCTGCTTTCGTCCTTGACGACCACCGTGGTCCCGCTCTTGGGCGGGGTGTAGCCGGGCGGGGCAATGAACATCAGGATGCAGACGCCGGACGTGATAGCCGCGGTCTCCTCGACGGGCACGGCCGACCGCGGCTGGGGCACCGCGGCGCACGGGGCGGACGCGGCGTCGCTGGGGTGGTACTCGCCGGGCAGCGTCAGGGTGTAGGAGCCCAGGCGCAGCGCGACCGGGCCCTCCTTGGCCGGGGCGCCGCCGCCCGAGGTGCTGGCGATCCCGATCGGCACGCCGATGCCGGCGAAGACCACGAACAGGCCGCAGACGCCGGCGAAGCGGAGCCTTCGTACCTTGCGGTGGCGCGCGATGACCAGATGGGCCAGCTCGTCCCGCGGCGCGACGTCGTCGAGCTCGCTCATCAGCGCGAGCCTGAGGTTGAATTCGTCGTCAGCCTGGATGGACACGGCGCACCCTCTTGTCTCCGTATTCGGCGTGTTCGGCGGACAGCAGCGTCCGCAGCTGGTCGAGCCCCCGGCTGGCCGCCGACTTCACGGTGCCCTCGGCGATGCCGAGGGCTTTGGCGGTATCGGCCACCGAGGCGTCGAGGAGGTAGCGGAAAACCAGCACCTCGCGCTGGACGTCGGGCAGCCGGCGCAGCACGCGGACGAGCACGTGGCGGCGGTCGGCTGCCTCGGCGAACGACATGACCACCGCGTTCGGCCCGGCGTCATCGATGACACCCGGTACCTCCGGGTGGCGCTTGGCGTGCCGCCAGCGCTCCCGGCAGACGTTGACCAGCACCGTCCGGCTGTAGGCCTCGGGCGCCTCCCGGGCCCGGTCCCAGCGCCGGAACGTCCGCAGCAGCGTCAGCTGCAAGGCATCCTCGGCTTCCTCCCGCGAGCTGAGCAGCACGAGGGCCGCCCGCAGCAGCATCGCCGATGCCCCCGTGACGAATTCGGTGAACTCCGCCTCACGGTCGGCACCTCGCGCCAATCTCACGACACGTTCAATGCCGCCGGGCGCTCAGGGGTTCCCCCGGATTCCAGGATTTTCTGCGCGGGCTCGTTCGCGGTCTCGTTCGTGGTCTCGTCCGCGGGCCTATTCGCGGGCGGGCGCACGAAGCCCCGATAGCTGTGCTGGTGTACCTGGCTCTCGATCTGCTTCACGGTGTCGAGCCCGACGCCGACCACGATAAGCAGGCTGGTTCCGCTGAACGCGATCTGGCTGCTGACGTGGAGCGCGCCCAGCGCGACCATCGGGAGCAGCGCGATCACCGCCAGGTAGACCGAGCCGGCCGCGGTCAGCCGGCTGAGCACGTAGTTCAGGTAGCCGGCGGTGGCCGGCCCCGGCCGCAGTCCGGGCACGAAGCCGCCGTACTTCTGCATGTTGCCCGCGACCTCGGTGGGGTTGACCGTGATCGACACGTAGAACCAGGTGAAGCCCAGGATCAGCAGGAAGTACAGGATGTAGTAGAGCGGGAAGGCGCCGGTGCCAGGCACCAGGTAGCGGTCCACCCAGCCCACCCAGCCCTGGTTCGTATTGCCGAGCAGCGACGCGGCGGTCTGCGGGAGGAAGAGCAGCGACGAGGCGAAGATGACCGGGATCACGCCGGCCTGGTTGACCTTCAGCGGGATGTACGTAGTCGCCCCGCCGTAGACCCGGCGCCCGGTGATCCGCTTGGCGTACTGGACCGGGACGCGCCGCTGGGCCTGCTCGATGAAGACCACGCACGCGACCAGGACGACGACCACCACGGCCAGCATCACCGTCATCGGGATGCCCCGGCTCAGGTAGATCTGCTCGACCCCGCCGAAGAGGCCGGCCACCACGCTGGTGAAGATCATCACTGACATGCCGTTGCCGATGCCGCGGTCGGTGATCAGCTCACCCATCCACATGATCACGGCCGTGCCCGAGACCATCGTGATCAGCATGGTGACGATGGTGAGCACGTCGGCGTGCGGGATCAGCGGGTGGTCCGCCGCCGAGCAGCCCGAGCCGGAGAACAGGCTCCCCGAGCGGGCCGCCTGCACGTAGGTGGCCGCGATGAGGACGGCGAGCCCCACGGTGAGGTACCGGGTGTACTGGGTGATCTTGGCCTGGCCGGCCTGGCCCTCGTCCTTGAGCGTGCGCAGCCGCGGGATGACTTCGGTCAGCAGCTGGAGGATGATGCTGGCCGTGATGTAGGGCATGATGCCCAGCGCGAACACCGTGATGTGCAGCAGCGAGCCGCCACTGAACAGGTTGAGCATGGCGTAGAGGTCCGCCGCGGCCCCCGGGTGGCTGGTCGCCAGGCCGGAGCAGTAGCGCACGTTCGCGGTCGAGATGCCCGGCGCGGGCAGCGACGCGCCGAACCGGTACAGCACGATGATGCCGAGAGTAAACAGCAGCTTCTTGCGCAGGTCGGCGGTACGGAACGCCTGAGCGAACATCGCGAGCTTGGCCACGGGTCCTTAATGCCGGCCGGGTGGGTGCCGTTCCGGGGTGTGGCGTTAGTCTCGTTCGGGTCGCGCGTTAGCTGTATTGCCCCGCTAGCCGAACTGCACCGCTAGCCGAACTGCACCGAGCGGCGGGCCATGCCGAGCCAGAAGCCTTCGATGACGGCGCGCTGATCGCCGAGCTCGTCCTCGGCCGCGCCGAGCGTGACGAACAGCGGGGCGAAGTGCTCGGTGCGCGGATGGGCCAGGCGGCCGCCCGGGGCCTTGCGCTCGAAGTCGAGCAGCGCGTCGACGTCGGCCGCCTCCAGGCTGCGGCGGCCCCAGTCGTCGAACTCCTTCATGACCGGGGAGACGAGGTCGTCGTCGCCGGTGATGGCGCGCAGGTTGTGGGTGAAGAAGCCGCTGCCGATGATCAGCACGCCCTCGTCGCGCAGCGGGGCCAGCTTGCGGCCGATCTCCATCAGCCGGACCGGATCCAGGCTCGGCATCGAGATCTGCAGGACGGGCACGTCCGCGTCCGGGTACATCTCGACCAGCGGGACGTAGGCGCCATGGTCCAGGCCCCGGTTCGGCACGTCGAGCACCGGGGTGGCCGGGGAACGGAGCAGTTTCCTGACTTTGCCGGCTAGTTCGGGAGCGCCGGGGGCGGCGTAGGTGACCTGGTAGTAGTGCTCCGGGAAGCCCCAGAAGTCGTAGGTCAGCGGCACCGTGGTAGTGGCACCCACGGCCAGTGGCGCTTCTTCCCAGTGGGCCGAGATCATCAGGATGGCTTGCGGCCTGGGCAGCTCACGGGACCAGGCGGCGAGCTCGTCCGGCCAGGTCGCGTGGTCTGCCAGCGGCGGCGCGCCGTGTGAGAGGTAGAGCGCGGGCATCCTGGCCATCATGACCTCCGGCATAGTTCAAATTTGAATTACTATTAATGGACCTTAGCATGATGGTTCAAATTTGTACAGCTGACGGTAGGGTGGTCTTCATGGAGGCGGTGAAGTGGCTGGACGAGGACGAGATGCGGGCCTGGCACGCCTTCCTGGCTGCCGGGTCGCTGATCGACCGGCTCCTCGACGCCCAGCTCAAGGAGGCCACCGGGCTGTCCCATCCGCAGTACGAGATCCTGGTCCGGCTGGCTGACGCCCCGGACGGCGAGCTGCGCATGACCGAACTGGCCGATACCTTGCTGACCTCCAAGAGCGGGCTGACCTACCAGGTCACCCAGCTGGAGAAAGCGGGCCTGGTGGCCCGCCGGTCCTGTCCCTCCGACGTCCGCGGCGTCCTCGCCGTCCTCACCGAGGCCGGCCGCCAGCGCCTCGAACAGGCCGCCCCCGGCCACGTCGCCCTGGTCCGCGAGCTGCTCATCGACGTCCTCAGCCCCGGCCAGCTCGCCGTCCTGGCCGACGCCCTCGGCGAAGTAAGCCGCCGCGCCGCCGCTCGCACCTGACCCGCCCGGCCTGATCCGCCCGCGTACCGGATCGCCAGTGTGCCGGATCGGCCGCGTACCCGGCCCGCCCCGCGTGCCGGCCCGCCCGCGTACCGGATCGATGGAGCATAGAGCCGGCTATTGCCGGATCGATGGAGCATCGAGCCGGTTGAAAGCGGCGTGGACATGGTGCCGGTGCGCTTGCTGGGGCAGGTGTGGCAGGATGACCGACCGGTGCGGCGATGCGATGTGACATTGGTCGGGGATCGCGACGCGGGTGCTGATCGCGCCGGGGGTGGCGGGGGGCGGGGCTCAGGCGAGCAGGTGGCGGAGGGGTGGCGGGGCTCAGGCGAGCAGGTGGCGGAGGGCTTTCTTGTCGAGCTTGCCGACCTTGGTGACGGGGAGCTCGGCGGCGAGCTCGAGGCGCTCGGGCCACTTGTACCTCGCCACCCCGGCCGCGGCCATGCCGTCCCTGATCGCGGCCAGGGTGACGGCCGCGCCGGGTTCGGGGACGACGAAGACGCAGACCCGCTCGCCGAGGTCGGCGTCGGGCGCGGCCACGGCGGCGACCTGGGCGATCCCCGGCATCCGGTAGAGGAGGTTCTCCACTTCCTCGGCCGAGATCTTCTCCCCGCCGCGGTTGATCATGTCCTTGTCGCGGCCCTCGACCACGAGGTTGCCGTCCGGGCGGCGGCGGACCACGTCGCCGCTGGCGTACCAGCCGTCGGGGGTGAACGCGCGGGCGTTCTGCTCGGGCGCCCGGTAGTAGCCGCGCGGCGTGTAGGGGCCGCGGGTGAGCAGCGCGCCGGGTTCGCCGTCGGGCCGGGAGCGGCCGTCGGCGCCGGTGATCCGGACCTCGTCGCCCGGGCTGAGCGGGCGGCCCTGGGTGCCGCAGATCACCTCGTCGGGGTCGTCGAGCCTGGTGTAGTTCAGCAGGCCCTCGGCCATGCCGAACACCTGCTGCAGCGTCGCGCCGAGGACCGGCCGGATCCGCCGGGCCAGCTCGTCGGCCAGCCGGGCGCCGCCGACCTGGAGGACCTCGAGGGTGCGGAGCTCGCCGGCGCCGTGCTCGGCGGCGTGGGCCAGCCAGCGCTGGGCGACCGCGGGCACGGCCGCGGTGATCGTGACGCCTTCGGCCTCGATGGCGGCGAAGGCGCTGACCGGGTCGGGTGAGGCGAGCATGACCACCCGGCCGCCGGACAGCCAGGTGCCGAGCAGGCCGGGGCAGGCGAGCGGGAAGTTGTGCGAGGCGGGCAGGGTGACGAGGTAGACCGTGCGCTCGTCCATCCGGCACAGCTGCGCGGAGGCGCGCGCGTTATAGGAGTAGTCGTCGTGGGTGCGGGCGATCAGCTTCGGCAGGCCGGTGGTGCCGCCGGAGAGCAGGAAGACCGCGACGTCCGACGGGTCAGGCGGGGCGGCGTCCCAGCGCATCCGGTCCCCTGCGACGGACGGCTCGGCGCACAGGACGGTCAGGTCTTCGTGGCCGGGCGCGACGTCCGGGGCGGCGACCAGGATGTGCTCCAGGGTGGCCGAGGCGGCGCGGAGACGGGCCGCCAGGTCCTGGTGGTCGAAGCCGCGCAGGACGCCGGGCACGACCAGGGCGCGGGCTTCGCTGTGCTGGCACAGCCAGTCCAGCTCGTGCTGGCGGTGCGCCGGCAGCGCCATGACCGGGATGATCCCGGCCCGCAGGCAGCCCAGGGTGAGGACGGCGAACGGCCAGGCGTTCGGCAGC
>JAJKHX010000438.1 GCA_021154785.1 Nocardiopsis sp.
CGACGCCCGTACTCCTGACCCCGTCGACGGCCGGATCGAGCGGGACGCCGCCGGGAACCCGACCGGGGCACTGCACGACGGGGCCATGCGCCTGGTCGGCCGGCTCATCCCGGCCGCCAGCCCGGCCGAGCTGACCGCGGGCCTGCTGGCGGCGCAGGCCTACCTGCACTCGCTCGGCATCACCAGCTGGCAGGACGCCTGCGTCGGCGCGGCCGACGAGCTCGGCATCCCGGACGCTTTCGACACCTACCGGCGGGCCGCCGCCGACGGCTCGCTCACCGCCCACGTGACCGGCGCGCTGTGGTGGGACCGGGCCCGCGGCGTGGCCCAGCTGGAGGACCTGCTGACCCGCCGCGAGCAGGCCCCCGCGGGCCGGTTCCGGGCCACCTCGGTGAAGCTGATGCTGGACGGGGTGTGCGAGACCGGCACGGCCGCCATGTCGGCGCCCTACCTCGACCGCGACGGCCACTCCACCGGCCACAGCGGCAGCTTGTTCATCGCGCCCGACGAGCTGCGAGACGCCACCGGCCGGCTGGCCGCCGAAGGCTTCCAGCTGCACTTCCACGCGCTCGGCGACCTGGCCGTCACCACCGCGCTGGACGCGCTCGAGGCCCTCCCGGAGCAGCAGCGCCGGGACGGCCGGCATCACCTGGCTCACCTGCAGTTCATCGTGCCGCGCGACATGAACAGGTTCCGGGAACTGGACGCGGTGGCGAACTTCCAGCCGCTCTGGGCGTGCTCGGAGCCGCAGATGGAGGAGCTGACGCTGCCCTTCGTCGGCCCGGAGCGCGCCCTGTGGCAGTACCAGATCGGCGCGCTGGCGCGTCGCGGGGCCCGGATCGCGTTCGGCAGCGACTGGCCGGTGTCCACCCCCGACCCGCTGCAGGAGATGCACGTGGCGGCGAACCGGGTGCTGTCCGAGCGGCAGGGCCAGCCGGGCACGCCCGAATGCGACAAGCCGTTCCAGCTCGGCCAGGCGGTCCTGCTCGAGGACGCGGTGGACGCGTTCACCGCCGGCGTCGCCTGGGTGAATCACGCCGAGGACGTGACCGGGCAGCTGCTGCCCGGGATGCGGGCCGATGTGGCCGTGCTCGACCAGGACCTCTACTCCATGCCCGCCAGCAATATCGGGAGTACCTCAGTCGTCCTGACGGTCGCGGGGGGCAAGGTCGTAGCCGGCCACGAGGAATGAGGGGGGCGGGCCGCCGTTGAAGCTCAATGAGGCCGAACGAGATCGCCTCCTCATCTACCTAACCGCCGAGCTAGCGCGGACCAGGCGCCGCCGTGGCCTGCGCCTGAACGTCGTCGAGGCCACCGCCCTGGTAGCCGACGCCGTGTGCGAGGCCGCCCGCGACGGCAGGCGGCTGGCCGAGGCGGTGGACATCGCCCGTTCGGTACTCGGTGAATCCGAGGTCCTGCCGGGCGTGGTCCGGGCGGTGCCCGAGGTGCGGGTGGAGGCGGTGTTCGACGACGGCAGCCGGCTGGCGGTGGTGCGTGATCCGTTCCGGGCGGGTCCGGCCGCCTTCTCGGGGCCTGAGGTGGTGGAGCTGGCCGGGGAGGTCGTGCTGGAGGTGACCAACACGGCGGCGGTCCCGATCTCGGTGACCAGCCACTTCCACTTCTTCGAGGCCAACCCGCGGCTGCGCTTCGACCGGGCGGCGGCGTACGGCATGCACCTGGCGGTGACCGCGGGCGCGGCGGTGCGGTTCGAGCCGGGCGGCACCCGGCGGGTACCGCTGGTCCCCGTCGGCGGACGGCGGGTGATCATCGGGTTCGCGGGCCTGGTGGACGGGCCGCTGGACGAGCCGGGGGCCCGGGAGCGGGCCCTGGAGAAGGCCAGGGCCTGCGGATACCTGGACCTAGGGGTTTCATGAGCGCGGGCGACCTGATCGAGCTGGCCGACACCGGGCTGGTCATCCGGGTGGAGGCGGACGCGCAGCGGGCGGGCGACGAGTTCCGCACTGGCTTCGGGAAGACCGCCCGCGACGGCATGCACCTGCGCGCGGCGACGGCCACCGAGACCTGCGACATCGTGATCACCAACGTGACCCTGCTCGACCCGGTCCTGGGCGTGCGGACCGTCTCGGTCGGCGTGCGGGCCGGGCGGATCAGCGCGATCGGCCGGGCCGGGAACCCGGACACGCTGGACGGCGTCGACGTGGTGGTGGGCACCGGCACCACGATCATCCCCGGCGAGGGACTGCTGGCCACGCCGGGCGCGGTCGACACGCACGTGCACCTGCTGTCCCCGCGGGTGCTGGAGGCGTCGCTGTCGTCCGGGGTGACGACGGTGATCGGTCAGGAGATCGGGCCGGTGTGGGGCGTGGGCCTGAACTCGCCGTGGCTGCTGCGGAAGGCGTTCGCCGCCTTCGACCAGTGGCCGGTCAACGTCGGCTTTCTCGCTCGCGGCTCCTCCTCGGACCCGGCGCCGCTGGTGGAAGGGCTGGCCGCGGGCGGCGCGTGCGGCTTCAAGGTGCACGAGGACCTGGGCGCGCACCCGCGCTGCCTGGATACCGCGCTGACCGTGGCCGACGAGTACGACGTGCAGGTGGCGCTGCACACCGACGGGCTGAACGAGGCCGGCTGCGTGTCCGACACGCTCGCGGTGGCCGGCGGCCGGACCTTCCACGCCTTCCACGTCGAGGGCTGCGGCGGCGGGCACGCCCCGAACGTGCTGGAACTGGCCGGCCGGGCGGACGTCGTCACCTCCTCGACCAACCCCACGCTGCCGTTCGGCCGGGACGCGGTGGCCGAGCACCTGGACATGATCGCGCTGGTGCACGGCCTGGACCCGGCACGGGACTCCGCGCTGGCCCGGGACCGGATCCGGGCCGGCACGATGGCGGCCGAGGGACCGCTGCACGACCTGGGCGTCATCCCGATCACGTCATCCGACGCGCAGGGCATGGGCCGGGCCGGGGAGACGGTGCGCCGCACGTTCGGCCTGGCCGCGGTGATGAAACGTTCTTTCGGGTCTCCTGATGCTGATGACAACGAGCGGGTGCTGCGCTACCTGGCCAAGCTGACCATCAACCCGGCGGTGGCGCACGGGCTGGCCCACGAGGTGGGCTCGGTCGAGGTGGGCAAGCTGGCCGACATCGTGCTGTGGGACCCGGCCTGGTTCGGCGCCAAGCCCACGCTGGTACTGAAGGCGGGCGTGCCGGCCTGGGGCGCGACCGGCGACCCGAACGCGGCGATCGACATCGCCGAGCCGATCGTGCTCGGCCCGCAGTTCGGCGGCTGCGGCGCCACCCCGGCCGAGCTCTCGGTCATGTTCGTCGCCCAGGCCGCGATCGATTCCGGCGCCGGCCTGCCCGGTGTCCGCCGCCGCGTCCCGGTCCGCGCCACCCGTTCCCTGGGTCCTCGCTCGATGACCCGGCACGGCCGCCTGGGCGAAGTCCGGGTCGACCCCGCCACCGGCCGCACCACCCTCGACGATTCCCTGCTATCCGTCCCCGCCGCCGAGACCGTGCCGCTGTCCCGCCTCTACTTCCTGTAAGCCCGCCGCCCCCGTGTAAGCCCGCCGCCCCCGTGCTCCTGCCAGCCCGCGCCTTTACCTCCTGCCAGCCCGCGCCTTATACCCCCGTGCCAGCCTGCGCCTTATACCCCTTGCCAGCCCGCGGCCCCGCACACCGCACTTCGGATCTCATTGACCCCATGAACCCCAGGGATCCCATAAGCCCCGCGCCGACCCCGGTACCAACCGGCTCGATGCTCCATCGAGCCGGTGATAGCCGGCTCGATGCTCCATTGATCCGGTCCCGGTCAGAGCACGCGGGTGAGCAGGTCCAGGGCATTGCCGCCAAGGATTCGCTCGACATCGGCGGTCGGGAGACCGCGCTCCTCGAGCAGGCGGGCGAGGTCGGCGAGCTGGGGATAGCTGGTGAGGACGGGGCGGTAGTTGCCGTCCAGGTCGGTACCGATGGCCACCCGGTCCGGGCCGGCCGCCTCGGTGAGCCGGAGGATCTCCGAGCCGAAGTCGTCAAAGGAGCTGCTGGTGAAGCCACAGGGCCAGGCGCCGATCAGGCCGCCCCTGGCCGCGACTGCGGCGGCGTGGCCGGAGGTCATCAGCCGGGGATGGTTAGCGTCGGCACCGTCGTGGCCGAGCTGGCCGTGCGAGATGATCACTGGCTGGCTAGACGCCTCGAGCACGGCCATCGTGGTGTCGAAGCTGGCGTGCGCGCAGTCGATCACGATGCCCAGCCGGTTGCATTCGGCCACCGCGTCGCGGCCGAGCCGGCTCAGGCCTCCGTGCACCGGCGCCTCGGTCTGCACGTCGCCGAGCTCGTTGACCCGGTAGTGCACGAGGGTGAGCACGGTGACGCCGTCCGTGCGGGCCTCCTCCAGCCGGCCCAGGTCGCCGTCGAGGAAGTCACCGCCCTCGCAGCCCAGCAGCACCACGGTGCGTCCGTCGCGGGCGGCCCGCTCTAGGCCGGCCGCTGACGTGGCCACCTCGGCACCGGCCTCGGCGGCGGCCTGGCGGATCCCCGTCAGCTGACGGCGGTAGTCGGCGTACGCCTCGCCGGGCCGGAAGTCGCGGTGCGCGCGCAGCCCCTGGGCCGGGTCCGGCCGCAGCACGGCGAAATCCGCCACCGCGGACAGGTTCACCGCGGTCATGCCCGCGGCCTGGGCGGCCCGCACCGCGTCCGCGACGGCGGCCGGGCCCATCGTCGCGATCAGCTGATGCCTGGCCGGCAGCCCGGCCAGGAAGCACCGGCCCGCGTGCCCGTGCAGGTCGATCCGTGGCTCGCTCATGCTGGTCATCATGCCGCCTCCCGCCCGGCCACGGGTGCGCGGCTAGCCGATCTTGACCGGGGCGGTCTGGCCGGACCGCTTGACGATCCGGTCACCCGGTTCCAGCGTTTTCCACAGGCCGCCCCGCACCCGGACCTCCTTGACCGTGCCGTCGCCGAGCGTCACGGAGATCCGGTGGTACATGTTCTGGCCGTCCGGCGAGGATCGCTTCTTGCCGGTGACGACGCCCTCCCAGGCCTCGTCCCGGGTACGACTGCGCTTGAACATCATGCCTCCTGCCCTCGTTTCCCCCTCTCAGGGTGCCCGCGACCGTACCCGGCGGGCATCGGCCAGCTAGCTGATTCCGGCCGACAGACGGAGGAGGCGGACGGTCCGCCGATGAGACGATGACGGGGTGGAGTCCTGGGACACGGTCCAACTGGCTCAGCCCGTCCGGGGGCACTTCGATCTGGGCACCGGGTACCACGGGGACATGTGGCTGGACCTGGACGCACTGCTCCTGCGACCGGCCGGGCTGCGCCAGCCCGTCCGCTGGATGGCGGACCGGCTGCGGGCGCACGCGGTCGACGCGGTCTGCTGCCCGGTCGAAGGCGGCGCGTTCCTGGCCTACGCCGTCGCCGACCTGCTCACGGCGGCCTTCTTGCCCGGCTACCGGACGCCCGGCGCGACCGCCGGGTATCACCTGCCCTCGGTGCCCGGCAGGATCGCCGGGGATCACTCGCGCCCGGTACCCGGCGGGATCGGCGGCTGGTGGGTCGGCATCGTCGACGACGCGGTCAACGCGGGCACGGCGGTGGCGGCCTGCGTGGCAGCGATCCGGGCCCAAGGCGCGGTGCCCGTCGCGGTGACCTCATTGCTCGCCCTGGGCGACGCGAGCGCGGCGATCCCGGCGCGGCTGGGCGTGCCCTTCTACCCGGCCGCCACGCTACCGAGCCGCACCTGGCCCGCCGGGCGGTGCGAGCTATGCGCCAACGCCATCCCGCTCAGCCCAGCCCCACCTCCCTAAAGCCCGTCCCTGGAGGCCGGCCCCACGTCGCGAGCGCCCTCCGGGGCCGGGTGGTATTCCGCGAGGGTCAGCGCTCGCCGCCGGGCGGGCGGTCCAGTTCAGCGGCGGCCTGGGCGGCCAGGTTCACCATGCCGAGCTTGCCGGCTCGCCGCTGGACGTCCGCCATCTCGGCGATGCCCTGGGCGTGGCCGGCCCGCTGCTGGATGAGCGCCCGGGCCAGGTCAAAGCGGGTCCTGGTCTGCACGGCGGCGAAGTCGCCGTTCTCCGCGACCGCGCGGGCCAGGTGCTCGGCTGCCTGGGCCGGCTGGGCCGCGGCCAGGTGCGCCAGGCCGATGAAACGGTGCTTGCTGCCCAGCAGGACGGCCGGCCACCCGATCAGCACCACCGCGTCCTGGTGCTCGGTCAGCTGGCTGGCCAGGCTGCGCGCCCAGCGGCTCGCGTCGGCCGGGAACGCGCCGCGCAGGAGGGGATGGCCGAGCACCATCGTCGCGGCCGCCAGCGTCCCGATGCGCGAGGGACCGCGGGGCTGGTCCGCGAAGTCGTCCGTACGCGCGGCGACCTCGCTGAGCAGGCGGCTCGCCGCGGTGAGATCGCCGAGTTCGGCGTGAATGATCCCGGCCGCCAGAGACCACGTCAGCTCGTTGAAGGTGCCCACGGACTGCCCCGGCAACCCGGTGAGCACGTCGGCCAGGCCCTCGACCTGACCGGTCTCGTAGAGCTGCCAGCCGATCTGGGCCATCAGCGTCTCCTGGGCCTGGGATTCACCCCAGGCCTGGCTGACGGCGGCGGCCGCGGCCGTCTGCTCGCCGGCGGCGGCGAAGTCTCCCCGGGCGAGTGACAGCATCGCGTCGATGAGGGCCTGGCCGTAGCTGACGACGGGCGCGGGGTTCTGCTCGGCGAAGTCCCGGTACGCGCGCACGGCGGCCGGCAGCTCCAGCAGCCGCCCGGCGCGGATGAGGTCGACGACGCGGACGAAAAGGCCCTCGTTGATATGGAAGGCCGAACGGAACCTGATCCCGAGATCCACGATGGCCTTGTCGTATTCCAGCAGCTTGGCCGGGGATAGGTAATCCTGCAGGCCGCCCCGGACGCCGATCAAGATGTCGGCCCGGGCCGGGGAGTCGCCGGCCGCGGGAACCTGGAGGAGGGCGGCCCGGGCGAAATCGGCTTGCTCGCCTTCGTATTTGCGCTCGGCGATGCCGAGCCGCAACGCCAGCGTCGCCTGGACCTGAGCGCGGAGGATCACCTCACCGGGCGGCAGCCGCTCGAGCACCTCCCGGATCTGCTCCGTCAGCTGGTTTTCGTGAAGGCCGTAGCTCCAGGTCAGCCGCTCGAGGTGGATCAGCGCGATCGCCTCGCTGCCGGGCCGCCCGAGTCCGCGGGCCAGCGTGGCGGCCAGCCGCAGCACCGGCCGCGCCTCGTCCCAGCGACCGCCGAAGCGCAGCGCGTCGGCCTGGCGGATCAGCAGGTCGATGCGATCGGTTCCGGCCGAGTACCGGGCCGCGGCCGCATAGAACTCGGCCGCCGCGGCGAACGCGTAGTCCGCGACGGCCTGGTCGGCGGCCTGCCGGGCCAGGGCCACCAGGTCGGCCACGTCGACGAGCGTCTCGCCGGCGTCCAGGGCGTGCCGGGCCAGCCGTTGCGGATCGGCGCCCGGATCGGCTCGCAGCACCTCGAGGCACCGCGCGTGCAGCGCGCGGCGCTGCCCGGCCGGGCACACCGTGATGAGCGCGTCGATCCAGTTGTCGTGCTGGAAGCAGTACGCGGAGATCTCAGGGGCGAGAATCGGCCCGCGCTGGCGCTCGACGTCGAGGATCCGCTCGACCACCAGGACGGGCCGGCCGGTGACGCCCGCGACCAGGCCGGCCTCGATATACCCGCCGGCCGCGCACAGCGCCGCGGCGTACAGGACCTCGCGCACCTCCTCGGTCCGGCTCTGGATGGCGGGCTCGAGCAGGCGCAGGCCCTCGGCCTCGAGCTTGCCGACGGCCCACGAGGCGGCGTTCGCCGTGCCGCGCGCGGGCGCCTGCACCTTGGTGAAGGTGATCAGGTGCGGACGGCCGCCGGTCCGCTTCAGCACCTGCTCGACGATCTCGGGCGGCGGTTCGGCCCCGGTCTGCTCCCGGATCAGGCCCGCGGTCGCGGCCGCGTCCAGCGGCGGCACCTCGATGGGAACCACCACGTCGGGGGCGGCCCGCCCGCCGGCCTGGTCGCTGTAGGGACGGATCGGCGAGTTCTCCTCGAGTTCGTCCCGGCGTACCGCGGCGATGATGCCGACGCTGCTGGCGCTGACCCGCCGGGCCACCTCGACCAGGAGATGATCCGAGCTCGCGCCGCCGCGGTGGGCGTCGTCGATGACGAGCACCAGGGGCCGCCGGGCGGCCACGTGATCCAGCAGCGCGGCGACGGCCGCGGCCACCTCGCCGGGGAAGAGCCTCCCGGTCAGGTCGCCGTCGTCGTCGGCCAGCAGGATGTCATCGAGGATCCCGGCGTGCCGCACCAGGCCCGCGGGTACCAGTTCGGTCCGGCGGAGCATGACCCACAGCGGCGCGAGCAGGCGACGCCAGCCCCGGTAACCAGCCTCGCCGCGGTCAAGCGCCACCCACTCGGTCCCGAGGCCGGCCGGATGGGCGGCCAGGGTCTCGACCAGCAGGCGCGACTTGCCGATGCCGGCCGGCCCCAGGACGAGCGCGACCCCGCCCCGTCCCTGCCGCACCTGGTCGAGGAAGCCGCCGAGTTCCGCTGCCTCGCGGTCGCGGCCGTAGAAAGCCCCCGGGCTGGCAGCCGGCGGCGGCCGGCCGGCGGCGGGCCGCAGCCTGCCTTCCTCGGTGAGCCGGATGAGTCCCTCGACCCAGGCCAGCCAGACGTCGTCCAGACCCGGGCCGGCCCGCCACTTCGCCACCATGGAGCGAGCCGCCGATACGCCGAGCTCATCCAGGGCGGTGACCACGCGGGCCAGCCACGTCCGCGGGTCGGCGACGAGGCCGGCGGCGGATCCGGTCTCGCCGCTACCGGTCCCGGTGGCAGCCGGGCCGCGCCCCCGGGCGGTGGACTCGAACGCGTCGCGGCCCGCGCCCTCGAGGCCGAGTGCGTCGGCCAGCAGGCTGACGGTTTCCTTGCGAGGCTTCCCGACCAGCCCGCGCTCGAGATCGCTGACGGCCCGCTCGCTGAGCCCGGCCGCCTCCGCGAGGTCGTGCTGCGTCATCCGGGCGCCCGTTCGCTCCTGCTTGAGCAGCATGGCGAAGGAACTGCCGGATTGCTCTGCCATCACCACCTCCCCGGGACCAATCCCCGCGCGGCCTGCGCGTAGGAAGCCGTCTCGCTCATCTGCGCCCGAAACTGTGGGTAATTCTGTGGCTTTTCCTTCATGGTAGTCCCGCGATGTCCCGCTTAGAGTCGTTTCTGGAGTCCTGGATTCGCGCTATCGGGTGGGTGCAGGCACGGAATTGGCGGCCCGCCCGAGCCGCGAAAACAAGGACACCGAATGCGGACACGACGCGCGGCGGTGCCTTTTCGGCGAGACGCGAGATCGTTTTCGGGATTCGGCCAGTCAATGCCCCAGGGGGGGAGTGCGGCCGGGCGTCCAGCGGGCGTCCGGCCGCAGGGCTTTACTCGGCCGGATGTACTCCACGGGGGGTAGCGGCCGTACCGCGGATACGGTAGGCGCGGTTACACCGCCGGGCGGACGATTTCCGGGTCCGGCCCGGCCTACGGTGCTGAGGTGGATGTGGTCTCAGCGGTACAACGGCTGGCCGGCGGGCGGCGCGGGGATCTGGTGCTGGCCGCGCTGGCGGTCGTGGTCCAGGTCGGCGGCACCGCACTGGCCGCGCGGCACCAGGCCGATGTCAGGACGCTGGACGTCTGGGGGTACCTGCTGCTGGCCGCGGGCCCGGCCGCGCTGCCCGCCCGGCGCCGGCGGCCGGTGGCCGTGCTGGCCGCGGCGTTCGCCGCGACGCTGGCCTACTCGCTGCTCAGCTATCCGGGCGGGCCGATCTGGCTGGCGCTGATCGTCGCCTTCTTCACCGCGCTGATCACCGGCCACCGCCGGGCCGCCTACGGCTCGCTGCTGGCGGGGTACGGGTCCTTCCTGTGGCTGACGGCGCTGGCGGCCGGCCGCCCGGGACCCTCGGCCGGGGTGGCGGTGGGGCTGGCCGCGTGGCTGCTATTCCTGCTGGCGGGGAGCGAGCTGATCCGCAACCGGCGGGCCTTCACCCAGGCCAGCAGGCAGCGGGCGGTCGAAGAGCAGCGCTCGGCGGACGAGGCGGACCGGCGCCGGGCCAGCGAGGAGCGGCTCGGCATCGCCCGGGAACTGCACGACGTGGTGGCGCACAGCCTGTCGCTCATCAACGTGCAGGCGGGCGTGGCGCTGGAGTTGATGGACCGCAGGCCGGAGCAGGTCAGGACCGCGCTGACCGCGATCAAGCAGGCCAGCCGGGACGCGCTGGCCGACGTCCAGTCGGTGCTCGACGCGCTGCGCCGGCCCGGTGAGGAGGCGCCGCGAGCGCCCGCGCCGAGCCTGCGGGACGTCGCCGGCCTGATCCAGCGGGCCGAGGCGACCGGCCTCACCGTCGACACCCAGGTCACGGCGGACCTGACGGGACTTCCGAGCGGCACCGACGCGGCCGGGTACCGGATCGTGCAGGAGGCGCTGACCAATGCGGTGCGGCACGCGCACGCGTCCCGCGTCCGGGTCCGCATCGCCGGTCAGGACGGTGACCTGGTCATCGTGGTCGACGACGACGGCGACGAGCCGCCCGGCGATCCGGCCGCCGGCCGCACCGGCAGCGGGATCCGCGGCATGACCGAACGCGCCGCCGCCCTGGGCGGCCAGTTGGTCGCCGGGCCCAAGCCGGGCGGCGGCTTCGCCGTCCTGGCCCGGCTGCCATTGGGAGCCCGATGATCCGGGTGCTGCTAGCCGATGACCAGGCGCTGGTCCGGGCCGGGTTCGCCGCCCTGCTCGGCGCCCAGCAGGGCATCGAGGTGGTCGGCGAGGCGCCCGACGGCGCGGCCGCGCTGCGGCTGGTCCGGGAACTGACCCCGGACGTCGTGCTGATGGACATCCGGATGCCCGGGCTCGACGGGCTGCAGGCCACCCGCCAGATCGCCGGGGACGAACGGCTGGCGGACGTGCGGGTGGTCATCCTGACCACCTTCGAGCTGGATGAGTACGTGTTCGAGGCGCTGCGGGCCGGGGCCAGCGGCTTCCTGGTCAAGCACACCGAGCCGGCCGAGCTGGTGCGGGCGGTGCGGGTGGTGGCGACCGGCGAGGCCCTGCTTTCTCCCGGCGTCACCCGCCGGCTGATCAGGGAGTTCGCCGACCGGGCCAAGGCACCGCCGCCGCCGGCTCAGCTCGACGCACTGACCGAACGGGAACGGCAGCTCGTCGGCCTGGTAGGAGAAGGCCTGTCCAACGAGGACATCGCCGGGCGCCTGGTACTCAGCCCGGCCACGGTGAAGACCCACGTCAACCGGGCCATGATGAAGCTCGGCGCGCGCGACCGGGCGCACCTGGTCGTCTTCGCCTACGAGGCCGGGCTGGTCCGGCCGGGCTGGGCCGCTCGGTAGCAGGGTCTGGCCGCCGCGATACCGCGACCGCGGTAGGGCAAGTGCCCGCGGCTGGCCGGCGACGCAGGCGGGACCCGGAGCCGACGATCGGGGCATGACCGAACTACAGACCAGAACCGACGTGGCGGTCCGCGCCGAGCACGCGACCAAGGTGTACGGCACCGGGACCACCGCGGTGACCGCCCTGGACGACGTGAGCCTCGAGTTCCCCGCCGGGCAGTTCACCGCGATCATGGGCCCGTCCGGGTCCGGCAAGTCGACCCTGCTGCACTGCCTGGCCGGCCTGGACACCCTGACCTCGGGGAAGGTTTTCGTCGGCGACGCCGAGCTGGGCCGCCTCACCGACCGGCAGCTGACGCTGCTGCGCCGGGACCGGATCGGCTTCGTGTTCCAGGCCTTCAACCTGATGTCGACGCTGACCGCCGGGGAGAACATCACGCTGCCGATGACGCTGGCCGGTGCCGCACCCGACCGGGACTGGCTGGCGTCCGTGATCGAGCGCACCGGACTGGCCGGGCGTCTCGGGCACCGGCCGGCCGAGCTCTCCGGCGGCCAGCAGCAGCGGGTCGCGGTGGCCCGGGCGCTGGCCTCGCGGCCGCAGATCGTCTTCGCCGACGAGCCGACTGGCAACCTCGACTCCCGCAGCGGCGGCGAGGTGCTCGGGTTCCTGCGCGGGGCCCGGGAGGAGTTCGGCCAGACGATCGCGATGGTCACCCACGATCCGGTCGCGGCCAGCTTCGCCGACACCGCGGTCTTCCTGGCCGACGGGCGGGTCGTCGGCGTCCTGGACCGGCCGACCGCGGCGGGAGTGCTCGACTATCTCGCGAACCTGGAGACAGCGCACCCGGAGGAAGGCCGATGATCGCCGTCACCGCCCGGAGCCTGTGGGCGCACCGGCGCCGGCTCATCGCCACCATGCTCGCGGTGGGCCTCGGCGTCGCGTTCCTGGCGGGCACCTTGCTGCTGAGCGACACCCTGCGGGCCAACTTCAGCCGGCTCTTCACCCAGGCCGACGCGGGCACCAACGTGGTCCTGCGCAGCGCGACCGAGATCACCTCAGGGCCCGGGGGTACCCGGGCCGGCCTCGACGCGAGCCTGCTGCCGCGGGTACGGAGCGTGCCCGGCGTCGCCGACGCCCAGCCCGACCTGGAAGGCTACGGGCAGCTGACGGGCCGGGACGGCAAGCCGATCGGCGGCAACGGGCCGCCCACCGAGGCGGCGAACTGGATCCCCGACCTGGCCCTGAACTCCTACCGGCTGGTGGCGGGGCGCGCCCCGCGGGCCGGCGACGAGGTGGTCATCAACCGCGGCGCGGCCACGGCCGGGCACCTGACGGTGGGCGAAACCACCACGCTGCTGACGCCGCAGCCGCTGCGGGTGCACATCGTCGGCATCGCCACCTTCGGCACCGCCGACGGCTACGGGACGGCCACGTTCACCGGGATGACCCTGCCCGCCGCGCAGCTGCACCTGGCCGGAAGCGGTTCGGCCAGGCTGACGCAGATCCTGGTCCGGGCGGGCCCGGGGGTCCGGCCCGGAGAGCTGGCGGCCCGGCTGCGCGCCGTGCTGCCCGGCGGGGTGCAGGCCATCACCGGGACGCAGCTCGCGGCCGAGAACCTGGACGCGATCAACAGCGGCTTCCTCGGCTTCCTGTCCACTGGCCTGACCGCATTCGCCGGGGTCGCGCTGCTGGTCGCGGCGTTCAGCATCTACAACACGTTCTCCATCCTGGCGGTTCAGCGCGGCCGGGAGACCGCGCTGCTGCGCGCGCTGGGCGCCTCGCGGCGCCAGCTCGCGCTGGCGGGACTGGCCGAGACGCTGGCGATCGGCATCGTCGGCTCGGCGGCCGGGTGGGCCGGCGGTATCGGCATCGCCGCGCTGCTCAAGGCGGTCTTCGACGGGTTCGGCTTCGCGCTGCCCGCGGGCGGCCTGGTCATCAACGCCGCCAGCGCGATCGTCGCGGTGACGGCCGGAGTGGTGGCTACCGTGCTGGCGGGGCTGGTACCGGCGCTGCGCGCGTCCCGGCGGCCGGCCCTGGCGGCCCTGCGTGAGCACGCGGCCGAGCCGGGGCGGGTATCCCGTACTCGTTCGGTAGCCGGGTTGGTGGTGGTGGCGGCCGGGGCGGCGGCCGTGATCGCCGGTGCGGCCGGCGGCGGTGAGGGCATGACCGCGGCTGGCGCGGTGGGGACGCTGGCCGGGTTCATCGTCCTCGGCCCGGTCGCGGTCCGTCCGGCCGCGTCCGTGCTGGGCGCCCCGGCCGCGGCCCTGCGCGGCCTCGGCGGGCGGCTGGCCCGCGACAACGCGCTGCGCCACCCGCGGCGCACCGCCGCCACCGCGGCCGCCCTGATGATCGGCGTCGCCGTGGCCACCATGTTCACCGTGCTCGGGGCGTCGCTCAAGGCCAGCGCGGCGCACGGGGTGGACCGCACGCTGACCGCCGACCTGGTGGTCGACCAGGGCGGCTACGGCGGGCGGGCTGGGCTGGCCGGCTTCAGCCCGCGGCTCGCGGACCGCCTGAGCCGCCTGCCCGGGGCCGGGACGGTGACTGCGCTGAGCCGGGGCAGCGTGCTGCTCGGCGGCCAGTCGCAGACCATCACCGCGGCCGACCCGGGACGCATCGGCGCGGTCCTGAACCTCGGGGTCAGCGCGGGCTCGCTCGGCGCGGTCGACGCCGGGTCGTTCGCCGTGTCGTCAACCGTGGCCGCGGACCGGCACTGGCGGGTCGGCCGCACAGTGCCAGTCGTGTATCCCGACGGCAGCACCGCGCGGCTGCGGGTCGCGGCCATCTTCGGCCATCCCGACGTCACCGGCGACTACCTGTTCGCCCTGTCCGGGTGGCGGCCGCACGCTGGCCAGGCGCTGGACGGCACGATCTTGATCAGGCTGAAGCCGGGTGTTACCGCGGGCCCGGCTCGGGCGTCGGTCACCGCGATCACCGCGGCGGCGGGTCAGCCGCGGGTGCAGGACCGGGATCAGTACCTGGCCAGCGCGACGAGCGGGGTGAACACCATCCTCGGCCTGGTCTACGTGATGCTGGCGCTAGCCATCGGAATCGCGCTGATGGGCGTGGCCAACACCCTGTCGCTGTCCATCCACGAGCGGACCCGCGAGCTGGGGCTGCTGCGGGCGCTGGGGCAGACCCGGGCTCAGGCCCGGGGCATGATCCGGTGGGAATCGGTGATCGTAGCGGCGTTCGGCACCGTGGGCGGCGTGATCCTGGGAACGTTCCTGGGCTGGGCCGTGGTCCGTTCGTCCGGCCGGGCCACGCTGGGGGCGTTCGCCGCGCCGCCGCTGCAGCTGGCCCTGTTCCTGGTGCTGGGGGTGCTGACTGGCGTCCTGGCCGGGATCCGGCCGGCCCGGCGGGCCGCCCGGCTGAACGTGCTGACCGCGATCGCGGCCGCCTGACGGCGGCTCCGGACGGGAGCGGGGCGTTTCCGCGGAAACGCCCCGCTCGCCGTCGTTACAGGTTGCCGTCCTGGCGGCTGTAGAACGGGACGGCGTTCTCGACGCCGATCACGTTCGACGGCGCCCGCATCAGCCACTGCTCGGCGTGCGTCCCGGGGTTGAACCACAGCAGCGAGTTGCTGCCGACGCAGCTGGTCGGGGCCTGGACCAGCAGCCGGGAGCCGCTCGCGGTCAGCACCCGGTTGTCGCCCTGGGTATGCGGCACCTTGACCAGGCTGATCGAGCCGTTGCGGGCCTGCTTGAAGATCTGCAGCACTCCGCAGGGCCCGGCGGCCTGCAGGTACAGCCCGCTGGACAGCGACCATGCGTCGAGGTCGCCCAGGTCGCGGCTGCTGGGGCTGCGCCGCGGCGTCAGCGCGGCGGGCCGCCCGCCACCCAGCGGGGCCAGCCAGAGCTGGGGCGCGGCCGCATTGGGCGGGGCGCAGGACGCCAGGATCGTGCTGCCGCTCCACCACCGGACCGGGTTGCAGGTGTTCGCGCTCGTCCCGGGCACAGGCAGCTTCCTGATCAGGGCGCCACCGTTGCTGACCAGCTTGAGGCCGGAGCTGGTGCCGGTGACGAACGCGGCTCCCGACGGCTCGTACAGCACCGCGCCGTCGGCGGAGGAGCCGAGCGGCCGGGTCAGCCGCCCGGACAGGCTGTACCGGGCCAGGATGGTCCGCGAACCCGACAGGCGGCTGGCCACGATGTTCCGGCCGCCCGGGGTGGTGTACCCGGTCGGCGTCGCGCCCCCCGGCAGGGCGAAGGTGGTCGCCTTCCCGGTGGCCAGGGTGAGCTGCTCGAGGCCGCCCTTGCCCGAGATGATCTGGAACAGGGCGCGCTTGCCGTCCGGTGACCAGGCCAGCAGCTCCGGCGCGGTCCGGTGGTCCGGCCAGGCCGCCAGCTTGTAAGTGGCGCCGCCCGGGCTGATCAGGTACAACGCCACCGGACCGGTTTTGCCGCCCTCGGGCGCCGCGGTGGTGTACTGCGTCAGCACCCAGCCGGCGCCGACGTGGCGCCACGGCACGCCCGCCCGGCCGGTATCGCCGGCGGGCTGGGCCGAGGCCACGCCGGCCAGCGTCCCGGCGGCGAGCAAAAGGACGGTCAGCAGGGCAGTCAAGAGAGCGGTCAAGTGGGCACGGGTTAGTCTCATGTTCTCAAAGACGCCCGCGCCACCGGGCCGGTTGCGGCGGTCCGGGATTATTCGATGCCGGCGGGCACCCGTTCGGCCGGACGGAGCGGGGTGGCGGGCCGCTCACTGGCGGGGCTCTCAGCGACCGGCCCGCGGAACGGGGCGGCGAGGGCGGGCCAGATGCAACGGCGGTGGCGAACCAGTGCGGCGATGGCGATGGCGCCGTAGACAGCGCTCAGGATGAGACGGGCGTGCTCACCGGGCAGCACGTACTGCACCGCGAACAGGCCCAGCAGGGTGAACGCCAGCCCGCGCGGGAAGCGCAGGGTCAGCAGCGCGGCCACCCCGAGCAGCGCCTGGGCGGCGGTCAGCAGGAACTCCTCGGTCTGCCGTCCGTCCAGCGGCAGCGCTGTCCCGCCGCCGCCGATCAGGTAGGCCAGCGGCAGGCTGCCGACCAGCAGGGTCCACTGGTTGACCTTGCTGGAGATCAGGGTGCCGATGGCGTCGGAGCCCTTGCCGTGCACGGCGAACAAGATGGCCACGATGAACTCCGGGGCCTCCGAAGCCAGCGGGGCGACCCACTGCACCAGCAGGAACTTGTTGATGCCGAGCTGGGTGCCGGTCGTGATCAGCGAGTTGGCGAACGGCTCGGCTGAGGCCACGATCACGGCCGCGGCGAACACGAACATCGCGATCACCAGCCGCCGCCGCCCCCGGTCGGGCAGGCCGCCGATCCGGGCCGCCTGCCCGACCAGGTCCGGTTCTGACGCCTCGGCCTGGGATGCCTTCCACAGGTAGAAGACGAAGAAGCCGAGCAGCGCGAAGCCGAGGATCAGGTTGACCTCGCCGGTGATCGGGGCCACGAACCCGACGATGGAGGCGATGAGCAGGAACCCGAGTTCCATCCGGTACCCGGACTCGAGCACCAGCTCCCGGACGCCGCGCCCGGACCGGCGGGACGCCACCCACAGGGCGGTGAGCACCACCACCGGCCAGCCCAGCCCGAGCAGCAGCCGGTTCGACCCGGTCATGTTGGCCGCCGCGTACTGCACGTAGTCCGGCTTGTGGCCGGCGGTGTAGGAGAAGTACAGGTCCACCGCGTACTCGGGCAGCACCGCGATGATGGCCAGGATGGCGATGGCCAGGGGGCCGGAGATGTCGACCCGGGCCGCTTCGGCCGCCCACGCCAGCAGGAAGGAGGCGGCCACGATGGCCGCCCCGAACGCCAGCAGGCCGAGGGGCGCCGATGGGTGGACCCCGCTCAGGCGCAGGGACAGGGCGGGGACGGTCAGCGCAGCGCACAGCCCGATAGGCCGCGCCAGCTTCGAAGACACGAAGATCCTCCGGAACGGACGCGCTGCCGGCACCGGGAAGACCAGGGGGCACCCGGCCAGACAGCTCAGCTGGCCGAAGGTCTCGCCCACCCTGGGTTGGGCCCTGTCACCGGAGGGCTGCGGAGCCCTCAGCATGTCGACGACAGGTCGCCGGACTACTCCCCTTCAGACACTTTGAAGTCCAGCTAACGTTTTGTTGATTACGCAACTGACAAGTCATATTGTGAGACACACCACCTCGTACCAGCGAAGCAGACTGTGATCATGCTGAACGCGCCTACGCCAGCCAACACGGAGCCAGCCAACACGGAGCCGACCGCGACCGAGCCCACGCACCTCCAGCTTCGTTCGGCCGCGGCGACGTTCGCCCTGCTCGGCAGCGCACCGCGGCTGCACCTGGCGTGGCTGATGGCCCACGAGACGTCGGACGTCGGCACCCTGGCCCGGCGGGTCGGGCTGAGCATCCCCAGCACCAGCCAGCACCTGGCCAAGCTGCGGCTGGCCGGCATCGTGACGGCCCGGCGCGAGGGTCGCCACACGTACTACACGATCGAGGATCCGCACGTCCTGGCCATGCTCGACCAGGTCTTCGGGCACATCGCGCCGGACGGCACGCTGGCCCCTGACCCCGTGATCCCCCGGCGCAGGCCCGCTCAGTAGCGCAGGCCGGCTCAGTAGCGCAGGCCGGGGAAGGCGACCGGGCTGCGATGCCCGGCGCGGTCCACGGCGCGCAAGCCGAACTGGACGTTGTCAACGCGGGCGGCGCCCGGTCAGCGCCACGAGGCGGTCGATGAGGGGCGCGTCGGCCCCGACCTCGGCCGGCGGGGCGAACATGCCAGCCGGCGTCCGGTCCACGATGGCCTGGGCCAGCGGGTAGATGGCCGTCACCGCGGCCGTGGGCAGCGGCTTGGAGTAACCGATGGCTGTGCCCAGGTCCCAGGCGTGTATCACCAGGTCCAGCACCATCTCTTCCAGGTACTCCACCGCCGGGGCCCGACCGCGGGTGATCTCCACCGAGCCGGCCAGGGCGCCGTCGGCCCTGACCGCCGCCGCCGACAGGGCCGCCGCCTCGTCCCAGCCGGGAACGAGGAAGGTACCGTCGCGTCCTGGAGGCTCCCATCGAGCCGCTACCGCCGCCCCGGCGGCCGCCATGCCCAAGCCGTCGAGCAGCGGCCCGGCCCAGCGGTGCTCATCGACCAGGTGCCCGGCCAGGTCGGCCACGGTCCACTGGGCGTCCGGGGTGCCCAGCGGCCACTGGTCCTCGCCCACGGCGTGCATGCGCTCGGTGAATGCCGCCTGCGCGGCGAGAAACGTCTCAATCAGTTCGTCGTCGGTCATGTGAGCACTCCTTAGCCCAGGACGAGGACGATGGCGTGCAGGACCAGCCCGACGCTCGCCCCCACCACCGTGCCGTTGATGCGGATGAACTGCAGGTCACGGCCGAGGAGCAGTTCCAGCTGGCTGGACGTCTCGGCGGCGTCCCAGCGCTCGATGGTCCCGGTGACCAGGCCGGCCAGGTCGTCGTGGAAGTGGTCGGCAACGGCCCGGGCACCCGACTCCACCATCCGCTCCATGCCCTCGTGCAGGCGGTCGTCGGACTCCAGGCGCCGCCCGGTCGCCACCAGCACCTCGGCCAGCCGGCGGCGCAGCTCGGACCGCGGATCGGCGGCCTGGGTCCGCAGGGCCTCCTTGACCTTCTGCCAGATCGACGAGGACCAGTCCCGCAGCAGGGGGCTCCCTAGCACGTCCTGCTTGAGGCGCTCCCCCCGCTCGCGCAGCTCCGGGGAGGTTTCGAGCCGGTCGGGCAGCCCGGTGATCCACGCGTCGAACTGGTGGCGGGTCTCGTCGCCGGGATCGGCGGCCATCGCCACCAGCCGCTGGCGCAGGCGGTTGTACATGCGGTCGAAGACCCGCCGGTACAGCGTGTCGGGTACCCAGCGGGGGGCCTCGCCCGCGAACAGCTGGCGCAGCTCGTCGTAATGGTCGCCGAGGTAGCCGTCGGCCGCGGACACGATGGTGTTGAACAGGTCGGCGTGATGGCCGCCGGCGATGAGGACCCGCAGCGCCCGCCCGGCCAGCGGCGCCACCTCCACGGAGCCGGCCGCCCGGGTCAGCTCGGCGGTGAGGACCTGCTGGACGTCCTCATCACGCAGCGCCTCGGCCACCCTGACCACCAGGCCCGCGGCCTGGCCGGCGAACCGGGCGGCGTTGGCCTGGTCGGCCAGCCACGCGGCCAGCCGGGACACCAGGCGGGCGGAGCGGATGCGCTCGGCCAGGACGTCCCCGTTGAGGAAGTTCTCCACGACGAACTGGCCGAGGGTGGCGGCGAACTGGTCCTTGCGCTCGACGATCAGCGCGGTGTGCGGTATCGGCACGCCCAGCGGGTGGCGGAACAGGGCCGTTACCGCGAACCAGTCCGCCACGCCGCCGACCATGGCCGCCTCGGCGCCCGCCTGCACGTAGCCGAGGAAGGTTCCGTGGGCTCCGGCCGCGGTCACGGCCACGAACAGCGCCGTCACCGCGGCGAGCAGGGCGGTGGCGCGCCGCCGGGCGACGGCCAGCTGCCGGACCCGCACATCCACCGGCCCGCGGTCAGGCGCGGACACCGGTGACGCGGACGTCGGCGCGGCAGGTTCCATCGGGCAGCCCCCCGGGGCGAGTGGTTCTCGTGGTGCTATCAGCGAGTCAGGCCCAGTCTGGCAGGAGGATCCAGCGATTCCACCGAGGGACAGCCGGTCATGGCGCCAGGCCCTTGAACAGCTCGGCGTAGTCGTAGGCGACCTCGGGGTTCGCGCGGATCCGCTCGTCGATCATCGCGGCGTCCGCGCCGACGAGGATCCGCCAGGCACCGGACAGGACCCCGTC
>JAJKHX010000439.1 GCA_021154785.1 Nocardiopsis sp.
GCCAGCGGCGGCACGACCAGCCTCACCGGCTGCGTCCTGCTGTGCCACTACCACCACCAGGTGATGATCCACCGGCTCGGCTGGACCCTCGTGGTCAACCCCGACGGGACGACGACCGCCTGGAACAAGGACAAGAGCAAGGTCCTGCACAGCCACGGACCACCTGCACGCGCCGGGTAACCAGTCCCGGCACCCCGAAGACGCATAGAGACACAGCACCGGATAACGCCCGCCAAGGAAACCTGGCGCAGCGTGGGTCTGGTGCTGTTCGTTTGCGGGTCATGGCGCGGAGCTGGCCGCCTGGATGGCGGTGGCCAGGGCTTGCCGGACGGCAGCCAGGGCGGGCTGCTGGCTGGCGCCGCGCCTGGTGGTGGCATAGATGCGGCGAGCCGGGGAGCCGGGCAGCTTGCTGAGGCGGATGGCCGGGTCGGCGGGCAGCAGGCCGGGCAGGAGGGCGACGGCGTGACCGGTGCGGACGAGGCGCAGATGCAGGAACAGGTCCGTGCTCTGGTAGCGGACGTCGGGCTCGAACCCGGCCGCGCGGCAGACGGCGGTGGCCCAGTGCCGGGCGGTGGTCCCGGGCGGCTCCATGATCCAGGGGCGGGCGGCGAGGTCGGCGAGGACGAGGGGCGCGGCGCTGGCGGGCTGGGCTAGGCGCATCGGGTCGGTAGCCAGCTGGTGGTAGTCGAGTTCCGGGCGGCGGCGTTGCGGGTGGCCGGGGTACTCCTCGAGGAGGACCAGGTCGAACTCGTGCGCGATCAGCCCGGGAAGGGAGGTTTCCGGTTCGCGTTCGGTCACCTCGACCCGAAGGGCGGGATGTGCCGCGGCCAGGGCGGAGAGGGCGACCGGGATGACCGCGTGCGCGGTGGTATGGAAGGCGGCCACGCGGACGGTACCGCCGATGCTGGCGGCCGAGGCGTCGAGGTCGGCCCGGGCCTGTTCGAGCCGCTCCAGGATGGCCTCGGTGTGCTCGACGAGTCGCTCGGCGGCCGGGGTCAGCCGGACGCGGCGGCCCGCTCGTTCGAGCAAAGGCACGCCGGCTTCGGCTTCCAGCACGCTGAGCTGCTGGGAGATGGCCGATGGGGTATAGGCGAGGGCGTCGGCAACGGCGGCGAGGGTGCCGCGGTGCTTGAGCTCCCGCAGCAGCCGGAGCCGGTGCAGGTCCAGCACGTACGGCCTCCGATCATTAAGTTCAGCTAATGATTATCGCGTAGAAACTTCCGCTGGACCGCGTGATCATTGACGGTGATCATGGTGAGGTGCCCATGATCACCCCACCGGCCTGGTTCTGCCATCCGGCCGCCCGCCAGTGGCGGGCCTCGATACCGGAGACGGCGGCGCCGTCGTTTCACGCGGAACTCCCCGGCTACCGCCCCACCGGGCTGACCGAACTGCCTGCCCTCGCGAACGAGCTGGGCGTCGGGCGGGTCCTCGTCAAGGACGAGTCCACCCGGATGGGGCTGGGGGCGTTTAAGGTACTGGGTGCGTCCTGGGCGATCGCCAGGCTCATCGGCGAGAACGGCGGGATGAGCGGGAGCGGCGGGGGCACGCTCGACGAGCTGCGGCGGGCCGCGGCGGCGCACCCGGTGGAGCTGGTGACCGCGACCGACGGGAACCACGGGCGGGCGGTGGCCTGGATGGCCCGGCTGCTCGGGCTGGAAGCGCGCGTCTTCGTACCCCGCGTGGTGTCGGAGCGGGCCCGGGCCGCGATCGCGGCCGAGGGAGCCACGGTGACCGTGGGGGGCGATTCCTACGACGAGGCCGTGGAGCAGGCGGCCGCCTACGCGAGTAGCGATAGACGTCAGCTGGTGCAGGACACCGCGTGGGCGGGCTACGAGAGCGTGCCGGGATGGATCGTCGAGGGCTACGGGACCCTGCTGGCCGAGCTGGACCGGCAGTTCGCGGAGCGGGACCTGCCCGGGCCCGATCTGGTCAGTGTCCCGGTCGGGGTAGGGTCCCTGGCGCAGGCCGTGGTGACGCACTACCGGCGGGGCTCGGGAGGAGCGAGGGACCACAAAACTCCGGCCATTCTCGCGGTGGAGCCGGAGACCGCGGCGGGTCTACTGGCCAGCTTGCACGCCGAGGCGCGGCAGTCCGTGACTACCGGCGGCACCGTGATGGCGGGGCTCGATTGCGGTACGCCGTCCAGCCTGGCCTGGCCGGTGCTGGCGGGCGGGCTCGACGCGGCCATCGCGGTGCCTGACCAGCTGGCGATCCAGGCCGGGGCTGATCTGGCGGGGCTTGGGGTGCGGTCGGGACCCAGCGGCGCGGCCTCGCTGGCGGGGGTGCGCGCGGCGCTCACCGGGCCGGGGGCGGAGGCACGCCGGGCTGGGCTCGGCGTGACCGGATCCTCCGTCGTCCTGCTGCTCAGCACGGAGGGGAGCTGAAGGGAGCTGAGGGAAGCGAAGGGAAACTGATGGAACGGGACACCATCGAGCTGCTCAAGGACCTAGTCGCGATTGACTCGCAGAATCCGTCGCTGGTGCCGGGGGCGGCTGGTGAGAGCACGATCGCCGGCTACGTGGCGGACTGGGCGGAAGCGGCCGGGCTGGCGGCGGAGATCGTGGAGGCGACGCCGGGGCGGCCCAGCGTGCTGGTGCGCAGCGGGGGCCGCTCGGCCCGGTCGCTGCTGCTGTGCGGGCACCTGGACACGGTGGGTACCGGTGAGATGGAGGATCCGCTCACCCCGGTGGTGGATGGTGACCGGCTCTACGGGCGCGGGGCCTATGACATGAAGGCCGGGCTGGCCGCCGCGCTGATCGCCTGCCGGGAGGCGGCCCGGAGCAGGCTCGAGGTGATCGTGGCGGCCGTCGCCGACGAGGAGCATTCCAGCCTCGGCGTGCAGGAGATCCTGCGGCACGTCTGGGCCAACGCGGCGATCGTCACCGAGCCGACCGAGCTCACCGTGGCGACCGCGCACCGGGGCTTTGTATGGACCGAGTTCAGCGTGACCGGGGTGGCCGCGCACGGCTCGCGGCCGCACCTCGGCGTCGACGCGATCATGAAAACCGGGCCCATCCTGACGGGCCTGGCCGATCTCAACGAGCGGCTGCGCGGGCGGGTGCACCCGCGGCTCGGCCAGGGCTTCGTGCACGCCTCGATCATCGGCGGCGGGCGCGAGGAGTCGACCATCCCGGATCGGTGCGCGCTGACCATCGAGCGGCGCACGCTGCCCGGCGAAACCGTCGATGACGCCGAGCGGGACATCGCCGAACTGCTGGACCGGTGCCGCGCGGCCGACCCCGCGCTGCGGGTATCCAGCCGGACCACGCTGGCCCGGGAGCCGTTCGAGGTGGCCGACGACGAGGCCATCGTTCAGGCGGTGGCCCGGTCCGCCACGGCGGCGACAGGACGGCCGGCCGAGCTGGCGGGCGCCAGCTACTGGGCGGACGCCGCTTTCATCGCCGCGGCCGGGATCCCGACGGTCCTGTTCGGCCCGGACGGGGACGGGGCCCATGCCGCCGTGGAGTGGGTCAGCATTCCGGGCACGGTGGCGTGCGCGCGGGCGCTCACCGCGGCGGCCGCGGACTTCTGCGCTGGATTATCGTCCCGCTAGGTGCTGGGTGGCGGTCAGGGCATGGCCGCCGAGGTCGCGCCAGACGAAGTAGGCGAGGCCGGCCAGGAGCAGCGGGGAGATGACCCACCGCTCGGCGAGCTTGTTGGTGGTGATCCGGATGGGCTCGGGCAGCAGGCCGAAGTCGTAGCGGGTGAGCGGGTACAGCAGCGGGCAGCCGTCGTGGGTGAGCATGTCGCCGGCGATGTGGGCGAGCATGCCGAGGCAGACGCACACCGCCAGCACCGACACGTGCCACGGCGTCACCTTCTCCAGGTCCCAGCCCTGCCAGATGACCAGGGCGGCCAGCCCGATGCCGAACAGGTCGGCGTGGTGGCCGCCGATGTACAGGGCGCGGAAGCCCGCCGAGAACAGCAGGGCCAGCAGGAGCCCGGCCGGGACGAGGTGCCACCAGAGCTGGATATGCCCGCTGGTGACGTGGGCACTGTCCTGCCACTGCCCGGCGAAGTACGCGGCTACGGTCATGATGGCCACGCCGAGCAGGCTGTGCGTGCCCTTGCGGTGCCCGCCGCTGAGCGTGTGCACGATCCAGGCGAAGGCCCCGGTCAGGAAGCCGAACGTGCGGGCGATGGTGGAGCCGGGCTCGTCCAGGTCGGGCAGGATCCCGGTGCCCGCGGTCAGCGCGGCCGCGACGGCCAGGTGCGTGCCGGTGACCGGCAGCAGCGGGGCAACGGCGGCAAAGGCCAGGGCGCCGGACAGCGCGTGGTCGTGGCCGAGCATGCGGGACTCCCGGGGGATGGGGGCGGGGTAGGGCCAAACTACGCCGTGCCACCGACATTCCCCGGAAGCCGCGCCGCCTTGGCGGCGGGCTGTGGTCGGGCTGTCATTATCGTCGTGTTCCGGCTGCGCGGGGCGTTGACGACGGTAACGGAGTGACGCTAGGCTGCCCGAACAAGCGCTTGGTCCGCGGTTCGGGTCCGCGGTTCTGGCGCTTGACCTGAGACATCCGGGCGCGCCAACTCCCCCCCTTGGCGCGCCCGGATCATTCAGGCGGCCCGTCACATCAGCGGCCCGTCAGATCCAGTCAGAGTGGTGCGGCCAGGCCAGGAGCGTGTCGACGACCTCGGTCGGGCCGGACCCGGGATCGGTGGCCGCGTACCGGCCGCGGTAGAACAGCAGCGGACGGCCCGCGCGGGTGGCGCCGAGCGCGGTGACCCGGCCGGTGACCAGGTAGTGGTCACCGGCCTCGTGGACCGCCTCGACCGTGCAGTCGATCCAGGTCAGCGCGCCGTCCAGCACCGGGGCGCCGCGGGGCGAGGGGGTCCAGGGGACGCCGGCGAACTTGTCGCCGCCGCTGCTCCCGAACCGCCGGGCGAGTTCCTGCTGCCCGTCGGTGAGCACGTTGGCGCAGAAGTGCCCGGCGCGCTCGATCACCGGCCAGGTAGCCGACGTCTTGCTGGGGCAGAACAGCACCAGGGGCGGGGACAGCGACAGCGCGGCGAACGCCTGGCAGGCGAAGCCCGCGGGACCCGCGGTGGTGATGACGGTGACGCCGGTACAGAAGTGGCCGAGCACGTGACGGAACGCGTCCGGGTCGACGGGGCCAGCGGGGGCGTGCCCGTCCAGAGCGGGGCCGTTCGGTTCAGTGGACGGCGGGTCCGGCAAAGTTGTGCCCCCAGAGGCTGACCGCGGTGGTTTCCCTGGTGATCCAGCTGGCGTCATCGACCTGGCGGCCATCGGTGCCGTACTCGATATCGAACCCGCCGGGGGTCCGGACGTAGAACGACACCATCAGGTCATTGGCGTGCCGGCCCAGCGTACCGGACACCACCGCGCCCCGCCGCGCGCACCTATCCAGGGCCAGGCCCACGTCGTCCAGCGTGGCGGTCTCGATCATCAGGTGCACGATGCCGGCCGCCGCGGGCACCGGGGCCAGCGCCAGCGAGTGGTGCCGGGAGTTGCAGCCGAGGAACCGGAACCACAC
>JAJKHX010000440.1 GCA_021154785.1 Nocardiopsis sp.
CGGCGGCGCTGGCCGACGCCGAGGCGGCCGCGGCCGGGCTGCTCGCCTGCGCCGCGGCGGACGCCGGCGCTGACGATGCGGGCGGGCCGGCGGCGGTGCTGCCCGAGCCGCTCGAGCAGGCCGTCGCGGTCAGCGCGACGGCCGCTGCGCAGGCGGCAGCCGCCATCCAGTTCTTGATCATGATGCTCCCCATAGTTGGAGTTTCCCGGGAGCCCGCCGTACTCGACGGCCCCGGATGCCTGTCCGTCCCCTACCGATGTCTACGAGCACGGATCGGTTCCGGTTCAGGCGTCGCAGTCAGATGACCGTTGCGGCGCGCCTCGGCGGCGGTGTACAGGTAGGTGCGTACGGTAGGAAACCGTCAGCGAAGATCGTCCGGCGGCGGCCTGGACGTCGATCAAGGGGAGATCGTCATGCCCGTTATCGTCTTCACCCGGCTGCGGCTGAAGGACCCGGCGCTGACCGACGAGTTCTTCGCTGACGCGGTCGCCGCGATCGAGCAGGCGCAGAAGTCGGAAGGCAACCTCGGCACGGACGCGCTGGCCGACGCGAACAACGCATGGTGGACCGTCACCGCCTGGCAGGACATGCGGCGGATGCGCTCCTACGTGAGAACCGAGCCGCACCGCAGCATCATGTCCCACCTGGACCGGTTCTGCGACGAGGCGACGTTCGTCGACTGGGAGCAGGACAGCGGGGACCTGCCGGACTGGCAGACGGGCTGGCGGCGGCTGGTCGACGGCGGCACGGCGAGCATGCTCACGCAGCCGTCACCCGCCCATCAGACCCGCGACTTCCCGGCGCCGGTGGTCCCGGTCCCGTAAGGGCCGGCATTTCTTACAAAAGCCGCATAGGGCAGGAACGGGAATTCAGTGGTAGTGGCGTCCTACCGAATAGGGAAGGCAGAACGCCACAACCACTGAATCGGGGACTGCGAAATCAGCAGAAAAGGAAGCCCCGACTGGTGCCGGTCCAGGTGCATTTGTCGAGCTGGTGGCCGTGGTTGTCCCGGAGGATAGCCGTGTCACCGGTGTTGTTCCAGATGTACCAGCCGCTACCCCAGTACAGATCGGCCTGGGTGTTGCGGCCGGGGCCGGTGTGGATCTTGACGTAGGCGTGCGGCTTGATCGTGAAGATCCCGAAGGTGAAGACGTGATGGGACGCGTCGCGCAGGGTCCAGCCGGTCATGGTGATGCGGGCGCCCGAGGTGTTGTGCAGCTGGACCCACTCGTGGTTCAGGCTGGTGGCACCGCCGCGGTCGCTGCCGGGCGAGTTGTACCAGATTTCACCGAACTGCATCCGGGCCGAGGCCTGGGCGGGCAGCTGAATGGCGAGGACGAGCCCGAGCACGGTCAAGCCGACGATGATGATTCTGCGCATGCAATTCTCCCCAAATATGACTTTTGCGCACAACGGCAGGGAAGTACATGCAGCCTGGCGTCCCTCCCCTGTCCCGAATGCCTGAGACCCACTAAGATTACGGTCTGGAGAGAGATGTCCGGTACGGCCGGAGGAATATATTTAGGGCCATAAAAGACCGGGCCGCGAGGAAAGCGGGAACGCTAGATGTAAGCCGGGCGCTTGATCCTCCGAAGAGGCCAGCACACCCGGTCCTGGGGTGAGAAGGAAGCGCACCCATGGCCTCGCGGCCCGACCCGAAGTTCTACCTGGAAACAAGCGAGGAAAGCGGCCGGGCTAGATGAGCCTGCTGCTCTGCCGCTGAGCTACCCCGGCGGACCGGGAGCGGGATTCGAACCCGCGACCTGCAGGTTAGGTGAGAAGGAAGCCCGTCCATGGCCTCGCTGTGTTTCTCAGCCGCCATTCTACGCCGGGATCAGGTCTCCCAGCCGGTCCAACGTGAACACCTCCGATCCGGCCGGCAGGCCTCCCGGCTGCTCCAGGCCGATCCACGTCACGGGCTCGCCGTCATCCGGCACCGCGTCCAGTACCTCGCAGCCCTTGCGCCGCCACAGGTCGGCTAGGTAACCGACCCGCAGGTACTCGCGCTCCACCACCGAACGAGCCAGCATGGTCGTGGTTACGCGACCGCCTTCCACCTGGTTGGTGGGCCCGCCCCAGCTGGCGGTCCCGTGGCCGCGCAGGTACAGGTGCAGCCACTTGGCCCGCCAGGCGCCGTCCTCGCCGCGGCTGAATACCAGCGGCACCGCGATCCGCGACGTCCCGTACAGGGCGGACTTCATCCGCACGGTGCGGGCCTCGAACGGCTGCCCGGCCTGTTCGCCGTCCCTGGTCATGAAGCCGAAGAACGACTCGTCGGCCTCGTCGAAGCCTTCCCCGGCGTAGACGTAGACCTGCGGCACGATGAAGCCGCGGCCCAGGTGGGTCAGCCGGATGTTGATGAACTCGCTGGCCCCGTCGGGCGCGGGCGCCTGGGTGATGTCCCCGGAGTGCTCGGCCTCCTCGGCCGACAGCCGGGTCCACGAGATGTGCCGGGGGTTGGCGTACCGCTCGTCCAGGAACAGGGCCGACAGGTCGTAGTCGGTCCGCTGCCGCTTCTGCCGCCAGTAGATGAAGAAGCGCAGCAGTTCTCCCTCGACCCTGGTCACCGAGCCGCGCGGGAAGATGCCGAGGCCGGCCGGGAGCGGCTTGCCGGACAGCGGCAGCGCCGCCCCGGTAATGCCCTCGTCGAGGACGACCCTGGCCGCCGGCAGCCGCGTCATGATCTCGGCGTCGATCAGGGCGCAGGCGTCGGCGATGACGCCCCGGTCCAGGGTGACCCGCCAGTCCGGCGCGGCCCAGGCGCGGCCTTGCCGGTTGGCGAACAGGCGGCCGGCCGCGGGGAAGGCCCGGTTCTGCAGGTGCTCGCGGACGGACAGCAGCACCCGGCCGGACACGTCGGGCGCGGTGGCGCCGAGGGCCGCCATGACCAGCGCCACCGCGGCGGCATCGGGGACGGCCGGGTCCGCGGCGCCGGGGTCAGCGGCGGCCAGGTCCGAGGCGGCCCGGAACAGCCGGTCGGCCGAGCGCCACAGCCGGCCAGGGGCGGTCCGCAGCAGCCGGACGGCCTGGTCCACGTCCGGGCGCGCGAACGCCGCCTCCACCTGGCCGCCGAACGACGGCACGGCGACCTCGCCCCGGGCCACCGCGAACACCTCGGCGGCCCGCGGGTAGCGCGGGTACTCGTGCGGGTGCAGCCGCTCGCCCAGCCGCTTCCACCGCTCGGCGTACAGGCCGACGTCGGCGAGCTTCGGCGCCGTAGCCACCGAGTCGAGCGCGGCCAGCAGGGCGTCGCGCTCGCGGCGGCGCAGTGAGGCGAACCGGGTCGGCTCGCGCAGGCTCACGTCGCCGCCGGACAGCTCGCAGGCCAGCCTCAGCACGTCGGTGACCGTGGTGACCAGCGGCGGGAGGGCCGCCCGGAGCCGGGCCGCGTTGATCACGGCCCGGGACTCGCGAACCGGGATATCGGCCGGCTGCACCACTGTGTCCGCGCACCACCGCGCCAGCACGCGCAGGGCGCCGGTGTCGTCGCCCGACAGCGGGACGGCGCTGCCGGCCAGCCGCAGGTACAGGTCCCGCGCCTCGTCGTCCAGGGTGCCGCCGAGGTGCAGCACGGTCACCCGGTCGCTCACGGCCGGGATCAGCTCGTCGTGCGCCGCCAGCATGTCCGCGTAGCTGTGCTGGTAGCGGCCATACGACGGCAGCGAGAGCAGGTTCAGGAAGAACCCGGCCCGGCCGTCGGGCCCGATTCCCGGGCCGGCCTCGACCTGGCCGGCCGCCACCGGGTCGAGCAGCGCCTCCCGCAGGCACTGCGCCCAGAACTCCATCGTGTCCGGCACGTTCGCCGGGAACTCAAGGAAATAAGAATGATGCCGAACGTGATCGCCTGCCTGCTCCCGTACCACCTCGAGCGCGGCCGCGGCGATGTCGATGACCCGGCCCGCCTCGATCCCCGACAGCCGCTCCAGCAGGTCCCGGGAGCACTTGAACCCCGCGCACAGGGCCACCGCATCGAACTGCCGGGCGGCCGCCGAACCGTCCCCCGGCTCGCCAGTGACCACCAGCCGGCGCGTCTTGGCCAGGATCAGCGCCTCGAGCTCTCTCGCTTCCACGGCCAATACCGTAGTTCGCTGCTGTCGCCCCGGTCACCCGGTTTACCTTGTACCTTTTCTGGGTGACTCCGATACCAGCCTCTTCACTACGCTCCGTAGCCATCGGCTTGTCCGCCGCCGCACTGACCCTGCTGGCCGCGTGCTCGTCCGGAGGCGGTGGTTCCGCCAGCAGCGGAGCGACCGCGGGCTCGGCGGCCTCCGGTTCGGCGGGGAGCGCCCTGCTCACGGCGGCGACGCAGGCGCAGAACATCAACTCGGCGGTCACCACGCTGCACGTCCAGGTCACCGGTTCCCAGGCGTCGACCGAGACGGGAACCCTCCAGTACCAGCGGACGCCGAGCCTGATGAGCCAGGACATGCACATCGCCGCGGAAGGGGGGAACACCGAGATCAAGATGATCCTCACCGGCTCGGACATGTACTTCAGCGAGCCCGGCCTCCCGACCGGCAAGACCTGGATGAAGTTCGGCCTGGCCGCCCTGAAGGGCAAGTCCGCGAGCTTCGCCCAGCTGATCCAGAGCATGCAGAGCAACAACTTCACCAACCAGGCCCAGCTGTTCGCCGTGGCCAAGAACGCGCACCAGGTAGGCACGGCGACGATCGACGGGGTGCCGACCACCGAGTACGCCGGCTCCTTCAAGGCCTCCGACGCGATCAGCGCGCTGTCCCCCAGCGTCCGCGATGTCCTCGGCGCGCAGCTGAAGTCCCTGGGCGGCAGCACGGTCAGCTTCCGCGAGTGGATCGACGGTCAGCACCACATGCGGCAGGTGATCGAGAACGAGACGGTGAAGGGTCACGTCGTAACCACCACGATGAACGTCACCGCGATCAACCAGCCGGTCACGATCACGCTGCCGGCCGCGAGCGATACCACCAGCTCGTAGGCGCGCAGCCGCACTCGTTCGGCCGGAAAAGGACGGATCAGGGGACGGGCGTGCGCTCGCCGCGGACGGTCAGCCGCACGGCGGTGAGCCCGCGGTGCTGGCCTGACGGGCATTCGCTGCGAGCGTAGTGCGCGTTGGCGGGCCGCCACCGGGGCATCTTGGTCGTAGCGGACATCCGGAGGTACTGTTCATGACTGACGACACGATCGGCGAGCTGCTCAAGCCCCTCATCGGGAAGAGCGGGACGATTTTCATGCTGGTGAAGCAAACCGGCCAGGTCGGGTTCACCACCGCCGAGAACAAGCAGCTGACCGGCGTGGAGCTCCGGCCGGACGGCCTGGTCCGGCTCGAGCGGGAGGACGGGTGGGCGGTGATCGACCCGGCCGAGATCGTGGCCGTGGTCTGGAGCGGCGATGCCGACCACTCGCCAGGTCAGTTCCTGTAGATCAGGCACGCCCGCGGTGGACGTTCCCGGCGGCCCGCCGGGCTTGCTTCGGGTCACGGCTCAGCACGGGTCACGGCTCAGCACGGATGAGGCCAGCTAGCGCGGCGGCGTAGCCGTCATCGAGTGGCTCGCCGAGCAGCAGGCGGTACCACAGGGCGCCGAACAGCGCTGCGACGGCGGCGTCCAGGTCCAGGTCGGCTGGGACCGAACCGGAGTCCCTGGCCTGGGCAAGCACGGCGTGCAGGGCGGCCCGGCGCGGGACGATGAAGCGCTGCCGGAACAGCTCGCAGAAAGCCGGATCGAGCTGAGCCTGGGCCATGAGGCTGCGCAGCGCGGGGCCGGTCTCGTCCAGAGCGCGGAAGGTCCGGCGCAGGAACTCCCGGACCGGGTCGGGCCCGGGCGCGGCGGCGTGCAGGTCGTCCACCTGGTCGCTGGCGTGCTCAGCGAACGCGTCCAGGATCAGCTGGGCTTTGCCCGGCCAGCGGCGGTACAGCGTCTGACGCCCGGTTCCGGCCGCCGCCGCGATGTCGCTGATGCTGGTCGCGGCGTAGCCCTTCTCGAGGACCAGCCGCCGGGCGGCCTCCAGCAGGGCGGGACTGGCTTCAGCGTCGCGCGGCCGTCCGCTCCCGGTGGTCAGATCATGCTCCATGTCCGGGTTATGATAACGCTAATTACGGAACTCTAAGTCTCGTAACCTGACGGAGGTTATATGAAAGCCTGGCGGCTGACCGCGCCCGGCGGCGAGCTGTCCTTTCGCGACGTGCCGGAGCCCGCCGTCACCGCCGGCTCGGTGCTGGTCCGGATGCACGCCGCCCCGCTGCTGAGCTACCTGCGCTCCTACGTGGAGGGCGAGCTGACGACCTACCTGCCGCCCGCGGGCGAGTTCACCCCGGGGACGAACGGCGTCGGCGTCATCGAAACGGCCGGACCCGACGTCTACGGCCTGGCCGCCGGGCAGCGGGTGTTCTGCTCCCCGTACGTGGTGAGCAGCGAGAACGTCGCCGAGCCGGCCGAAGCCCTGATCGCGCTGACCGCTGACCCGAGCTCGCGGGCGCTGATCAACCGGTGGCGCGACGGCACGCTGGCCGAGCTGGCACTAGCCCCGGTCGCCACGGTGACGCCGATCCCGGCCGCGCTGGACCAGGTCGCCAGCGAGCGGCTGGCCGCGCTCAGCCGGTGCGTGGTCCCGTACGGCGGGTTCCTGCGCGACCGCCTGGCGGCCGGCGAGGTGGTGGTAGTGCACGGTGCCACCGGCGCGTTCGGCTCGGCGGCGGTGCTGGTGGCGATCGCGATGGGAGCCGGCCAGGTGATCGCCGCCGGGCGCCGGCCGGACGCGCTGGCCCGGCTGGACGGCCTGCCGCGGGTGATGACGGTGCGGATGACCGGGGACGTCGAGGCCGACACGCGAGCCCTGCGAGAAGCGGCCGGGCCGCCGGACTGCGCCCTGGACATGATCGGCCGGGCCGGCTCGGCCGACGGGACGCTGGCGACGCTGAACGCGCTGCGCCGGGGCGGGCGGATGGTCCTGATGGGCAGCATGACCGTTCCGCTCCCGGTCGACTACGCCAGCGTCCTGCGCAGCGGGAAGGAAATCCTGGGGAACTTCATGTACCCCGTGGATGCTCCGCGGCGGCTGCTCCGGCTGGTGGCCAGCGGGGCGCTCGACCTGGAGCCGATACCGGTCACGACGCTGCCCCTGGCCGAGCTGCCCGCCGCCATGCGGCGAGCCGAGGAACCCGGCGCCCCGCTCGTCGTGATGACCTAAAAACAGCAATCAACCGAACGGGTGGGTGCTACCAGCTGCCACCGTCATCGAAGCCGCCGCCGTCAAAGCCGCCCCCGTCGTCGTACCCGCCACCGTCGTCGTACTGGACGTTGTCGTACTGGGCGTTGTCGTCGTACTGGGCGTTGTCGTAATTCTGGCTGTTGTCGTCCTGGCGGTTGTCGTCGTAGTTTTCCTGGTCCTGGCGGCCGTCTTCGTAACCCTGGTCGAACGCCCGTTCGTCGTTGTAGCCGCCGCCGAAGAGCCCGCCGCCGCCGCTGAACAGGTCGCCCAGCGCTTCGGCGGCCAGGATGCCACCGCCGACGCCGAGTGCGATCTGGCCGGCCCCGGACAGGAAACCGCCGCCGCCTGATTGCTGGTAGACGACCGGCTGCTGGTACCCCCGCCCGTAGCCGCCGTAGGCCGGCTGGGCGGCAGCGCGCCGGCCGAACCCGCCGAACCCGCCCCAGCGTCCCCGGCGCTGGAGTTGCTGCTGGGCGTCGGCGAGCTGGGCCCGCAACTGCCGGAGCGCGGCCTGCTGGCCCACCAGGGTCTGCGCCATCTGGTAGGTCAGCCCGTCCGGGTCCCGCTGGATGTGCTGCTTGATCCTGGCCTCGGCCTGCGGATCCCGCGGTCCCGCCTGCGCGGCGGAGGAGTTGAGGTGCTGAAACAGGTCATCGATGGCCTGCTGTTCCTGTCGGTTCACGGATAGGCAGATACCCGGTATATGTGACCTAAACACGGCCCGCGCTTCCGACGGGGTGGAATTCTACCCGGTACAGCAGCGTGTCGTCGTCGATCGGGCCGGCGTGCGCGGCCCGGCGGCGCAGCGTCTCCCGGTCCGGCTCCCCGGCCCGCCGCACGTCGGCGTCGGCGATGCCAGCGAACGGGATCAGCTCGATGGAGTCCACCTCGATCAGGCCCGGGCCCGGGCCCACCGGGTACCGGCCGCCGGCCTTGACCTTGGGCCGTTTCCACAGCCGGAACGACACGGTGATCTCTCCGGCCAGCACGTCGTCGCGCAGTTCCCGGCTGAAGATCACCCTCCGAGGCTACGCCGCGCGAACTGACCGGTATGGCACTGCGGGCAGCGGTAGCGTGCCTGCGCCGCGCGGTTCCGCTCCGCGATCGAGTCGGCCGTCCTGGCCATGGCGCCCGGATCGGCTTCCACCGCCGCTCCCATGATCACCGCCCCGGCGGCTATGAACCTGGCGGCCAGCCGGCTGCGCCAGCGCCTGGCCCACGTCGGCACCTGCCAGGTGGAGCCGCATTGGGCGCAGGTCATCGTCGAGACCCGCGGCGGCCACGGAAACCGCATCCCACGATCGTGGCCGCCCGGCGGCATGCGGGTCAAGGCCGTGACGGCCGGCCTCCCGGTAGGCTCGCGGCCATGGCTGATCTGGTGACGCTGCGGCCGGTGGCCGAAGAGGACCTGTCGTGGCTGGCCGGCCTGACCAACGGCCCGGCTGCCTCGGGAGTGCACGAATGGCACGGCTGGAGTGACCCGCAGCGCAGACGCCGGCGATGGGCCGAGACGGGCCTGCTCGGCGAGGACGGCGGCACTGTGATGGTGATGCTCGGCGCCGACCGGGTGGGCCAGGTGTCCTGGCGCAAGGTCATCACCGGGCCGGCCGCCTTCGGCTGGGCGCTCGGCATCGGGCTGGCGGCCGAGTTCCGGGGCCGCGGCTACGGCTCCGAGGCGCAGCGGCAGATCGTGCACTACTTGTTCGCGCATACGCAGGTCAACCGGATCGAGGCCACCACCGAGATCACCAACGTGGCCGAGCAGCGTGCCCTGGAGAAGGCCGGCTTCACCCGCGAGGGCGTCCTGCGCGGCACCGCGTTCCGCCAGGGCCGGTGGCACGACCAGATCATCTACAGCGTGCTCCGCGACGAGGTCACGCTGGAAGACGCCGGCCCAGCCTAAACACGGTCCGGTGGGCCCCGGCGCCCCTCAGACCACCAGTCGCCGCTGATAGAGCTTCTGGTAGAAGGGCAGGTGGTAGCGGAGGTAAGTGTCCAGCAGCGGGTGCTGGTCGACGTCCAGACGGCGGCGGCCGGGCACCGCGGCCAGCCCTGAGCTGGCCGCCACTCCGGTGAACCAGTGACTGAAGCCGCCCTGCCATTCGGGCCGGCCGGACGGCTGCCAGTTCAGGGCGTGCGGCCGGAAATCGATGCCGGCGCGGGCACAGTAGGCCTTGATGACGTCAGCGGGCCTGCTCATCAGGTCGGCGGCGTCCACGACCAGCGGGTCACGCCCGGTCAGCCTCCTGACCTTCGTGTACGCCTCGTACTGGGCCTCGCACCCGATCTCGTGCAGCCGGGGATCGCGCCTGACGGCCAGGGTGGAGCGGATGATCTCCCGCGGGTGCCGGATCAAGAAGGTGTGCTGAGCGTCCTGCGCCAGGAACCGCAGGTCGGCGAGGACCTCAGGGTGACGCCGGTCGGTGGTTTCCTTGATGAAGACCGGCCTGGTGGCGGCCAGCGAGCGCAGCTCGGCGATGATTTCTGGCCCGGTGGCCAGCGGCCTGCCGCTGATCTCCGTCCGGCCGAATACCGCGGCATGCGAGAAGGGCTCGAAGACGGCGGTGAAGTCACCTCGTTCGACCATCATGCGGTAGAACGCCGTCGAGCGGCTGCGCGGCGCACCCCAGAGCATCAGCATGCCCATGACTAGCGGCCGAGCTGTCCGGGCCGGGGCGGGGCGTAACCGAGCAGCTGCTGCTGCCATGAGCCGATCGGCCAGCTCCCGGGCGGATGCACTCTCAGCATCTGGCCGCCGAACTGGTAGAGCACTTCCCACCCGTCGGTGCCCAGTTCGTCCTGGACCCGGATCGCCAGGTCGCGCCCGCGCTCTTGCAGAGTCAGGCGGTCAGGGTCCTTCTTATGATCCCAGTCGTCATTCCACTGCTGCAGGTCATCGAGAAGCCCTGCGGATAGCCACTCACTCCACGGCCTGACGCGCTCCCCTGGTGCAGGCGGCCGGATGCCAGACCGTCGTCCGGGTGGCGGCGGGGTTTCCTTTTCTTCCTTGGTGAGTACCCACCAGATACCCCGGGCGCCATAGTCCCAGGCGATGAGCACCCGCCGCGGCTCAGCTCCGGGAACGGCGATGGCCATCACTCGTCCAGCGACGTAGCGCGGCCGAGATCCTCCCACTCGGAGAGTTCGTCCTGGAGCCCGGCGAGCCGTTGCCGGATGCTGTCGATGGCGTCGCCGCCGAGAACCAGGCGCAGCGGCGGCTTAGCCGACGACATGACGGTGAGGATCGCCCGGGCCGCCTTGGCCGGGTCTCCGGCCTGCGAGCCACCGCCGGTCTCGACGTAGGTACGGGTCGCGCCCACCGTTTCGGCGTACTCCGGCATCGGAGCGGAGAAGTAGGCCGCGTCCTTGCCGAACAAGCCCGTCCGGAAGGCTCCGGGCTCGACGATCAGGAAATGAACGCCGGGGACTTCCTGGCTGAGAGTCTGGGTGAGGCCTTCGAGGGCGAATTTTGTCGCACAGTACGCGCCGAACCCGGGCGCGGTGACCTGCCCGCCGACGCTGGACAACTGGATGATCCAGCCGCTCCCCTGACGTCGCATGTAGGGCAGCGCCGCCCTGGTCAGGGCGGCGGGGCCGAAGTAGTGAAGCTCGAACAGGGACCGCATCTCGGCGTCGGTCGTTTCTTCCAGGGCGCCGACCTGAGTTCGCCCGGCGTTGTTGACCAGGACATCGAGGCGGCCGTGGCGTTCCACCGTCTCGCGGACGACCGCACCGTCCCGGGCCGTGTCGGTCACGTCCAGCGTGACCGGGAAGAGCCGGCCGGCGTAGGTGCTCTTGAGGTCATCGAGCCGGCCGATGCCGCGAGCGGCGGCCACGACGATGTCGCCCTGGCGCAAGACCTCTTCGGTCAAAGACCGCCCGAAGCCCGACGTAGCGCCGGTGATGAGCCAAACCCGGCGGCCGGCAGCAGGAGTCGTCATGGTCGCAGGCTAGAAGGATGGCAGCACAAATGCCAACGGCGATGTTCTTCCGGGCGGCCCCGGCGCGCCTTCTCATTGACACCTAGAAAGCTATGCATAGACTTCTAGGTATGGACTTGCGCGGGCATCTGGATCTTCTGCTGCTGGCGACGTTGCGTGACGACGGGCCAGTCCACGGGTATGCGCTCATCGCCAGCCTGCGCGAGCGCTCGCTGGGCGCCTTCGACCTGCCGGAGGGAACCGTTTACCCGGCCTTGTACCGGCTGGAACGCGACGGGCTGGTGGGTAGCGAGTGGGACGCCAGCGCGGCCCGGCGCCGCCGCGTCTACTCGCTCACGCCGGCCGGTGCCAGTGTCCTGGCCGCCAAGCGGCGGGACTGGGGTGACTTCGTGCGCGGCATGCGCGCGGTGCTCGGGTCTGGTGCGGCGGAGGAGTTCGGGTGAGCGCGATCGAGCCGTATCTGGACGAGTTGTTCGACCAGCTGGCCGGCACCGGCAGCGCGGGGCGGCGGATCCTGATGGAGGCGGAGTATCACCTGCGCGCAGTGGCAGCCGACGCCATGACCCGGGGGCTGCCGGAAGACCAGGCCGAGCAGGAGGCGGTCAGCCGGTTCGGTCCGCCCGCGCTGGTGGCCAGGAAGCTGCGCTCAGCCGGGCGCCTCAACCGGGCCGTGTCGACGGCCTGGCTGCTGGCGGGCCTAGCGGCCTGCGGGCTCGGCGCGGCTTACCTGGTCGCGGTCTGGTGGCACACCTGGCAGACGCCGAACTGCTACGTCGCCTTGGCCTACGGCTGCTACACCCCCAGCATGGTCGTGACGCGGATTACCATGGCCACCGCGATCGCCGCCGCTGGTGCCGCCTTGCTGCTCGGCCGCTGGCTCGCCGTCAGGTACGCAGCGCTGACACCCAGCCGCCGCGGATTCGCGTTGCGATCGCGGCGATGAGGCAATCTGCGGCTACTCAGTCGAGGCAGAACTCGTTGCCCTCGATGTCCTGCATCACCAGGCACGACTCGTTGTCGTCATCGGCCAGCAGCAGCCGCACGCGGACCGCGCCCAGCGCGACCAGCCGCGCGCATTCGGCCTCGAGCACGGCCAGCCGCTCCTCCCCCGCCAGCCCGGTGCCGACCCGCACGTCGAGATGCACCCGGTTCTTGACGACCTTGCTTTCGGGAACCCGCTGGAAGAACAGCCGCGGACCCGCACCCGAGGGATCGGTGCAGGCGAACCACGACCCCTGATCCTCAGGCGGCAGCGAGCGATTGAAATCGTCCCAGGAAGCAAATCCCTCCGGAGCAGGCGGTACGACGTACCCCAGCACCTCGCACCAGAACCGGGCGACGCGCTCGGGTTCCGCGCAGTCGAAGGTGACCTGGAACTGCCTGACCGACGCCATCGGTCCACCATAGAGGAGCGCCTCGGCGGAAAGGGCCGTGGCCGTCGGGCACATACGTTGTGCGCTATGACTGACGCCTTGATCCGCCGGGCCGGACACGCCGATCTGGCCGCGATCGTCCGACTGCGTCGCGAGTGGACCCGAGAAGAGCACGGGGACATCGCAGATCCGGACTACGACGAGAACCTGGCCGCCTGGTTCGCGCGGGAGTTGTCACGCCGGATTATGTGGCTGGCCGAGGAAGGTGATCGCCCGGCCGGCATGATGAACCTGGCCATCTTCGAGCGGATGCCACGCCCGGGGCGGGCGCTAAGCCGCTGGGGATACCTCGGCAACGTGTTCGTACTCGCGGCATTCCGCAATAGGGGCATCGGCAGCCGGCTCGTCCGGGCAGCGCTTGACTACGCAGACGAGAACGGCTTCGCGCGGGTGATGCTGAGCCCGGCCGAGAGATCCATCCCGTTTTACGAACGGGCCGGGTTCGGCCCGGCGGGTGCCCTGATGCTGCGGACACTGCCTGCGGATCAGCCGTGAGCTAGAGCGGCGGCCGTTTCCGCCAGCCGGGTGGCGTACCCGAACTCGTTGTCATACCAGGCTGCGACGGTCACCAGGTCTGCGTCGCTGACCGCGGTGAGCGGCAGGTCGATGATCGACGAATGGGTATCGCCGACGATGCGGGAAGATGCCCATTCGCCGGGCAGCACTCCGAGAATGCCCGCCAGCGGGCCGTCGCTGGCGGCGGCGGTGAACGCGTCGTTGATCTCGACTGCGGATGTTCCCCGGCTGACTCGCGCGGTCAGCTCGACGATGCTGCCGGTACGGACCGGTACCCGGTAGGCCTTGCCGGTCACCTGCAGGTCGGGCCAGATGAATTTCAGTGCCTTGGCCGCCCCCGACGACGACGGGATGATGTTCTCGGTGGCGGCCCAGGAGTCGCGGCGTTCCTTCATCGGCTGATCGGTCAGCGACTGGGTGTTGGTGAAGGCGTGCACGGTCGTGAAGAACCCGTCCCGGATCCCCACCGTTTCCCGCAGCACCTTGACCACGGGCGCCAGGGCGTTGGTGGTGCAGCTCGCCATGCTCACGATGCGGTGCCGGGCGGGATCGTAGTCCTGGAGGTTGATGCCCG
>JAJKHX010000441.1 GCA_021154785.1 Nocardiopsis sp.
ACGCTGCTCGCCCAGACGCTGGCCCGGCTGCTCAACGTGCCATTCGCGATCGCCGACGCGACCGCCCTGACCGAGGCGGGCTACGTCGGCGAGGACGTCGAGAACATCCTGCTCAAGCTGATCCAGGCGGCGGATTACGACGTCAAGAAGGCCGAGACCGGCATCATCTACATCGATGAGATCGACAAGATCGCGCGGAAGAGCGAAAACCCCTCGATCACCCGCGACGTCTCGGGCGAGGGCGTGCAGCAGGCGCTGCTGAAGATCCTTGAGGGCACCACCGCCTCGGTGCCGCCGCAGGGCGGGCGCAAGCACCCGCACCAGGAGTTCATCCAGATCGACACCACGAACGTGCTGTTCATCTGCGGCGGCGCCTTCGCGGGCCTGGAGAAGATCATCGAGCAGCGCTCGGGTCACAACGGGATCGGCTTCAACGCCAAGCTCCGTGTCCGGAGCGTGAACAACACCGACCAGTTCGGCGAGGTCATGCCGGAGGACCTGCTGAAGTTCGGGATGATCCCGGAGTTCGTCGGCCGGCTCCCGGTCATCACCAGCGTGCACAACCTGGACCGGGAAGCGCTCATCCAGATCCTGACCGAGCCGCGGAACGCGCTGGTGAAGCAGTACCGGCGGCTGTTCGAACTGGACGGCGTGGACCTGGAGTTCAGCCCCGACTCGCTCGAGGCCATCGCCGACCAGGCGAACCTCCGCGGCACCGGCGCGCGCGGCCTGCGCGCGATCCTGGAAGAGGTGCTGCAGTCGGTGATGTACGAGGTGCCGAGCCGCAAGGACGTCGAGCGCGTCGTGATCACGCGCGAGGCCGTACTCGAGAACGTCAACCCGACGATCGTTCCCCGGGATGTCACCCGGCGCACGCCACGGGAGAAATCCGCCTGACGCAGGCCGGATCCCCGAAGACCCCAGGCCCGTCGGCTCGCGGGTCCGGTCACCGGGCGTACCGGTACCCGCCGCGCGAGGCCGCTGGGCCGGGCAATAGTAGGGGTGTTCGAGTACTGGCAGTTGGCCTGTGGATTCACACCGTAAAGGACCGGTCCGGCCGCCGCCAACTTTGGGCGTATTGCCTATGATGATCGTTATTCGCATGTAGCCTCACTGCATATTGCCGTATCTGGCGGGGTTCCCGCTCACGCCAGGATCTCGGACGCTGACAAGGCAGCCGTCTTCCATAGCGACGGGGAATCGAGCGCAGATGAGTAGTTGGGACGCCCCCACGGGTAACTGGGATTCACGCCCGGAGCCCGACGAAGCCGGCGGGCCCGGCGAGCAGGACTACCAGCAGGGCGAGCCGGCCGGCGGTCATCACGCCGGGCGCGGCGACGAGGGCAGGATGCGCGCCGGGCGCCGGGCCCTGCCCGGCTACGAGCAGGCGCAGAACCATGACCAGGCGGCGAGCGTATTCGATCGGGGAACCGGCTACGGGCAGGATTCGGGCTTCGGGCAGCCACCGGTCTACGATCCGGTATCGGGTTACGGTCCGTCGACCAGCCAGCCGCCCGGCTCCGGCCCGGGTTCCCCGGGCGGTTACGGCGGCGGCTCGCCGGGCTTCGGCGGGAGCCCGCCGGGCGGCCACGCCTCCGGTCCCCGCCGCGCGGCCGGCTCGGGGCGCAGCGAGATAGACCCGCTGACCGCACCCGGCCCGTTCGCCTCCCCCCAGCCCGGATACCAGTCCAGTCCCCAGCGTCCGCTCGGGTCGATGACCCAGGATCCGCTGAGCACGGGTGCGCAGAGCGCGTTCAGTACCGGCCCGCGGCGTGCGGCCGCATCCCTTCCGCCCGGTCCGTCCGCCTCGCCGTCCCCGTCCAGTCCGGGACTGCCGGGCTCCGGGCCGCGGGAGTCCGGCGGCTACGGCGAAGGCGGTACCGGGGCTTACCGCCAGCACGGGACGGATGAGCCCGCTCGTCCGGGCTGGTCGGGTTACGGCGACCAGGCAGGTTACGGTGACCAGGCAGGTTACGGAGCGCGGCCGGGGACGCCGGGCCAGGGCGAGCCGGCGGCCTACGGGTCACCGCCGCAGGAATACGGTCAGCCCACCTTCACCCCGCATGCCCAGGAGAGCCAGGACCAGGGCTACGGCCAGAGCGGCTACGGCCAGAGCGGCTACGGCCAGAGCGGCTACGGCCAGCCGGGCTATGGCCAGGGCGGCTTCGAGCAGCCGGGTTACGGCCAGGCCGGCTACGGCCAGCCCGGCTACGGCGATCATCGGGGCTATAACGACCAGCCGGGCTACGGTGACAATCCGGGTTATGGTGACCAGTCCGGTTACAGTAACCAAACCGGTCACGGTGACCAGCCGGGCTACGAAGACCACCCGGGATACGGGCAGGATTCCGGCCCGGGCAGCACTCCGCCGAGCGGCTTCGGTGCCAACGGGGGCTATGGGGCCTCCGGGGCTCAAGGGGCCTTCGGTGGCCCGGGGGTCCAGCCCGGTCAGGCCGGCCCGCTGGGCCGGCCCAGCCAGGCCCGGGCAGGTCAGGATTACCAGGCCGAGGCGTATCAGCAGCCGGGGGCCGAGCCCTCCGACTACCCGCAGAATGCCTTCGGCGGCGGTTTCGGGCAGAACGGTTTCGGCTCGCCCGGACCCAGCCAGGACGGCGCTACCCAGGCGTACGCTACTCAGCAGCCGGGCTACGGCCAGGACCAGAACGGCTACGCCGAGAACGGGTATGCCCAGAACGGTTACAGCCAGAACGGCTACCCGCCGCCGGGCTACGGCCAGGATGGCTATGACCAGAACGGTTACGGCGCGCCCGGCGCCGTCCAGAACGGCTACGGCGCGCCCGGCGCCCTCCAGAACAGTTACGGCGCGCCCGGCGCCGGATCAGCGGGCGCCGGACTGGCAGTCGCCGGGACGGACGCCTACTCACCGCCGGGCTACGGCCAGGACGCGTACGGCCAGCAGGGCTTTGAGGCCCCCGGGGCGCCCGGCTTGCCCAGCCTGCCCGGCTACGACGACGACGGCGACCCCGCCGCGCCCGGCTCCGGGCCGCGGTCGCGTCCGGGCTCGTCCCGGGGCGGCGGCCGGTCGTCGCAGCGCCTCGGCGGGACGAAGATGGTCCTGTACCTGAGCGCCGCCGTCGTAGGCGTGGTGGCGATCGTGTTTCTGGTCCTCCACCTGACCAAGGGCAACAGCGGCACGCCGGGCGCCACTTCGTCCTCACCGGGCACCGGCGCCGCCGGCGGCCCGGCCGCGGCCGGCAGCTACATCCTCACCCAGGCCTCCAAGGTGGGCGCGTTCCCGCTCAACAAGGCGGCCACGAAGGCGATCGAGCCCGACGCGGCCAAGCAGACGGGCACGGTCGCGTCCGCCCTGAAGGGCACGAAGGCGGGCAAGCCGGGCAAGTCGGTGTCCGCCATCTACGACACCGGGGGGAGCAGCGCCTACCGGTCAAAGACCTACAACGGCCTGATCTTCATCGGCTATGACGGCACCTATGACCCGGCCGCGGTGATCAAGATCGTGCGCGGGCACCTGAAGTCCTCGCGGACAGTGGCGCCCGGCCCGCACGGCGGCCAGATGGCGTGCGGTTACAACACCGCGCTCGACACTGAGGCCAGCGAGTGCGTGTGGGTCACCAAAACCACCTTCGGCATCGTGGAGTTCATCAAGAACGGCGGGCCGGGCAAGCAAGCCGGTGCCTCTGATCTCGCCCTCAAGGTCCGGTCGGTAGTGGAGGTCAAGGGCTGACCAACCCGGCTAGCCCAGCGCTCCGCAGGCCGTAGACTCACCTGTCGTGAGTACCGCCGAGCCCATCGAGCTGCCGTCCCAGTACGCGCCCTCCGAAGTGGAGGGGCCGCGCTACGAGCGCTGGGAGAAGGCAGGTTACTTCGCCGCGGACGCGACGTCCGGCGCCCCCGCTTTCTCCATCGTCATCCCCCCGCCGAACGTCACCGGTTCCCTGCACATCGGCCACGCGCTCGACCACACGCTGATGGACGCGCTGGTCCGGCGGCGCCGGATGCAGGGCTACAACGCCCTGTGGCTGCCCGGCATGGACCACGCCGGGATCGCCACCCAGAACGTGGTGGAGCGGGAACTGGCCAAGGAGGGCCTGAGCCGTCACGACCTGGGCCGGGAGGCCTTCGTCGAGCGGGTCTGGCAGTGGAAGGCCGAGTCCGGCGGCAAGATCCTCGGCCAGATGCGGCGGCTGGGCGACAGCGTGGACTGGTCCCGCGAGCGGTTCACCATGGACGAGGGCCTGTCCCGCGCGGTGCAGACGATCTTCAAGCGGCTCTTCGACGACGGCCTGATCTACCGGGCCGAGCGCATCATCAACTGGTGCCCGCGCTGCCTGACCGCGCTGTCCGACATCGAGGTCGAGCACAGCGACGACGACGGCGAGCTCGTCTCGATCCGCTACGGCGACGGGGACGAATCCATCGTGGTCGCCACCACCCGGGCCGAGACCATGCTCGGCGACACCGCCGTGGCGGTGCACCCCGACGACGCGCGCTATACGCACCTGGTCGGGAAGACGGTGGAACTGCCGCTGACCGGCCGGCGCATCCCGATCGTCGCCGACGAGCACGTCGACCCGGCGTTCGGTACCGGCGCGGTCAAGGTGACCCCGGCCCACGACCCCAACGACTTCGAGATCGGCCGTCGCCACGACCTGCCCGGTCTCACCATCCTGGACGAGCACGGCGTGGTCACCGCGCACGGCCCGTTCCAGGGCCTGGACCGGTTCGAGGCCCGGCCCGCCGTGGTCCGCGCGCTGCGCGAGGACGGCCGGATCGTGGCCGAGAAGCGCCCGTACGTGCACTCGGTCGGCCATTGCAGCCGGTGCGGTACCACGGTCGAGCCGCGCCAGTCGCTGCAGTGGTTCGTCCGCGTCGGGCCGCTCGCCAAGGCGGCCGGCGACGCCGTCCGGGACGGGCGCGTCCGGCTGCACCCGCCGGAGATGAACGCCAGGTACTTCGGCTGGGTCGACGACATGCACGACTGGTGCATCAGCCGCCAGCTGTGGTGGGGCCACCGGATCCCGGTTTACTACGGACCGAACGACGAGGTGGTCTGCGTCGGTCCCGGCGAGCAGCCCCCGGCCGGCTGGCGTCAGGATTCCGACGTGCTCGACACCTGGTTCTCCTCGGCGCTGTGGCCGTTCTCGACCCTGGGCTGGCCGGAGAACACGGCCGACCTGCGCACCTTCTACCCGACCAGCGTGCTGGTCACCGGCTACGACATCCTGTTCTTCTGGGTCGCCCGGATGATGATGTTCGGCCTGTACGCGATGCGCGGGCAGGCCCCCGCGGACGCGGTGCCGTTCCGGGTGGTGGGACTGCACGGCCTGGTCCGGGACCAGTTCGGCAAGAAGATGTCGAAGTCGCGGGGGAACACCGTGGACCCGCTGGACTGGGTGGACCGGTTCGGCGCCGACGCCACCAGGTTCACCCTGGCCCGCGGGGCCAACCCTGGCGGTGACATCGCCATCAGCGAGGAGTGGGCCGCCGGTTCCCGCAACTTCTGCAACAAGCTCTGGAACGCGGTCCGGTTCGCCCTGCTGAACGGCGCCCGGCGGCCGGCCGCCGCCCTCGATCCGGCCGCGCTCTCGGTGCCGGACCGGTGGATCTTGTCCCGGCTGTCGGCGGTGATCGCCGAGACGGACCAGCTGTTCGAGGCGTTCGAGTTCGCCAAGGTCTGCGACACGCTGTACCACTTTGCCTGGGACGAGGTCTGCGACTGGTACCTGGAGCTGGCCAAGGTCCCGCTGGCCTCCGGTGACGAGGCCGTGGCGCGGACCACCCGGCAGGTGCTCGGCCTGGTGCTCGACCAGCTGCTGCGGCTGCTGCACCCGGTCATGCCGTTCGTCACCGAGGAGCTGTGGACCGCGCTGACCGGCGAGGAGTCGGTCATGGTGGCGCCGTGGCCGGCGTTCTCCCTGCCCGACCCGCAGGCCGAGGCGGAGATCTCCTCGGTGATGCGGCTGGTGACCGAGATCCGCCGGTTCCGGTCGGATCAGGGCCTGCGGCCGGGTCAGCGGGTGGCGGCCCGGCTGGCCGGCATCGAGGACAGCACGCTGGCCGGGCACGAAGAGCAGATCCGGTCGCTGCTGCGGCTCGGCCCGCCCGCGGACGGCTTCACCCCGTCGGCGTCGATCGAGGTCGAGGGCATCACGGCCGAGCTCGACGTGGCCGGGGTCATCGACGTCGCGGCCGAGCGGCGGCGGATGGAGAAGGACCTCGCCGCGGCCCGGGCCGAGGCCGGGCAGGCGGAACGCAAGCTGGCCAACTCCGACTTCACCGCCCGGGCCCCCGCCGCCATCGTCGACAAGACCCGCCAGCGCCTCGAAACCGCCCAGGCCGACATCGCCCGCCTCGAGCAGCGCCTCGCCTCGATCTGACGCCCTGTCGCCTGCCCAGTAGGCTGGCACGGTGGATATTGATGCGCGGATGCTCGAGGTCGAGCGGGAGATCATCTCGCGGCGGCCTGAGCATTCCGTTGACCTTGCCCTGGACCGGATGGCCGAACTAGTCGGGTTGCTCGGCGACCCGCAGCGCGCGTGCCCGGTCATCCACATCACCGGGACCAACGGCAAGACGTCGACCGCGCGGATGACCGACGCGCTGCTGCGCGGCCGCGGGCTGCGCACGGGGCGGTTCACCAGCCCGCACCTGGTCTCGATCAGGGAGCGGATCGTCGTCGACGGCGCACCGGTCTCGGCCGAGCGGTTCGTCGAGGCCTACGAGGAGATCAAGCCGTACGTCGACCTGGTGGACGAGCGCCATCCGGCCGCGATGTCCTTCTTCGAGGTGCTCACCGGGATGGCCTTCGCGATCTTCGCCGATACCCCCGTCGACGTGGTCGTCCTCGAGGTCGGCGAGGGCGGCAGGCTGGACTGCACCAACGTCGCGGACGGCGTGGTGGCGGTCATCACCCCGATCTCGATCGACCACACCAGGCTGCTCGGCGACACGGTCGAGGAGATCGCGGCGGAGAAGGCCGGCATCATCAAGCCGGGCGCGACCGCGATCCTGGCCCAGCAGCCGGTGGCCGCCGCCGAGGTGCTGCTGCGGCACTCGGTCGAGGCGGGCGCCACGGTGGCGCGCGAGGGCGTGGAGTTCGGGGTACTGAGCGACGAGCAGGCGCTAGGCGGTCAGCGGCTGGGACTGCGCGGCCTGCGCGGTACCTACGAGGACGTCTTCCTGCCGCTGTTCGGGTCGTACCAGGCGGGCAACGCGGCCTGTGCGCTGGCTGCCGTCGAGGCTTTCGCCGGGGTGTCGGGCGAGGACGCCAACGGCCAGGCTGGCCTCGACCCCGACCTGGTGCGGGAGGCGTTCGCCAAGGTCACCTCGCCCGGCCGGCTCGAGATCATCCGGCGCAGCCCCACCATCATCATCGACGCCGCGCACAACCCGGCCGGGATGGCCGCGACCGTCGCCGGACTGCAAGAGTCCTTTAACTTCGATCACCTGACCGGCGTCTTCGCGGCTAGCGGGGACAAGGACGTGGCCGGCATACTCGCCGAGCTCGAGCCGGCCCTCGACGAGATCGTGGTGACCCGGAACTCCTCCGAGCGGTCGATGGCTCCGGGCGAGACCGCCGAGCTGGCCGCCGAGATCTTCGGCGAGGACCGCGTCACCGAAGCCGCCCGGCTCGACGACGCGATCGAGGCCGCGGTCGCGCTGGCCGACCAGGCCGACGAGGCCGCCGGGGAATCTGGTCCGGGCAGCGGCGGCGTGCTGATCACCGGATCGGTCATCACCGCGGGCGACGCTCGCCGGCTGCTCGGCCCATCCGGCGGCCAGCTGCCGGCCGAGCCGCCGGCCAGCCAGCCCTCCCGTCACTCGTTCACCGCCGCGGAGCTCTCATGATGGACATCCCGCTCGAGGGCAAGGGGCTCAGGCAGCTCTGCGGCACCGTCCTGATCTTCGAGGCGATCGTCATCGGCCTGGCCATCCCGGTCGCCATCGTCCTCGAGCACGCCAACCACGGCCTGGCCGGCGGGATCGGCGGCGCCCTGGCGGTCTGCGCCGTCCTGATCGGCGGCGTGGTCGGCCGTCCGCGGATGGGCTGGGCGGTGCTGGCCGGCACCGTGCTGCAGGTCCTGGTCATCGCGTCCGGCGTAGTGGTGAACGCCATGTACGCCCTCGGCGTGATCTTCGCCGCTCTCTGGGTCACCGGCATCTGGCTAGCCCGCCGCCACCAACCCACCGCCGCCGGCACTCGCTCCAGCACCGGAACCCCCGCTCCCTCCAGCACCCCT
>JAJKHX010000442.1 GCA_021154785.1 Nocardiopsis sp.
GCGCGGCGCTGGCCGCGGTGGCCCTGGCCGGGGCGGCGGCAGGCGCGGCCGTGTCCCGGCGCCGCTGACGGCTCCCCCGTCACGGGCGGCGCGTCCTTCTAGGCCGGGACGCCCTGACCTAGACGTCTCCTAACGGGCGCTGGCCCCGGGGATCGTTGCGGCCCGTGATAGTAACCTCCCGTCATATGTATCGTATTACGACATTTGGGTAGTGCGGGACGGCATCGCCGCTGTGGACCCTCGCGCGGCGGGTCACGAAGGAGACGCGCATGCTCACCTATCTGCTGGCCGTACTCGCGGCGTGCGCCAACGCCACGTCCTCGGTGCTGCAGCGCAAGGCCAACCGCCGGGCGCCCCAGCAGGACAACATGAGCCTGAAGCTGATCTGGAGCCTGGCGCACGAGCCGGTCTGGTTCGGCGGGATCCTGGCCGTGATCGCCGGCTTCCTGCTCCAGGCGACCGCGCTGGGCGACGGGCAGCTGTCGGTGGTGGAACCGATCCTGGTGCTCGAGCTTCCCGCGACGCTGATCCTGGCCTCCCGGGTCTTCGGGACCAGGATGCACCGCCGGGAGTGGGGCTCGGCGACAGTGATGACGGCCGGGCTGGCCGGCATGCTGTATTTCCTGTCTCCATCCGCCGGGCGGCCGCAGGGCGTGCGCTGGTACGCCTGGGTGGCCGGCATCGGCATCAACCTGGCCGCCGTGGGCGCCCTGGTGATGTGGGGGCGGCGCGGCCCGGCGGGACACGGACGGCCGAGCGGGCAGGGCAGCGCGGGGCAGGTGGCCGTGCTGGCGGTCGCGGCCGGCGCGGCGTTCGGCCTGACCGCGGCCCTGATGAAGGGCATGACCATGACGTTCTCGGAGGGGATGACTGCCCTTTTCACCAGCTGGCAGCTCTACGGCATGATCGCGGCGGGCGGGCTGGGCATGTTCCTGGTCCAGTCGGCGATGAACGCGGGCCGGCTGATCGCCGCGCAGCCCGGCCTGACCCTGTCCGACCCGATCGTGTCGATTCTGTGGGGCGTGCTCGTCTTCGGCGAGCGCGTGCGGGGTGGCTGGTACATCGCCCTGGCCGGAGTCAGCGGCCTGGCCATGGCGGCGGCCGTAGTCGCGCTGGCCCGCTCGCCGCTGCTGTCAGACGAATCCGGGCAGGATCAAGAATCCGGCCAGCATCAGAAATCGGGGCAGCATCAGGAGGAACAGCGCCCGGTCCGCGAGGGGAAGCGCTAATGCCCGGACAGGCCGTCCCGGCCGCCCGGCGCGCCGCCCGCCGGGCCCGCCACGTGGCCCTGCACGCGGCCGACGGCCCGGCCCGGCTGCGGGTGGTGCTAACCCTGGCCGCCGTGCTCGGCCTGTCGGGCGCCGACACCGGGACGATATCGTCAACCACCGGCAACCTGGAACGGGCTTTCAATGTCGGTAACACCCAGATCGGGGTGCTGCTGTCGGTTGTCGGCCTGGTCGGGGCGGTGTTCACCATCCCGGCCGGGATCCTCGCCGACCGCACCCGGCGCACCCGGCTGCTCGGCGGCAGCATCGTGGTGTGGGCGGCGGCCACGGTCGTATCCGGGGCCGCGACCTCCTATCTGTGGCTGCTGCTGGCGCGGGTCGGGCTCGGCGCGGCGACCGCGGTGACGGGGCCGACGCTGGCCTCGCTGACCGGCGACTACTTCCCTCCCGCCGACCGCGGCCGGATGTACGGCCTGATCCTGGGCGGCGACCTCGTGGGCAGCGGGTTCGGCTACCTGGTCTCCGGCGACCTGTCCAGCCTGACCACGTGGCGGGTGGCGTTCTGGTGGCTGGCCATACCGAGCCTGGCCCTGGCCTGGGTGGTGTGGCGGCTGCCCGAGCCCGCCCGCGGCGGCTCCAGCCGCATCGCGGCCGGCCAGGAAGAGATCAAGGACGAGCGGGACGTCGAGCCGGGCGGGCGCGACGGCGCCGCCGCTAACGCAGGCGGCCAGGCCAGGGCGGAGAAGCCGGGAGCGGCCGAACGGGCGGTGCGGCAGGCCGAAGTGGAGCCGCGGCGCGAGCTCGTGCTCCGGGAAGACCCGACCAGCCGCCCGTGGTGGTGGGCGGTACGCTACGTGCTGCGGGTGCGGACGAACGTGGTGATCATCATGACATCCGCGCTCGGCTATTTCTTCTTCGCCGGGCTGCGCTCATTCGCCATCATCTTCGCCACCGGTCACTACGGGCTCAGCAAGCCCGTCGCCACCTCCCTGATCGTGGTGATCGGCGCCGGCGCGGTGGCCGGGGTGTTCGCCGGCGGCCGGGTCGCCGACGGACTGCTGCGCCGCGGTCATATCCGCGCCCGGGTCCTGGTGCCGGCTGTGTGCCTCCTGGCGCTGCCCCTGGTACTGGCCCCGGCCATCGCGACGACGGCGGTCGCCGTCGCGCTGCCGCTGCTCATCTTGGGCGCGTTCCTGCTGGCAGCGCCGAACCCGCCGCTGGACGCGGCCCGGCTGGACATCATGCACCCGCGGCTGTGGGGCCGCGCCGAGGCCGTGCGCACCGTGCTGCGGTCGATCGGAGAGTCGGCGGCGCCGCTGCTGTTCGGCTACGTGTCGCAGTATGTCTTCGGCGGTCCCGGCTCGGCCGCCGCCGGCGGGGACGGCGGGGGCGGGAACGGCCAGGCGGGAAACGCGGCCGGCCTCGAATACGCCTTCCTCGTCTTCCTCATCCCGCTGGTCATCGCCGGGCTGCTGTCCCTGGCGGCCCTGCGCACCTATCCCCGGGACGTGGCCACCGCCAGCGCGTCGGTCCGCGCCATCGATGACCCCGCCGAGCAGGGCGAGGAATCCCGCGGCCGGCACGCAGCCTGAGGTACCCGGCTCAGGCGCTGCGGCGCAGCCCGGGCTCGTCGGGCGGCTCGGCCTTCCCCTCCGCCTGCGGAACCTCATGCTCGCCCATCTTCCGCATGGCGGGCAATAGGGCGAGCGAGGGCGGCATCGGCAGCCAGAGCGCGAGCACCCGGTAGGCGAAGATCCCCACGACCGCCACCGCGAGCGGTGCTCCGCTGGCCCAGATGGTCAGCGGCAGGCACAGGGCCAGGATCCCAGCGCCGGCCAATGGCCCGGTGCGCCGGGTGAACACCATGCCGGTGGCGAATCCGACGATCAGCGGAGCCGCGCTCATCTGATACCCGAACGCCGCCAGCCCGGCCCACGCGGCGAAGGCGTCGGCGGCCCAGAACAGCGCCATGCCGAGCAGCGCCGGCCACCATCGCCGCGGCTGGACGAACAACTCCCGGATCAGGTGGATCGACTCCAGGAAGTTGCCCAGCGACCCGCGCCAGCCCGGCTGGTTCCTGAACCGGTCCCGGTCCCGTTCGGCGAGCCAGAACGCGACCAGGAAGCCGGGCACCGGCAGGACGGCCCACGGAAGCGTGAAGTCGGGTGGCGGCTGGGACAGGCCGGAAACCAGCACCGCTATCGCCGCACCGCAGCCGCCTAGGGCGAGGATCCCGTGCTCCAGGCCGGCCAGGCCGGAAACCCGGACCTTGGCCTCACGCTGATCCGTGCCCGCGGCTTCCAGGGCGTACCGGTCAAGCGCTCCGCCGCCGTGCGCCAGGAAACCGCCGAAGCCGACGGTCACCACCGTGCGCATCTGCGATCCTTTCAGCGTCGGGCCGCCCGCGACGGTGAAGATGCCCTTGTAGGCCCAGTAGTAGCCGACGAAGGAAAGCCCGAGGGCACCGGTGAGGGCCAGGAGCCAGACCCAGTGGAAGTCGCCGAGCACGACGCGCACGCTAGAGAGGCCGGCCACATACGCCAGGCCGACCCCGGCCGCCATTTGCAGCACCGCGGCCAGCACGACGAGCATGGTCAGCTCGGTCCCGCGGCGTTCCAGATGATGACCCGGCATCAGTCGCGACAGCGAGATTCCATGCGTCCTCCCTCGTCGGCGGCGTGCCACTGCCCGCTCAACACAGGTCAATGCGGCAGGTATGAGAAAAATATCGTATTGCGATAAGATTTAGTCGTTTCACGACATAGTTGACCGCTCCTAGGGTAAGGCACCTGGCAGAAGCGGCCGCAGGCATGGCCGACAGCTCATGATCACGGAGTGAGGCAGCCCGTGGCGGGCCGCCTTTCCATGCACCTGGTTCAGCCGATGAGGTAAAGCGGAGCGACATGGAATACGTGCTCGGCGTCGTGGCGGCCGCGCTGCTGGGCACGAGTTTCGTGCTCCAGCAGGGCGCCGCGCAACGGGTCCCCGCCGACGAGTTCCTGCGCCTGCGACTGGTGGCCGACCTGCTGCGCCAGCCACGCTGGCTGGCAGGCGTCGGCACGATGATCTGCGGGCAATTGCTATCGGCCTGGGTGATCGGTCACATCATCCTGGCCGTCTCCGAGCCACTGCTGGCCACCAACCTGCTGGTGGCTCTCAGCCTGGCCTGGCCGCTGTCCGGGCAGCGGCTGCAGGCCAGCGAGATCGCCGGGGCACTCGTCCTGCTGGCCGGGGTCATCGCGCTGGCGGTGGCGCAGTCCGTCGCCTCAAAGCACGACGTCATAGGCTCGCCGCGGTACTGGCCCTATTGCGGCGGAATCGTCACCGTACTGGCGGCCGGCCTAGCGGTGATCGGCCGCCGCCGTCCCGGGCGGGCGCGGGCCGTGCTGGCCGGGACCGGAGCCGGGCTGGCGTTCGGAGTCCAGGATGCGCTGACGCGGCGCACGGTCGACGCCCTGGGCGGCCTGCACCAGATCCGCCGCGGTGCTAGCCAGCTGGCCCGTCTACAGCCTGGTCACGGCCAGCGTGGCCGGGTTGTGGCTGATGCAGAACGCGTTCAGTGCCGCGCCGCTGCACGCCTCTCTGCCCGCCATCACCGCCGCCGAGCCGGTGTGCGGCATGGTGCTGGGCATCGTCGTGTTCCGGGAGAAGGTGCCAGCCTCACCCGGGATGATCGCGCTGCAAGCCGGAGGGCTGGCAGCCCTGGTTGCCGGGGTAGTGACGGTGGCCCGCGCACCCGCGCTGACCTCCATCCACGCGGCGCGCCACCGTGAGCGTCCGGCGGGTGATGAATCGTATTGACGTCATCTCGACGGATGAATGACGTACCGACGGAAGGCCTGGCTCGCCGGCTCGAGGCCGTGGAACGCCGCCTGGAACGGCTGGAACGCCAGGATCCAGGCTCTCCAGCGCCCGATCCTGGCGGGCTCCATCGGCGCCCCGACCGAGCTGGACCTAAACTCTCCCCGCCTGAACCCCTGGCGACTGAGATCTACTATATCGTTACACGATTTATCCTGTCTACCGCAGCATCACCCTGGACGCGGCCGGAGGCCGACACGACGGGTTGCCGCAAATCAGGCAAACTGGGCATGCTGGCCGGTATTGTCGGCTGAGCGCATCGGACCCCGAAACACCGGTTCCCGGCCGTACGGCCGGGGCCCGGACGGATGGATCACACATATGCCGTGCCTGATGCCCGGCGGAAACCGCCCCCGGGCGCTGCGCGTCGCGGCGGTGCTCGCCGCGTCAGCCGCGGTGGCCGTCAGCACCCTGTCCTGCACCGCTGCTGTCCCGGCCGGGCGCGAGCAGGGTGCTCAGGTCTTGCCCGCAGCGCATACCCGCCAGCCGGCGGCCGTGACCTCAGTGCTGGCAGGCGCTCCCGACCAAGTCGCCCAGAGCGCGGCCAGCGCGTTGTTCGCCTCCGCGCCGGTGGTCGTCGTCGTCCGTCCGGGACAGCCCGCCAGGCTGGCGGCGGCGGCCACCTCGGCCCTGCGGGCGCACGCGCCGCTGTTGCTGACCGGGGGCGGGACAAACGGGGGGACGGCAGCAACGGCAGCCTCGGCCGACGCCATGCTGCGGGCGCGGATCAGCGCGCTTCATCCGCGGGCGGTGCTCGCGGCCGGGGTCGCCCGGAAGGTGCTGGCGGCTCAGCTGCCAGGTATCCGCGTGGTAACCGACCCGGCGAAGCTGCCTCGCACCAAGGCAGCCATGCCCGCGCTCAGCCACGTGTTGCTGCTGGTGCGCTCCGGAACCCCCGACGCCGCGACGCTGGCGGCGGTCACCAGCGCGCGGGCGGCGGGAGCACGGGTGATCAGCGTGCACAACGGCGATCCGCGCGGCGACCCGGCCGCCATCGCCGCGCTTCGGGCCGCCCAGCCGCGGCAGGTGCTCGCCGTCGGGACCGGCTTCGGGCCGACCAGCCTGCTGGCGTCCCGGATCGCGGTCGCCCGGACCGGGGTCCAGCTGCCCGGTGGCGGGCAGGTCTTGTTCCCCGGCCGCCTGCTGGTCGCGCTGTACGGTCATCCCGGCGCTCCGGCGCTCGGGGTCCTGGGTCACCAGAAGCTGCCCGCGAGCATCGCCCGGGCCCGGCAGGCCGCCGCGCCGTACCGGGCGCTGAGCCGCGTCCCGGTCGTGCCTGCCTTCGAGATCATCGCCACCGTCGCCGAGGCCAGCCCCGGTCCGGATGGCGACTACTCCTACGCGACCCCGGTGGCTGAGCTGCGGCCCTGGGTCCGCCGGGCGACGGCCGCCGGGATGTATGTCATCCTCGACCTGCAGCCCGGCCGGGCCGGCCTGCTCGCCCAGGCCAGGAAGTACCAGTCGCTGCTGGAGCTGCCCGGCGTGGGGCTGGCCCTGGACGCGGAGTGGAAACTGCAGCCGGGGCAGCGGCCGCTGCAGCAGATAGGCAGCGTGCGCGTCAGCGAGGTGAACAGCGTCGTCCGCTGGCTGGCCGGCCTCACCGCCCGGTACCGGCTGCCGCAGAAGCTCCTCGTACTGCACCAGTTCCGGCTGTCGATGATCTCCGGCGAACGGCAGCTCGATACCTCCCATGACGACCTGGCCATCTTGTTCCATATGGACGGGCAGGGCGCGCCGGCGGTCAAGCAGCAGACCTGGGCCGCCGTCACCAGGGCGGCCCCGGCCGGAGTGTTCTTCGGGTGGAAGGACTTCTACGTCAAGGACCACCCGATGCTGGACCCGCGGCAGACCATGGCCAGGACCCCGAAGCTTTCCATGATCTCCTATCAGTAACCGGTGCCGACCGGACCGCACATTGCCGGGGCCAGGCAGACGGCGCCCCCGCACGGCAGGCGCCCGCGCCCGCGGGCCAGTTGCGGCGGCTTCCGGGATTGCCGGATGAAACGCAGTTACCTGGGCAGTGACAGGGGGTGGAGAACGCGGTGACCGTACTGTCGCGCCAGCATGACGAGCTGCTCCGGCTGGTGCGCGAGGTCGAGAGCCTGCCCCGGATAAGCCTGGACGCGACCGGACCTGACCTGCGACGGCTGCAGGGGCTGATGAATGAGCTGCGCCGTTGTTTCGTCGTCCACGAGCGGATGAAGGAGCGGTACCTGTGGCCGGTGCTGCGCCGGGAGTGGCCGGACGGCGACGTCATATCCCGCGCGGCGCGGGGCGGGAAGCGGCATGTCGAGGAGCGTTTCGTCAAGTTCCGCTGGCTCAGCGAGCGTGACCCCGATGCTAACCAGGTGATCGACCGGATCCTGGCGGGGGTCGAGGGCCATATCGGCCTGGAAAGTCATCTCCTGGGCCGGATGAGCCGGAGTCTTCCCAGCCAGGTGCTCGAGGAGATCGGCGCCAAGCTGGCCGGAAGGCAGTTCCTGGTGCCGACCCGGCCGCATCCGGACATGCCGGCCTCGCCGTTGGCAGCCGCCGTGGCCGGTCCCGTCCTGGGCCTGCTGGACCGCGCGACCGAGGCGTTTGCCTTCGGCCCGAGCGGCGTGTGACCTCACCTGGACCAGCCGGGGCGCCCGTGGCCTAGCATTTATCCGTCCGGCGGCGTAACTGCCGGTAGCCCGGGTAGGGCCGGCCCCATGCCGGAATCATCGTGGGGCGATCTGACGCGGTCGCGGTGGGGCCGGGCCGCGGGCGCGGGCGCCGAGATCTTGTGGTGGTGGGCGGCGGCGGTGGCGATCTGGGCGCTGACCCTGTCCTCCGTCCCGCCCCAGGAACTCATCGCCTCGGCCATCTGCGGACTGCCCTGCGCCGTCGCCGCGCGGGCCGGGCGCAAGGCCGTGGGCAGCCGCTGGCGGCCCCGGCCGCGCTGGGCGACATGGCTGCTGCCCTTCCTGGTGGCCGTGCCGGCCGACGCGGGCCGCCTGCTGGCGGTCACGATCCGGCGGCTGGTCACCCGCGAGGAGCCAGGCGGCATGCAGGAATACCCGATGCCCGCGGGCGAGCCGCCGGACGTCGCCGCCGCCCGGCACGCGCTGGCGATCCTGACCGTCTCGGCGACTCCCGGCACATTCGTGGCGGACAGCGATCCCGAGGAGGACAAAATCGTGGTGCACACTCTGGCCAGCGGACGGCCACAGCTCGAGCAGGTGGTCCGCAAATGAA